>NZ_BCNO01000002.1:298582-403720 GCF_001514535.1 Thermodesulfovibrio aggregans | reverse complement strand
GTTGCGAGCCTACCTATGAGGAATTGAAACCCCGGGCATAAAACCGAACCTGATCCAGAGTTAAGCCAGTTGCGAGCCTACCTATGAGGAATTGAAACAAGAACTCTAAAACAAATTCTGGTAAGCCTTCATTTGTTGCGAGCCTACCTATGAGGAATTGAAACTTGTAGATACGGGGAGAACGGATACAAGTATAGGGGGTTGCGAGCCTACCTATGAGGAATTGAAACATTTAAGATATGCAGACAGCTTAGAAAAAAAGGTATTAGTTGCGAGCCTACCTATGAGGAATTGAAACCTCATATTGGAGTAGAAGGAACTGTAAATTGGCATTGTTGCGAGCCTACCTATGAGGAATTGAAACCGAAATCCATTGCATAACTTTTGTGCATATTGGATAGGTTGCGAGCCTACCTATGAGGAATTGAAACACCTTGAACCAAAACCAGACATAGTTCCATTGTGGAGTTGCGAGCCTACCTATGAGGAATTGAAACCAATAACAGTCACCATTTTTACTCAACTTACCAGAAAAGTTGCGAGCCTACCTATGAGGAATTGAAACTGGCAGCAATGACGAGGCTGATGAGCAGGCAGGAAGTTGCGAGCCTACCTATGAGGAATTGAAACTAACCCTCTTATAATTATTTGAACGCATAAAGTTCTGTTGCGAGCCTACCTATGAGGAATTGAAACCACCATCCCATAGAAGATTTCCCAGAACAATCGCTATGTTGCGAGCCTACCTATGAGGAATTGAAACTCACTTTACCACCAGCCCGAGAAATATACTGTTTTGCACGAGTTGCGAGCCTACCTATGAGGAATTGAAACGCAGAAAGAGATGAAAAGCTCGGCAATGTTCTCAAGTTGCGAGCCTACCTATGAGGAATTGAAACATGAGATGCTTGAGGATTTTGAAGCTCAAAGACTCGGTTGCGAGCCTACCTATGAGGAATTGAAACAGATAAAAAAAGCAACAGTGGAGATGGCAACCTCCATGAACTCATCTTCCGCTTTAACAGCAGAAGGTTCAGCCAGCCTGGCCTGTTGCTTATATATATTATACCACTATACCACATTTTAAGTTGCGAGCCTACCTATGAGGAATTGAAACACAAAGAAGCGTATCAGTATGCACCTGTTGAATTTAAAGTTGCGAGCCTACCTATGAGGAATTGAAACCCCAAAAAACTCCTCCAACACTTCCATAGCTTTCTCGTTGCGAGCCTACCTATGAGGAATTGAAACCTTGAAGGGGGGTCTGAAAAACCTCAAGAATTACTTGTTGCGAGCCTACCTATGAGGAATTGAAACTTTTTCAGTTTGCTTCGCTGTATGCAGTATATATAAGTTGCGAGCCTACCTATGAGGAATTGAAACACACATAAAAATAACACTCATCAGATATACATACAGGTTGCGAGCCTACCTATGAGGAATTGAAACTCCAACTCCGCACCACCTATCGCATCCTCAACCAACGTTGCGAGCCTACCTATGAGGAATTGAAACTTATCTAAAACATATTTTTGCGATATAAATGGTAAAGTTGCGAGCCTACCTATGAGGAATTGAAACTTATTCTAGTGATTCATATTACTGCGATTGTAGTGGGGTTGCGAGCCTACCTATGAGGAATTGAAACCAAGCAGGGTCTATATAAAGTTGATGTTCTTAAGAAGTTGCGAGCCTACCTATGAGGAATTGAAACTGGCTGGACTTCTTTCTGGGGTCCAGCCGTTATTTGCGTTGCGAGCCTACCTATGAGGAATTGAAACAATAAAAAACTTCTTGATATTATAAATAAAGTAATAAGTTGCGAGCCTACCTATGAGGAATTGAAACACTCATCACCAAAAAGCTTATGCTCAATCCTGAACAAGTTGCGAGCCTACCTATGAGGAATTGAAACCGAACTGCAAGCGTTCATTTTTGCATCAACGATATGATGGTTGCGAGCCTACCTATGAGGAATTGAAACTTTTTTGTTCCGTTGGTGCTTTTGGGTATATTTTTGAGTTGCGAGCCTACCTATGAGGAATTGAAACTATTGCACTGAATATTGGCTTTCTGATAGGTTAGCAGTTGCGAGCCTACCTATGAGGAATTGAAACGGAACATCAATTACATCAGGCGCGTAATAATAGAAACAGTTGCGAGCCTACCTATGAGGAATTGAAACGCTTTATACCTGAAGGCAAAACTGGGATAATCGGCGTTGCGAGCCTACCTATGAGGAATTGAAACATTTGATAACGCAAAATGGGGTTGTTCCAGGGTTTTTGTTGCGAGCCTACCTATGAGGAATTGAAACGCAATTATAGTGGGGGTAAAATGAAAAAAATAATAACGTTGCGAGCCTACCTATGAGGAATTGAAACATCAAACTTCAAGTAATACTTTAACTGGTTCTAATCAGTTGCGAGCCTACCTATGAGGAATTGAAACCAATCTGGGTTTCCCTTCTATGACTGCATGCTCTGCAGTTGCGAGCCTACCTATGAGGAATTGAAACAAAGAGTAATGAAAACAAAAAAAGGCAACACTCTTGGTTGCGAGCCTACCTATGAGGAATTGAAACGGGTCACAGGCGAAGCGAGAGCCAATGTTCGGGTTCACGTTGCGAGCCTACCTATGAGGAATTGAAACCTGCTAATCTACGACCCCCTTCTGCCATTGCACCCGTTGCGAGCCTACCTATGAGGATTGAAAATAGCCTATTTAAAGGAGGCTTAAAAAATGCCAAGACCAGATCCAGGAACATTTGTGGATGGGGATTATTTTCAGTCCAAGCGCTTAATGTTTCTTTTTACTCATTTTTATGAACCGCCATGTTTTGAATGCAAGTATTTTGATGAAGAAGCGTGGACATTCTATGACATCAAAAGATGCGATGCTTTTGATGAGATTCCTGATGAGATATGGTCAGATAAAAATGACCACAAAAACTCCTACCCTGGGGATAGGGGGATTAAGTTTGAGGAATACTTATAAGTTAAAAATTTTTCAGGCAAGCTTTCCTGTGAGTAATTAAGAACTAATATACTAAAAAATAAAAGCCAAGCGAGCTTAATTGAACGGAAAAATCCAGAAGCAATTGATAGGAGCTTAAAAAATTTATGTCATAAAATAAAAGCGAAAAAAAGGCAAAAAATCAAAGAGCAAAATAAGGTGACTGGAGAAATTAAAACCATATTTGATTACGATCCCACACCAGAGGAGGCAAGAAGTGATACGAAAGAAGAATATTTTGAAATTCTCTCTCGACTAAAGAATCCTGCCAAAACTGCAACTCTTGATCTTTTTTATTTATTCATGGGAAGGAAGGGTTATATCAGAGCAAAGAGATATCTTAAAAAGGCATTCGATGAAAGAGCTGAACGCCAAGCAATAGTTAGAGATTACTTTGGCGATATAATTCCAAGTGATGAACATTAAGCTGAAATTGATAGAGCCTGCAAAATACTAAGCGACATTCTATAGCCCACCTTTTAGAATCACATTTTAGAAGATTTTGCAACACTCTGAAAACACAAAATGTAAACTTCAAATATCAAGATAGAGTTTGCTAAGACCGTTGAGTGACAATAAAAAATCAAAATCACTGATAAAAAATTTAAAGCTAAAAAACTCTCAAATCTCAAGTACTAATAGTCTCAGGACATCAATTCTCATGACATCAATTCTCATGACATCAATTTTCCGAATCCATGCCGCCATTGGAGTCGAGGGCTTTATTTCGAGAAATTCAAAGTCCAAGATTTTGAGAGTGCTAACTAATATTTGAAAAATTAAAGGCTCAAGTTGTATGGCAACTGTGTTTAAATTATGTTATTCTTAAAGATGCCCTTTATTATCGTTATGTTACTGAGCATTTTAGTCGGGTACGTAATTGGTGGATTGGTATTAATCATAATACCAATAATTACAGCGTGTTTTTTTATTTACTTCTTTGGCAAATCTGCTTTGCAAAAGTACATTAAAAAACATAGAGAAAGAAAAAGGCTTAAAAAACTTCTCAAAGAAAGACTTAGGTATCTTCCATAAATTGTTATAAATACCTATCAAGTGCTTCTGCCTGTAATGAGTCTCGCATTTGTCACTCTTACCAGTGCACTGATTTCATGTTCCCTCGCAACAAATATGGAAATACAAAATAAAATAATCAATCTCATCAAAAATCGCCTCTAAGGGCTTTTACATAGACCTCTCTCAAATGCTCAGGAAGAAGCTCAGCTGGGTAACTTCCGTCAGCAATCTTCTCAAAATGCCACCACCACCTTTTGAGGTCTTCATAATCCCTCTGATGGGGCATATCAGCATCACTTTTTATAGCATTTATGATAGCCTTTTTATCCAGCTCTTTCACTCTTTCGTCCTCATCAAGCCCAAGCTCATGAATCCTATCCCTAACTACGAGCCAGGCTGGTGCAGTATGATAAAAAAACGCATAATCCATGTCTTCTTCTGGGTCTATGGCCCGCTCCCAGTCTCTAAGCAGCTCTTCGTATTCATTTGATTTTGATGATCCCATCTCTTTTATCCCCTTTTATTTTTTGTTCAAAGCTCTTCTCTTGGTCTAATCTGTAAAAGCTTTTTTTGCAAGAACATCATTACCGCTTACCACTATTTTATCATCTTTACTAAACACATTTTAAAAGACCGGCTTAATTTCAGTCTTAAGCCTATTTTTAATAGTGGTAATGTCAATAACTTTGTGTAAATTCATAAATAGGTGTATTCCTCCATTTTTCGTTTAAATGGCTTATCACTGCAAAAACTATTCTTTCAATACTTTCAACATTATTAAAACAACTCATAGTTCTCGTTCTTCGCCTTACTTCCCTAAATGCCCTCTCTATTATGTTTGTTGTCCTTAACTTCTTCCATAATGCCTTAGGTGTCTTGTAAAAAGCTGTCAATTGCTCCCAGTTCTTCCTTATACACTCTGCTGCTTTAGGATAAAGTCTGCCCCACTTGCTCTCCCATAACTGAAAATTTCTCTTCGATGAAATTTCTTTACATCCTCATCAAGACTTTTTGCTATGTTTGATATTGTTTGAGCTGATACTTCTCCAATAAGTGGTTTTAAGGCTTTAGCTGTAAGTCGTGTTGATGCTCCATAAATAAATATCTGCTTTAGTATCTCATCTATCTGGCTTTGCCTTCTTATGTATCTGGGAATTATCTTACTTTGAAAACCTGTCTCTCTTAGTCTGGGCATGTTAATCTGAAGTTTTCCATCTTTCAGGATTATGTATCTCTTCCAGTATCCATTCCTACGGTAAACTCTCTCTGGGGTTCTTTCATATTTTTGAGCCCCTGTAAGTGCTGTTATCTCCTCTTGTAATGCTAATTCAATAAACTTTTTCTTCATTAACTTCATTTTTTGTTCAAATTCTTCCCAGAAGGATTCATTAAAATTACTGTTGAATTCTTTCCATAAATCTGGTAATCTTAAATTAGTTAAAGGTTTTTCTTTCATGGGTGTATTCCTCCTTTCTTTGTTTGATTTTTGGTTAAATTAATGGAGGATACACCCTCTTTTATTGCTCTGTCAATTTTACACATAAAAAATTTTACACTACCTTTAATAGTGTTATTCTTGACTTTCATAAAGATAAGCATATATCATTATTTATGAATAAAAAAATTGCTTTCATATACGATGACATCTTCTTAAAACATGATACTCCTGCAGACCATCCTGAATCAAAAGAAAGACTTATTGCCATAGTCAACAATCTGAAAAAAGAAGAACTTTGGGATAAACTGATTCATATCAAACCAAGAAAAGCAACAGAGAAAGAATTGGCTTTGGTTCACGAACCTCACTATATTGAAAAAATAAAAAAATCTCTTCCCGGCTATTTAGACCCTGACACATATCTTTGTGAACATACTTATGAAGTTGCCTGCTATGCAGTAGGTGCTGTTCTTGATGCTATTGATGGAGTTTTAAATAAAGATTTTGAAGGTGCCTTCTGTGCAGTAAGACCCCCGGGTCATCATGCTGAGATAGATAGTGCAATGGGATTTTGTATTTTTAACAATGTTGCTGTTGGTGCAGCCTATGCAAAGACAAAGGGAATTAAAAAGATTTTTATAGTTGACATTGATGTTCATCATGGTAATGGAACTCAGCATATATTTGAAGATGACTGCTCTGTTTTTTACTTTAGTTCCCATCAATTTCCTTTTTATCCTGGCACAGGTAGAGAACTTGAAATAGGAAGGGGTGCAGGAGAAGGATGTACTTACAATGTACCTTTAAGGTCCGGTTCAGGCACAAAAGAATATTTGACAGTTTTTCAGGATATACTGCCACAGAAAATAAGAGAGACAAAGCCTGAACTAATACTTGTATCAGCAGGCTATGACATGCATAAAGATGATCCCATGAGCTATATAAATGTTACAACCGAAGGAGTAAGAAGTATAATTAGAAGCATTCTCAGGTCTTCCTATGCACCCAAGATATTTGTTCTTGAAGGTGGCTATAATCTTCAGTCTCTTTCAGAATGTGTCAAAGTCACTCTCGAAGAGATGCTAAGTTAGTTTTTCCATAGAAACAGTCCTGTGTCTTCATCAAATCCCCGTTGGAATGAATTACCTTCAAATTCAACAATCTCAAACTCAAAAGCAAAAACCTCTGCCTCATAAAGATGTCCTCCAATGCATGTAAAGTCTTCCTTTGAAAGAACAATGTGTAGATGCAGGAAAGGTTCACCATCTTTTATTGAGATGTTGCCTTTTAGTGAGAGTATTTCCATTGGTTCATTAAATTCCTGAGAAATGTACTTCTTTTCGCTTTGGTTATAATAACCAATTTTGGCTTTTTTTACAGCTCCTATTCCGCTAATTAGCCCGGAAGTTATTGAATTTTCTTTTAAAAACTTTGTAATTGTTGATACGATTTCATCACCTTTGAAAAGTCTGCCCTGAATTATTCTTTTTACAGAAAAAGTTTTATTCATATTTCCTCCTATTTAGCTTTATGGATACCTATTGCTATATTCAAGTCTTTCCCAAGCTTTTCTATATCAGCTGCTGCCTTTGCTGTCTGCTCTACAGTAATTGTAATCTCTTTTATTCCTTCTGCAATGCTTCCAATATCCTGTGTAATATGGTCTGTAACTGAGCTCATTTCCTCTGTTGCTGATGCAATTTGCTGTATCATACCCTGAAGTTCCTGTGCCTTGCTAAATATCTGCCCGAGTATCTCAGCTGATTTGTTGCTAAGCTCAACTCCACTTGCCACCTTCTTTGTTGCATCTTCCATAGAACCTTCTGCCACATCTACCTCTGTCTGTATCCCCCTTATCATCTCTGCTATCTCATCTGTTGCTTTGGCTGTTCGCTCCGCAAGTCTGCGAACTTCATCTGCTACAACTGCAAAGCCTCTTCCCTGTTCACCTGCTCGAGCTGCCTCAATCGCAGCATTCAATGCCAAAAGATTTGTCTGGTCTGCAATGTCTTTTATCACTGTTACAATCTCGCCAATCTGACGGGAACGGTCACCCAAGACATTTATCACCTCTGAAAGTTTCTGTATGGCACCCTCTATAACTTTTATCTCATTAGCTGTGTTCATTGTCATGTCTCTTCCTTCTTTTGCTACATTGGCGGTTGTGACAGATACTTCTGCAATGTTTGATGCATTCTTTGCTATGTCAACAACAGTCTGACTCATTTCCTCTGCAGCAGAGGCAATCTGACTGGCACGCTCTGTCTGTAATTTAAGATTTCTTGATATTTCCTCTGTTGTTGCAGAAAGCTGTTCTGAAGATAATGCAAGAGCTTCTGATATTCTTTTTGATTCTGCAAAGAACTTCCTTCGTTTTAGAATAATATCCTGTAAAATCTGGCAGGCTTCACCAAGTTCATCTCTGCAGTATACATTAATATCCACTGTAAAATCTCCTTTGTTAAGAGTGCCAAGAACTGATTTAAGTTCAATAGCTGATTTTCTGATAGATTTAAAAATAAAAATAGCAAGTGGAAACCCAATTAATATTGCAAAAATTGCTATTGCTGTAATTAAAAGGCAAACGGTTTTTATTGGGACTGAAATTTCTTCATCTTTTAATGATTGTGTTTGAACAAAAGCAAAAACACCTAATATAGCAATTAAAATAAGAAAAAAAATAATGATTCCAAATCCTATCCCAAGTTTTTTACCAATAGTCAGGTTTCTGAACATTATCCCTCCTCACGCTACGTAATGAATCTATTATTTGATTCTTTCTGCAAGTACTTCCAAGGAGTGTTTTACCTCTATCTGAAGACCTTCTTTATCAACACCTCCTCTTATCTGCATTACGCAGCCAGGACAGTCTGTGCATACAAGTTTAGCTTCAGTTTTTTTAATGTTTTCAAGCTTTCTTCTGAGTATTGTTCCTGATATTTCAGGGAATTTCAATGAATAACTTCCACCCATTCCACAGCATGTATCGGATTCAAACATTTCAACAAGTTTAAGCCCTGCAGTGAGAAGGCTTTCTCTCGGCTCCTGAGATATGTTGAGACTTCTGATTAAATGACAGGGGTCATGATAGGTAAATGTTATTTCTGGTGATTCTTTAAATTTTATCTTACCTTCCTTGATTAGACTATTTATGAGTTCAGAGGCATCCTTTACTTTCTCTGAAAGTTTTTCCGCTTTTTTAATTATTTCTTCACCGTAGTTTTGCTCTTTCAGATCTTTAATAAACTGCTTCTTTAGTGCCACAGTACATGTTGGACAGGCAGATACAACATAATCTGCATCCATACTTAAAAGTGCCTCTACATTTTGTTTTGAGTTGTTTGCTGCCACATCCATCACACCTGAGTATCTTGCAGGTGCACCACAACAGGTCTGTTCCTCTGGAAATACTACCTCTATGCCTGCAGCATTAAGCAGTTTAACAAGAGCTTCTCCAATTTCAGGATAGGCGAAATCAATAAGGCAACCTGCAAAAAATACTGCTTTCTTTTGAGATCTGGGTTGCTCAATCTTTTTAAATCTATCTCTAAATGGAACATCAGCAATTGCAGGCAAACTTCTTTCCTGAGTTAACTCAGACAAGAAGAAGGGTAGATGTCTTATAAATCCACTCTTTTCAAAGGGTTTCTGAAGCTTTGATGCTGCCCTGAGTATTGAATGAAATAGTTTTCTATTGTTAACAACAGAGTAAATTGCCTTTGTTGTAAAGCTTAATCCTTCTTCTTTTGCAAGTCTTTTCCTTATTTCAAGAATAAGTTCAGGAATGTTTATCTTACCCGGGCAGACTTTTACGCAGTTTCCACATTGAATGCAAAGACCCTGAATATCTTTAGATGCCTTAAGTCCTTCTGTCCATGCAGTAAGAATCGTTCCAATCCCGCCTGTATAGACTTTTCCAAATACATGTCCACCAATGAGCCTGAATACAGGACATACATTGAGGCATGAAGCGCAACGTATGCATTGTAGAGTTTGTTTGAAAACAGGGTCTTTTGCTATGGCACTGCGGTTATTGTCAAAAAGTATTATATGAAACTCCTTTTGTGAGCCATCTATGTGTATATAGGGTCTTGTTACAAAAGATATGTAACTTGTTATCAGCTGGGCTGTTGCACTTCTTGGAAGAGCTTTTATAATTGGGAATATATCTTCAACTTTAGCAACGAGCTTTTCAACTCCTACAACAGCAACATGAATTTTAGGTAAAGCCATTGTCAAACGGGCATTGCCTTCATTGGTGAATATAACGAGTGTTCCTGTTTCTGCAATAGCTATATTTGCTCCTGTAATACCCATATCGGCAGCAAGAAATTTTCTTCTCAAATGTTTTCTAGCAAATTTAACCATCTGGGCAATATCTGGCTCAACAGGTTCAACTTTTTTAGTAAAAACCTCAGAAACATCGTACCTTGTAAGATGTATTGCAGGAAGTACCATGTGAGAAGGTCTCTGCCCGGCAAGCTGAATTATCCATTCACCAAGGTCTGTTTCATCTACCTCAATTCCCTGTTCTTTGAGATATTTATTTAAATGTATCTCCTCTGTTGCCATTGATTTTGATTTAACAATGCTTTTTACATTGTTTTTCTTTGCCAGTTCAATTATGTAGTTTCTCACTTCATCAGGGCTTTTTGTGTAGAAAACCTTTGCTCCATTTGCCTGAGCTGCCTTTATAAATGTCTGCACAACTTCATCAAGATGCTCAGCAACATAGGCTTTTGCAGAGGCTATTTTTTCTCTTAGCTGTTCAAAATCAAGTCCTTCATAGGCTCGGGCTCTACTTACAGCATAGGCTTCTGAAAACCTCGTTAATGCCCCTCCTAAATTTGCATTTGATAAAGCCTTTTTTATCTCTTCTCTAATCATCTATGACCTCCTAAAAGTTATCAACACAAAGGATAATAACCCTTTCAGGTCCGTGTACTCCGATTGTAAGAACTCTTTCTATGTCAGCGGTTCTGCTAGGTCCGCTTATTACTGTCATGTAAGGAATTTTATTGATTTCTATTTGTCTAAACAATGATTCCATATCAGGTAGAATTTTTCTCATTGGAAGTACTGCTATATGAATTTCAGGTAATGTGGAACAGAGCCTCTTTGAGATATTCTCTGATATTTCAACAAGGCTTCCTGTCTCTGCCACTCCAAAATCCACCTGATTTATCCCAATCTTTGCTGATGCTGCTGAATTGAGATCTATATTAAATTCAATCTGGGGCAGTTCTTTTTGTAATGTATCTTTATCAACTCCTTCAAGGAACTCGGAATCACACCATACAACTCCCTTTGAAATCTTATTCGGAGTATTCTGTTTTATGAAATCCTTTATGAAATCAAGAGCCTCTGCTTTACTGCTAAATTTGTGAACTTCTGCATTTATTGCCTCTGCTTTTTGCTTGAAAAGATCAAACACTTTATCCCTCCTCTTTTTTATATGCTTGTGCAAGTAGATTAACTGTGTGCAAGACTTTACAGTCTCCCTGCCATCTGTGCAATCCCTCAAAAAGCTCCATCATGCAGGCAGGACAGCCTGTGCATACAGCATCTGCTCCTGTTGCCTTTATATCCTCTACTTTAGCTTTTGCAATTTTCAAGGCTGTATCTGCATGAGTCAAGTGATAACTTCCTCCACTACCACAGCATGCGTCGGGTTTTTTCATCTCAACAAGAGTAACTCCAGGAATCATTTTGAGCAACTGTCTTGGTTCATTAAATACTTTCATTGATTTTTTAAGATGACAGGAATCGTGATAGGTAACTTTTAGCTCAACCTTTCCCTTTGGTGGCTCAAATTTGATAACTTTAAGCAGAAATGTTGATATATCATAAACTCTTTCAGCCCATTTTTTTGCTTTTTCTTCATATTCTGTTCCCTCAAGAATAATCGGGTATTCATGCTTTAAAGCGCTTCCACAGGAACCACAGACTGTTACAATGTATTGTCCAGCAGTTTTTTCAAATATGTCAAGATTTTTCTTTGCAAGTTCCCTTGCTGTTTCAATGTCTCCATGAACCATAACAGGCATTCCACAGCAGTTCTGTTGCTTTGGAGTAATTGATTTAACTTTGTTTTTCCTTAAAACAAAGAGTAAATCTTCTCCCACATCAGGATAAAAATAGTTAACAGAGCAACCTGTAAAGAATACTGCAGTTGCCTGAGAATTCTCTACATCTATAACTTCAGAAACTCTATCCCTGAAGCTTTCCTTACTTAGTTCCGGTAAAACAAAGTCTTTATCAAATCTTTTCCCAAACTGTCTCAAAAATCCTCTGGGTGCACGGGCTTTCTCTCCTTCTTTTGTAAGAAAAAATCCCTGCATGGCAGCAAAGGCTTTCATTCCCTTGTCAAAAAGCTCTGGATTTTTCAGCAATCCAAAAAGTGCCTTTTTAACAAAAGGAATACCCTTTTTTCTTGCAATGGCAGCTCTAAGTCCGAGAATGATTCTGTCAAAACGAACTCCAGATGGACATGCCATCATGCACGATTTACATACAAGACAGTTAAAGATAAGTTTTACAAGAATTTCATCATCTATGTTAATTTTATCATCAAGAATAGCTTCTCCAAGTGCAATTTTTCCGCGAGCAACAGAGGACTCTTTTTTTTCAACATTGTAAATTGGACATGCGGACATACAGTTTCCGCATTTCATGCATCTTATCAACTCTCGTTTGAGAGTTTCCACATCATCAAATACTGTTTTTGCTGCAGTAGCAGGCATTTTAGTCCTCCATAGGAACGAGTTTACCAGGATTGAGTATGTTGTCAGGGTCAAGGGCTTGCTTGATTCTGCGCATAGTTTCAATCCCTGAGCGTCCGATTTCATTTTTAAGATACTTGAGCTTTGCCACACCAATTCCGTGCTCTCCAGAAAGTGTTCCACCAAGAGAAAGTGCCACTTCAAAAATTTCATCTACTGCTTTATGTACTCTTTCCATTTCTTCTTTATTCATTGGGTCAACAAGAAGTGTGGGATGAAGGTTTCCGTCACCGGCATGTCCAAAAGTGCCAATCATGAGGTTGTATTTTTTTGCAATATTCTGCACTGCAACAAGCATATCTACAAGCTTTGTTCTTGGAACTGTAGCATCTTCAAGTATTGTTGCAGGTTTTACCTGAGCAAGCGCAGGAAGTGCTGCTCTTCGAGCTGCCCATAGAGAGTCTCTTTCAGCATCAGTTTCTGCGATTTTGTATGTTCCGTTATTTTGTTTTATTATTTCAACGCATTTTTCAGCTTCCCACAATACAGAATCCTGCCCCATCCCATCAACTTCTATGAGTAAGAGAGCTTCTACATCAGTTGGAAGTCCTACTTTTGCATAGTTTTCTACTGTCTGAATGGTAACCTTATCCATTATTTCAAGAGTGGCGGGGATTACATGATTGCGAACAATATCTGTAACGGTTTTACCTGCGTCTTCAAGTTTACTGAAGAACGCTATCATTGATTTACGATATTTTGGAGCTGGAATTAGCTTACAAATTATCTCTGTTACAATACCAAGTGTTCCCTCAGAACCAACAAACAGATGGGTAAAATCATAGGCAGTTACATTCTTTACTGTTTTTCCACCAAATCTGAATATCTCACCGGTAGGCATTACAACTTCCATTCCCATTATGTAATGCTTAGTGACGCCATACTTTAATCCTCTCAGTCCACCTGCATTCTCGGCTACTGTGCCTCCAACTGTAGCTGTTGCCATTGAACCAGGATCTGGTGGATAAAGAAGTCCGTATTTTGCCACAGCATTGTTCAGCTCTGCCACAACCACACCCGGTTGAACTGTAGCTGTAAGATTGTCCGGATCTATCTCAATAATCCTGTTCATTCGCTGAAAACCTATGACAACACCTTTGCTTAGAGGAACAGGACCTCCGCTTAAAGAAGTTCCAGCACCTCTTGGATAAATTGGTGTTTTTGTTTGTCTTGCAAGAATGACAAGTTCCTGCACCTGTTTTGTATTTTCAGGAAAAACAACCACCCCGGGAATTTCCCGAGGAATCCCGGGGGTGGCATCATAACTATATGAGATAAGTTCAGCCTTATCAGTAAGAACATTTTCAGGTCCAAAAATATTCTTACACTTATCTATAAAAGTTTTATCAATCATCTTATAGCTCCCCTACCTACTACTCTTGATAGAATGACTATAAATATGGATACTGCAAAAGTTATTATTAGATAGTTAAGTCCCTCTGTAGAAGGAGTTGCTGCTGCAGGTTTTGCTGCCTGTGCAGCTGCCTGGACAACCTGCTCCCATTGTGGTATCATCCATGTAAATACATACGCCTGAAGCATTGCCAATACACCCATGAGGAAAGTAAGTATTATGGAGTGTTTAAGAGTAAATCTGAAGATATCACCTTCATGTCCGACATAACCTGTTGCTGCAGTTGCTACTGCGATAGACTGGGGAGAAATCATTTTACCAAAAACTCCACCGGAAGAGTTTGTTGCAACAGTTAGCACAGGGTCTATTCCAATCTGACGGGCTGTAACTTCCTGAAGCTTTCCAAACAAAGCATTGGAAGACGTATCTGAACCGGTCATGAAAACACCAAGCCAGCCAAGAAATGCTGCAAAGAATGGGAAAATTACACCAGTTGATGCAAAGGCATAACCAAGTGTAATAGCCATTCCTGAGAAATTATAAAGATAGGCAAATCCAAGAATTGTTCCAATTGTTACAATAGGCCATTTAAGCTGATTTAGGGTTTTCCCTGCAACTCTGAGAGCAGTTCCAATTGATGCTCCCATTACAGGAATTGAGAGTATTCCTGCAAAGAGTATTGCTGTTCCAGCTGCAGAGAGTATGTTAAAAGCATAAACTGCGGCTTTTGGTTTTCCAAGATGATCAATTACTTCCTTGTCAAGCCCTGTGATAGGGAATTTAAAAGTGGCTATCTGGTCAAGATAAGCTTTAACTGGCTTTATACCCCATGCAGCAACGAAAATTGAAAGAAGTATAAATGGTGCCCAAGCTCTGAATACCTGACCAGCAGTATATTCAAGCTTTGCCTTTCCCGTTGCCGCTGCCTCATGTTCAAAGGTCCACGATTCCTTTGGATGCCATATTTTAGCAAATACTACTGTTGCAATAATTGATACAATTGCTGAAAGTATATCTGGCAGGTAAGGACCAATATAGTTTGAAACTAAAAATTGTGTTAACGCAAAAGAACCTCCACTTACTAAAAGAATGGGCCAGATTTCAACAGCTTTTTTCCATCCAGCCATAACAACAGCCATATAAAATGGGACTATTATGCTGAAAAATGGAAGTTGTCTTCCAACCATCTTACTCATTGCCATCATATCAACGCCAGAGACTGCTGAGCCGACAACAATAGGAATTCCAATTGCACCGAAGGCAACAGGTGCCGTATTTGCAATAAGACAGATACCTGCAGCATAAATAGGATTGAATCCCAATCCGGCAAGCATTGCTGCAGAAATTGCAACAGGTGTTCCAAATCCTGCAGCTCCTTCAAGGAATGCACCGAAAGAATAAGCAATAATTACTGCCTGAACTCTTCTGTCATCAGAGATTGCAGCAAGAGAGTTTTTGATAATCTCAAACTGCTTTGTTTCAACAGAAAGATTGTAAATATAAACTGCTGTAACAACAATCCAGCAAACGGGCCACAGACCAAAAAGAAAACCATTAAAAATTGAGAATAAAGAAAGATTCACCGGCATTCCATAGGCAACAATAGAGATTAAAACAGCAATAGCTACCGCTGAAATTGCTGCCCAGTGCCCTTTCATTCTTTTGTAGGCAAGTGCCCAGAAAAGATAAAGAATAGGCACTGCCGCAACCAGAGCACTTAAGGCAAGGCTACCCAATGGATTGATGTCCATTTTCCAGGGCATAGTTTAACCTCCTTGAAAAGTTTTTAATAAATTATCCACAATTTGCAGGGTATTGTAAATCAGAAAAATCCTACATGCTTGTAGGAAAATTCCTACAAGGCAAGAAGAAACTCAAGAATTGCCTTTGAAGTATGAAGTCTGTTTTCTGCCTGCTCTAATACAACGCTCTGAGGTCCGTCAATCACTTCATCGGTTATTTCTTCTCCTCTGTGAGCTGGCAGACAGTGCATCACTATTGCATCAGACTTTGCTCTCTTCAGAAGTTGACTGTTTACCTGAAAATCTTTCAATTTTCTTTTCTTTTCAACGTTTTCCTCTTCACCCATGCTTAGCCATACATCTGTATAAATTACATCTGCCTCTTTAACTGCCTCTTCTGGATTGTTAAAGAGTTTTACTTCAGTATGAGTTTTTGCTTTTTCAATTACTTCTTCTGAAGGCTCATATCCTTCAGGCGTTGCCACATGAATTTTAACTCCTGTTAAAGTGCTTGCTTCAATTAAAGAGTTCGCCACATTGTTTCCATCACCAACATAAGCAAGTTTTATTCCCTCAAGTCTACCCTTTTTCTCCAGAATTGTCATCATATCTGCCAGTGCCTGACAGGGATGGTGTTCATCAGTCAAAGCATTTATAACAGGGACTGTAGAGTATTTTGCAAACTCTTCAACTATTGCATGAGAAAAAGTTCTGATTACAATGCCATCAAGATATCTTGAAAGCACCTGAGCAGTATCTTTTATTGTTTCTCCCCTTGAAAGCTGAAGTTCCTTTGAACTTAAACATAGGGGATGTGCTCCTAACTGATAAATTGCCACTTCAAAGGAAACTCTTGTTCTTGTTGAAGGTTTTTCAAAAATCATACCAATGCTTTTACCAATGAGAGGACACTTTGAAAAATCTTTATTTGATTTAAACTCAATTGCTCTATTTATAAGTGAGATAAATTCATCTTTACTTAAATCAAGCACTCTGAGATAGTCTCGCTTCACTTTATAGCCTCCTTAAGTGCTTTATCAAAAATAGAGACTGCCTCATCCACATCGTCCTTTTCAATTATCAAAGGTGGAGTAAATCTTATCACAGAGCCATCTCCTGCAAGTCCTATTAAAAGTCCCTTTTCCAGACATTTTTCAACAATCGGGACTCCACTGTCTGTAAGCTCTATGCCAATTAAAAGTCCTATACCTCTTATTTCTTTAATTATTTCTGGATATTTTTCCTTCAAGCCATTAAGCTTTTTCATAAAATACTTTGAAATTCTCTGGCAGTAGTCAAGAAGATAACCATCTTCAAGAATTGTCTCAAGAGTTGCCACTGCAGCTGCACAGGCAACAGGATTTCCACCAAATGTGGAAGCATGAGTTTTTGGGGCAAATGCCTGAGCAATTTCTTCCTTTGTAAGAATTGCTCCAATTGGAAGTCCTCCACCAAGACCTTTTGCAAGCGTCATAATGTCCGGTTCAATTCCAAAGTGCTCATAGGCAAAAAGTTTGCCAGTCCTTCCAATTCCTGTCTGAACTTCATCCAAGATAAGAAGAATCTTATATTTGTCGCAGATTTCACGAACCTCTTTAAGATAGTTTTTATCAGGAATGTTAACTCCGCCCTCTGCCTGAATTGGTTCAAGAATTACAGCACAGGTCTTATCTGTAATTGCCTTTTCTATGGCTTCTACATCATTAAAGGGAACAAACTTTACCCCTGGAAGCAATGGTTCAAAGCCATGATGATACTTTTCCTGCCCTGTAACCGAGAGACTTCCGAAACTTCTTCCGTGAAATGAGTTTTCTGCTGCGATAAATTCATGGCGTTGCTCACCAAATTTATTTTTCATGTATATTCTTGAGAGTTTCAACGCACCTTCATTTGCTTCTGTCCCGGAATTACAGAAAAAAACTCTATCTGCAAATGAGTTTTCAATTAAAATTTTAGCGAGTTTTACCTGAGGCTCTGTATAGTAAAGATTTGATACATGAATCAATCTCTGCACCTGTTTTTGCACTTCTAATACCACTTTTCTTGGACAATGTCCAAGCACATTTACCGCAATACCTGCAAGACAATCTATATATTCCTTTCCATTAATGTCCCATACTCTTACACCCCTACCCTTTCTCAAAACAACAGGAAATCTTTTATAAGTTGGGATTAAATATTTTTCACTGAGTTCTATGACCTCTTTTGCTTCCATAAAGCTTTATAATACCATAAAAAAGCCTGTTAATGGTATAATTTTAGATTAATGAAAAAAGAAATTAGAAAAAAAATGCTTGAAATGAGGAATAAAATTGAACAGGAGATAAAAATTAGAAAGGATGAAAAAATTGCTTTAAAATTCATTGATTTCATGAAACAAAGGCATATAAAAACAGTGCTTCTATATGCCTCCTTTGGAAGTGAGGTTGATACATGGAGAATTTTTGAACAATGTAAAAAACTCTCAATAAAAACAGCTTTTCCAAAGGTAAAGGAAAAAACTTTAGAAGTTTACTGGGTAAAAGATATCTCTCAACTGGCAAAAGGATATAAATCAATCCTTGAACCCTTTAACGCTAAGAAAGCTGAACTTGATGAGATTGAGGTTATTGCAGTGCCCGGATTAGCTTTTGATAAAAAATGTTTTAGAATTGGATATGGTGGTGGGTTTTATGATAGGCTTCTTGCCAACAAAAAAGGATTGTCAGTTGGATTAGCCTATGAAGAGCAAATTTTAGATGAGATACCTATAGAAAACCATGATATAAAGGTTGATTTTATAATAACTGATGAAAGGGTGATAAACTGTGTTTGACAGAGAAAAGATTAAAAAAGGTGTAAGACTTATTATTGAGGGAATTGGAGAAAATCCTGAAAGAGAAGGACTTGTTGAAACTCCTGATCGTATTGCAAGAATGTATGAGGAAATTTTTAAAGGACTTGAACCTCCTGAGGAGGAGTTGCTCAAATGCATTGAGGGAGAAACTCACGACGAGATGGTTCTTCTAAGAAATATACCATTTTATTCTGTTTGTGAACACCACTTTTTACCTTTTTTTGGAAATGCACATATTGCCTATATTCCCGATGGCAGAATAGTTGGATTAAGTGAGCTTCCTCGTGCTCTTGATTATCTAGCAAAAAGACCCCAAGTTCAGGAAAGACTTACCAAACAACTGGCGGACTTGATAGTGGAAAAGATAAAACCAAAGGGATGCATGGTAGTTATTGAAGCAGAGCATTTATGCATGAGTATGAGAGGGATAAAAAAACCAGGTGTAAAAACAATTACCTCTGCAGTAAGAGGTATTTTTAGAAAAAGTCAGACAACCAGACAGGAAGCATTAGAATTGATAAATAAGGATAAATAAATGAGCGCAGTAATTATTGATGGCAAAATGCTTGCAAATAAGATTAAAGAGGAACTAAAAAATGAGGTATCTGAACTGAAAAATAAAGGCATTAAGCCATGTCTTGCTGTTTTGCTTGTTGGGGAAAATAAGGCAAGTCAAAAATATGTTTCTTATAAGGAAAAAGCCTGCAATGAACTTGGGATTGAAAGCCAGGTTTACAAACTTCCTGAAAATACAAATGAATCAGTTTTAACTAATATCATCAATGAATTAAATGAAAATCCTAAGGTAAATGGAATACTCGTTCAATTACCACTTCCAAGACATTTAGCTGAGCAGAGAGTTTTACAAAAAATAGATCCATTTAAAGATGTAGATGGTTTTACTCCATACTGTCTTGGAAGACTTTTGATTGATAATCCACTGTTTATTCCGTGCACACCAAAAGGCGTTTTAAGAATGATTGATGAATATAAAATTACTCTTGAAGGGAAAAATGCTGTTGTAATTGGAAGAAGTATTATTGTAGGGAAACCTCTTTCTTTAATTCTATTAAGAAGAAACGCCACGGTTACAATCTGCCACAGTAAAACAAAAGAGATTCAGGAGATAACAAAAAAAGCTGATATTTTATGTGTTGCCATAGGCAAAGAGCGTTTTATCAAGGCTTCAATGGTAAAGGAAGGTGCTGTTGTAATTGACATTGGAATAAATGTTACAGCTTCAGGAAAAGTTGTAGGAGATGTTGATTTTGATGCGGTTAAAGAAAAAGCCTCTTACATTACACCTGTTCCAGGAGGAGTTGGACCAATGACAATAGCTATGCTTATGGAAAATACGATTTATGCGGCAAAGCTTCAGAGAGGACTGCTGTGATTGTAAGTAACAGGAAAGATTTAAAAGAGATTGAAAAATATATTGAAAATCTTGATAAATTCTTTCTTATTGGCTGTTCCGAATGCGCCACTTTATGCGGCACAGGTAATGAGGAAGCGATTTTAAATTTAAAACAATGGCTTGAAGACAATCATAAAAAAGTAACTGGATGGATGATTGCAAAAACAGGCTGTCAGATTCTTGGAACTAAAAGAGAACTCTCTCAATACAAAGAGGCTATTGAGCAAGCTCAATGCATAATGGTTCTTTCCTGTGGTGCAGGAACGCAAACTATTACAGAACTTTTTGAAGAAAAACCAGTTATTCCATTAAATGATACACTTTTTATTGGTAACATGCGGAGATTCAGAGAATTTGAGGAAAGATGTCGTGCCTGCGGTGAATGTTTTCTTGCCATAACAGGAGTGTGCGTTGTAACTCTCTGTCCAAAATCAATGCTCAATGGACCATGCGGAGGATACAAAGAAGGCAGATGCGAAGTTAATCCTCTGAGAAAGTGCGCATGGATAATTGCATATGAAACTTTGGAAAAAAGAGGACTTATGGAAAAATTTTATGAAAATATCCTGGGTCCAAAGGATTGGTCAAAGGCTAATTCACCAAGACAGCTTAAAGCCTCTACAGGCTATTCAAAATCCAAAACAGAAGATCCAAAGGAGAAATAAAATTGAGCAATCTCAAAAAGAAATTAGTTAATGGAGAGTTTGTAGTTACTGCAGAACTTACACCTCCTAAGGGACCTGAAATAAATCAGATGATAGATAAATTAAAGGAATTAAAACCATTAGTTGATGCCGTAAACTTTACTGATAATCCTTCTGGCAAAATGCGTATGTGCTCTCTTGCCGCCTGTAAAATTTCTTTAGATTTAGGTTTTGAACCTGTGCTGCAAATGACCTGCAGAGACCGTAACAGAATTGGTATTCAATCAGATCTTCTTGGTGCTCATGCTTTAGGAATAAGAAATCTTCTCTTAATGACAGGAGACCATCCAATCTTGGGAGACCAAAAAGAAGCAAAACCTGTTTATGACATAGACTCTTCAATACTGATTAGATTGATAAATAATCTTAACAATGGATTAGACATAAATGGAAATAGATTGAATGGAAAAACTGAATTTTTTTATGGAGGCGTGGTAAATCCAAATGCAGAACCACTGATACCTCAACTAAAAAGATTTGAGCAAAAGCTTAAAATGGGTGCAGAGTTTTTTCAAACACAGATGATATTTGAAATTGAAAAACTTGAGAAATTTATGGATTACGCACAAAGGTTTAATACAAAGGTAATTGCAGGTGTTGTTATTATAAGAAGTAAAAAAATGTTACATTATCTTAACAGTAAAGTGCCAGGTGTTAGTGTGCCAAAATGGCTGATAGACAAAATCGAAGGATTCAATGATGAAGATGTAGAAAAGTTTGGGATTGATTTTACAGCAAAATTAATTTTAAATATTATGGAGAAAAAAATCTGCCATGGAATTCATCTAATGGCATTTTCAAAGGTGGAAGAAGTGAAAAATTTGCTAAATTACATTAAAATTTAAATATGGGACTCGTTGGTACAACCTCTTTAGGAGACTATCTTGTAAAGAAAGGTTTAATTACTGAGGAACAGCTTTTTAATGCCATAAGAGTCCAAAAATTAGAAAAAATCAGGATTAGTGAAGCTCTTATAAAGTTAGGATATGTCTCTGAAAATGAAATTTACTCTGCATTAAGCGAAATATATGAATATCCTGTAATAAATCTGACAGAAGAATTAATAGATAAAAAAGCCTTAAAATTAGCGCCAGAGGAATTTATAGTAAAGTATAAATTTATTCCTTTCAGCAAAACAGAAAACACTGTTAAAGTAGCAATCTCTGATGTGGCTAATGTGAATTATATAAAATCCATTTTATCCGGATTTAATATACAAATCTACCTTGTAAAAAATTCTGAGTTAACAAAGCTGATTCATAGCCTGTTCGATACAGAAGTAGAAGAAGACACCCTTGGAACTTTATTAGACATTGCTGTTGCTGAGGCAACTAAAGATGAAGAAATTGAGACAAAGGAAGAACCTGTCGTCAAAATAGAAGGTCCAATAATAAATCTTGCCAATGAGATTATCATAAATGCCTTAAAAAAGAGAGCATCTGATATTCATATTGAACCTCATGAAAAAGGCGTTTTTGTAAGATACAGAATAGATGGGGTACTTCATAATATTTCAAATCTTTCACCTAAAATAAAAAGTCCACTAACGACAAGATTTAAGATAATGGCACACCTTGATATTTCGGAAAGAAGACTCCCTCAGGATGGAAGAATTAGATTAAAATTCTCAGGTAGAGATATTGACTTCAGAGTATCAACTCTTCCAGTCATTCATGGAGAAAAGATTGTTTTAAGAATTCTTGAAAAGGGGTCACTACAGCTTGATTTAACTCGCCTTGGTTTTGAAAAAAGATCATTAGACTTTTTTCTTGAAGCTCTAAATAAACCTTATGGAATGATTCTTGTAACAGGACCTACGGGTTCGGGAAAAACAACAACTCTATACTCTGCTTTGCTAAAACTAAACAAACCAGAAGTTAACATCATGACCGTTGAAGATCCTGTGGAGTACAGTTTCCCGGGAATAAATCAGGTTCAGGTAAAAGAAGAAATTGGGCTTACCTTTGCTTCTGCACTCAGAGCATTTCTCAGACAGGACCCTGACATAATAATGGTTGGTGAGATTAGAGATTTTGAAACTGCAGAGATTGCCGTAAAAGCTGCCCTTACAGGGCATCTAGTCCTAAGTACACTTCATACGAACGATGCACCAAGTACAATCACAAGACTTGTAAACATGGGAATAGAGCCATTTTTGATATCTTCATCTGTAATTTTGATTGTAGCTCAAAGACTTGTAAGAAAACTATGTCCTCATTGTAAAAAAGAAGAATCATATTCGAAAGATTATCTTATTAAAGCTGGCTTTCCAGAGGATAAAATTGACCAGATTAAAATTTATGGACCTAAAGGTTGCAATCAATGTAATAACACAGGTTATTCAGGAAGAGTTGCCCTCTATGAGGTAATGCCTATCAAAAATGAGATAAAAGAGCTCATACTAACGGGTGCTTCTGAAGCAGAGATAAAAAAAGAGGCATTAAAACTCGGTATGATAACCTTAAGACAGAGCGGAATCCATAAAGTTATGCAGGGAATTACTTCTATTGATGAAGTCATGCGAATAACCTTTGAGGACTAATATGTCTGAAACCATATACACAGATTATTTGATTATTGGAAGTGGAGTTGCTGGCTTGAGAGCAGCAATTGAACTTGGGAAAAAAGGAAATGTAATTGTAGCAACAAAGGATTTACCTACAGAAAGCTCAACTGAATATGCTCAGGGTGGCGTGGCAGTTGCTTTAAGCGATGAGGACGAGATAGGGATTCATTTTGAGGATACAATCAAAGCTGGTGATGGATTATGCAATGAAGAAGCAGTTAGAGTACTTGTAAGTGAAGGACCAGAAAGAATTATAGAACTTATTAATTGGGGAGCTGAATTTGACAAAGAAGGCTCCCGTCTAGCTTTTACTCTGGAAGCTGCTCATTCAAGAAAAAGAATTCTTCATGCCCATGGAGACTCTACAGGAAGAGAAATAGAGAGAGTTTTGATAAATAAAGTTTCCACTTTAGACAGAGTCATTAAAGCTTCCTTTACAATGGCAGTTGATTTAATTATTGAAGAAGGAAAATGCATAGGAGCACTACTTCTTAAAGGGGATAAAATCATAAAATGTTTTTCTAAGGCAACTGTGCTCGCCACAGGTGGTGCAGGTCAGGTTTATTCAAGAACAACCAATCCGAAAGTTTGTACCGGTGACGGGATGGCAATGGCATTTCGTGCAGGTGCTTATTTAAAAGATATGGAATTTGTTCAGTTTCATCCTACAGCACTTTATGCTCAGGAGGTTCCTGCCTTTCTTTTAAGTGAGGCTATGCGGGGAGAAGGTGCTCGTTTGAGAAATATTCACGGAGAAGAATTTATGAAAAATTATCATCCCCTTGGAGAGCTTGCACCAAGAGATGTTGTTTCAAGGTCTATAATATCTGAAATGGTAAGAACAAAGGCAACCCATGTATATCTTGATATGACTCATCTTGATGCAGAATTTATTAAAAAACGATTTCCTACAATATATTCCACCTGCCTTAGATTCAATTTTGACATAACAAAACATTGGATTCCTGTTTCTCCAGCAGCCCACTTTATAATGGGAGGAGTTGAAACAGATACCCTGGGCAGAACAAATATTGAAGGATTATTCGCAGCAGGTGAAGTAGCATGCACAGGAGTTCATGGAGCTAACAGGCTTGCAAGCAATAGTCTTCTTGAAGGACTTGTTTATGGATACCGTGCTGCATGCGGAGCAATACAATACGTTGAGGGTTCACAGGATAAATTCAGCTCTTCTATCTTTGAGATTCATATAGATAAACAGGGCATCAATAGAGCAGAAATAAACAAAATGAGAGAAGAACTAAGACAAACAATGTGGGAAAAGGTAGGTGTAATAAGATGTGGTGAGTCCCTCGGTGTAGCAAAAGCTAAAATTATTCCATTTTATGAAAAACTTGCTGGAAGATTTTTTATTGATCCCTATGCTATAGAACTCAAAAATATGGTAATGGTTGGCTTGATAATTACAGAAGCAGCTTTAGAGAGAAAAAACAGTGTTGGTGCCCATTACAGAACTGATTATAAAGAAAAGCTTCCAGGATGGGAAAAACATCTGAGAATTAGAAAAAAAGATACAACAATTGAGGTATTTTAATCTTATGAGAAAAACTAAAATTGTCTGCACAATAGGACCTTCATCTGAGCAGAGAAAAATAATTCATCAGATGATAGAAAATGGAATGGATGTGGCAAGGCTTAATTTTTCCCATGGAAATTATGAATGGTTTGAAAATATTGTAAAAATAATTCGTGAAGAAGCAGGTAAATTAAATAAAGCAGTAGCAATCATAGGGGATCTGCAAGGGATCAAAATTAGAATAAGTGATGTTGAAAATGACGAGGTAGAACTTAAAGAAAAGCAAACAATAGAGATTTATCCTGGCAGTGAACTTTCAAATAATAATAAAATTTTCATCTCCTATCCACTTTTACTTGAAGACATTAAACCTGGTGAAGATATTTTAATAGATGATGGACTTCTGAAAATTAAGATAATTGAAAAACATAAAGATAAACTAATTGGTAAAGTCATAGAAGGAGGAATTCTAAAATCAAGAAAAGGAGTCAATCTTCCATTTACAAGAACTTCAATAAGTTCACTTACTGAAAAAGATAAATCTGACCTTGCCTTTGCAATAAAACTTGATATTGACTATGTTGCGGTATCTTTCGTAAGGAGTGCTCAGGACATTGAATTAATTAAAAAATGGGCAAAGACTCAAAATATTAATCTACCACCATTGATTGCAAAAATAGAAAAGAAAGAAGCACTTGAAAACATATATGAAATTCTTGATGTCACCGATGGAATAATGGTAGCAAGAGGAGACCTTGGAGTTGAATTGCCTCCAGAAGAAGTTCCATTTTATCAAAAGATGCTCATAGATATAGCAAATCAAAGAAAAAAAATTGTTATAACAGCAACCCAGATGCTAGAGTCAATGACTGAACACTCAAGACCAACGAGAGCTGAAGCGAGTGATGTTGCAAATGCTGTAATTGATGGAACAGATGCACTTATGCTTTCTGCAGAAACAGCCACTGGACGCTATCCTGTGCAGGCAGTGAAAACAATGAGTTCAATTATAACTTTTACTGAAAAAAATCTTTCAGACAAAATTATTAGTGCTTTTAAAGTCAGTAAATATTTTCCTGAAGCAATCGCATCGGGAGCGGTTAAGGTAGCCCAGGATATTGAAGCAAAGGCTATAGTAGTATTCACCCATTCAGGATTTTCAGCGCTTCTTATCTCCAAACTAAGACCATCAATGCCTGTGATTGCATTTACACCAGATGAAAAAGTATGGAAGAGACTTTCTCTTGTGTGGGGTATTATTCCAAAACACATACCTCAAAAAATTGATATGATAGACAATTTATTTTTAAATAAAACTGAAAGAGAACTAAAAAAATTAAACCTTGTTAAAGAGGGGGATGCAGTTGTATTTGTAGCAAGCTCACCTTTCTTAGGCAATAGAAATGTAGTGAGACTCCATAAAGTAGGGGATCCTTTATAAAATTAAATCTGAATATGGATAGTTTTTAAGATATGTAATAAATTCCTCAACAGCTGGAGAAAGAATTGTATTTTTAGGTAAAACAATGTAAAAATCTCTTGTTATTCTTCCCTCTTTTAGTTTGAGAACTCTAAGATTGCCACAGGATAATTCTTTACGAATAGCCCATTTTGATACTATTGATAACCCGATCCCTCGTTCTACTGCCTCTTTAATACAACCTGTGCTTCCAAGAATGAGCGATATATGCAAATCAGAAATACTTAGTCCATGTTCTGCTAAAAACTTCTCAATTATAACCCTGGTGCTTGATCCTTCCTCTCTTATTACAAAAGGCTCTTTCACCACATCATATATTGAAACTGATTTCTGGTTACTTAGAGGATGCTCTGAAGAGCAGATTACACATAATTCATCAGATATTATTGGCTCAACAACAAATTTACTTTTACCAGGCATTTCAGAAATTATTCCAAAGTCTATCATGCTTGAACTAAGCATTTCTAAAATTTTTTTTGCATTCCCTATTGATACACTAACTCTAATTTTTGGATGCCTTTTTTTGAAATCAACAGCTACTGCAGGTAAAATGTAGTTACCTACAGTGGTGCCTGCTCCTATTTTTACACATCCCTTTATCAAACCTGTTATTCTGCTAATCTCCTTTGCAGCTTCAGCATAAAGTGTTAGAATCTGCTTTGCATATTTATAAAGTATCTCACCTGCTGGAGTAAGTGTTATACTTCCAGAAGAACGATCGAATAGTTTTGTTTCATACAGCTCTTCCAATGCCTGAATCTGAAGACTGACAGCAGGTTGTGTAAGATGAATAATTTCGGAAGTTTTTGAAAAACTCTTTGTTTCAGCTACTGTGCAGAATACTTTTAACTTATGGTCTTCCATAAACAAGTTAATTTTAACATAAAAAATTTTTATAGGCAAGACAAAATATACCTTGCACTTGACATAATATACATTCTTTATTCTATTATAAAAATAAAATAATAGGGGGGTTAGGTATAATGGAAAAAGATAAAACTAAACTTATTCAGAGATTCAGAAGAATTGAAGGACAGATTAGAGGACTGCAAAGGATGATAGAAAGTGGAAGAGCCTGTGAAGAAATCATAACTCAGTTTGCTTCAATTAATGGAGCTCTGAAAAGTGCTGGATTTTTTATTGTTATGTATTATCTCAATGATTGTTTAACTCGTAAAGCAGACTCAGTTGAAAATATTGAAAAGGAAATTGAAAAGGTTATAAAAACCTATATTTCTTCTATGTAAGGAGGTGTAGGCTGTGCCTATTTATGAGTATAAGTGTAAAGCCTGTAATAGAACTTTTCAAGTATTAAAACCTGTTAACAAAAGAGATGAAAGGGAGAAATGTCTAAGCTGTGGAAGTACTAATACTGAGAGATTGATTTCTCAATTTATGAGTAACACTCTGTCATGTAATTCTCTTAATTATGCAGGTGGTTGAAAAATAAGATAATCGGCAGGTTGCCGTAGGAGGTTAAAGATGAACATATCAAGGAGAGGCTTTTTAGCCTTATCAGGAGCAGTCTGTGGCTCCTTAATTTTAGGGAATGAAGTAGAGGCTCGAGAGGGTAAATATGCAACTTTGATTGACCTTACAAAATGTGATGGCTGCAAAGATGAGCCCATTCCAAGATGTGTAAAAGCCTGCAGAGATTATAACAAAGATAGATTTCCCCAGCCTCAAAAACCCATTCAGCCTTACTGGCCAAGAAAGACCTATGAAGACTGGTCTGAAAAAAGAGACAAAATTGATACTTTAACACCCTATAACTGGATTTTTGTTCAGAAAGTAGACATTGATGGTCAGGAAATTTTTATTCCAAGAAGATGTATGCATTGTGATAATCCACCATGTGTTAGAGAATGTCCATTTGGAGCACTTACAAAGCAACCGGAAGGCAACTCTGTTATCAACGATAAAATTTGCTTTGGTGGTGCAAAATGTAGAGATGTATGCCCCTGGCACATTCCTCAAAGGCAGGCTGGAGTTGGTATATATCTAAAAATTCTTCCCAAGTATGCAGGTGGTGGTGTAATGTATAAATGTGATTTATGTAAAGATAGAATTAAACAGGGACAGGAGCCTGCCTGTGTTATTGCCTGTAGAGAAAGATTAGGGAATCATGCAGTTTTTACCTTTGGTGATAGAAAAACTATTTATGAACTTGCTTACAGGAGAGCTAAAGAAGAAGGACTTTACATTTATGGAGACAACCAAAATGGAGGAACTTCAACTCTTTATCTTTCAAAAGTCCCATTTGAAAAAATAGATAGTGCATTAAAGCAGAATAAAGAGAGATTTCAAATGCCTGTAAATGTGGAAAACAAAATAGAATCGAAATTTAATCCAATTGGAAAACTGGTTCTCGTTTCAGGATTTCTCTCAATGGCTGGTGCTGTAATAGGAGCGATTTTTTCTAAAAAATCAAATAAGGAGGAGACTGATGAAAAATAAAATAAAAAGACACAGTATTATTGAACTCATTGAACACTGGAGCATAGCTTTATCTGGAATAGTCTTACTATTTACAGGACTTGGATGTCTTCCTCTTTATAAAAGATATTACATAACTGAAATTCCCGGATTTGCATGGACCGCTGACTTTTACTATGTCACCACAGTTCATTATGTTGCCTCTGCTGTTTTTGTTGCTGCTGTAGTTTTTCACATTTTCTATCATGGCTTAAGAAAAGATTTTGCTCTCTTACCTAAAAAAGGTGATTTATCTCAAAGTATCAAAGTACTTGCAGCAATGATAGGAATTGGCAAAGAACCTCCGTCAGACAAGTATTTACCAGAACAAAGAATTGCCTATGTTGGCATCGGATTAGTAATTTTAATTTTAACAGTAACAGGCATTATAAAAGTTCTTAAAAATCTTGAATGGCTAATTCTCTCACCTGAGATAGAATCAATTAATACGCTGATTCATACTCTTACTGGATTTTTGTTTATGATTGCCTTAATTATTCATGTTGGAACAGTTGTCCTGTTCAAATCAAACTGGCCCCTTCTTAAAAGCATGTTTACAGGATGGATAGATGAAGACTACGTTAAACACAGACATTCAATATGGTATGAAAAAATTAAGATGCACTGATTTTAGGCAAAGAATAAATTTTTCTGTTTTTATCAGGGGTTTTATGGAAGATTAACAGAGTTTTTAACAAATTTTGTTTAAAACTAAAGAAACCATTAAATAGCAAGGAATTTCTTTTTAATGACCTCTCTGATTTGTTCATCAGAGGGGTCTGGTTCAGATAGAAATAATTCAATTAACCTTACTGAGTTATTTGAAAGACAATTTGGACATCTATCTTGAATATGAATGGCAAAGCAATCCATACAAAAAAGAGCCGACCTAAACGGTATCAGGCATTTGCCAAATTTTTGTTTTATTGTGCATCTCTCTTCTATTTCATAAACTTTTGCTTCCATGACCTATTATATAACATATGTTGCAATAAAGTAACTAAAATTTTTAAAATATATATCATGCGCCTGTAGCTCAGTCGGATAGAGCAACTGCCTTCTAAGCAGTGGGCCGGGGGTTCGAATCCCTCCAGGCGCGCTGGCGGATGTAGCTCAATGGTTAGAGCACTGGACTGTGGCTCCAGGTGCTGCGGGTTCGAGTCCCGTCATCCGCCCCAAAATTTTAAAAGTGGTTTTCAATGATAAAAGTCAAAGAATTAATGAATACCAATCCAGTTACTCTAAATCTTCAAGATAAAATTCAAATAAGGGTGTTCTTAATTGTCGGACCAATTTAAGCAGTTGCAGGACTTTTTGGATTCTTTTATGTTTTGCAATCTGGTGGATGGCAGTGGGGTGAGTCTCTTTCAGCAAAAAGCATTCTTTATATGCATGCAACAACCGCATGCCTTACAGGAATAGTACTTGCACAGGTTGCAAATGGCTTTGTATCACGCTCTTTCAGAGAATCAGTCTTTAGAATAGGAATGTTTTCAAACAAATTCCTCTTAGTTGGAATAGCCTTTGAGATTGTTTTACAGCTCTTCATTGTTTATCATCCATTGGGAAACAGTATATTTTCAACCTACCCGATTCCATTAAATGTATGGCTTATTTTAATACCTTTTGCTTTTGCATTGTTTGCTGCTGAAGAGATAAGAAAACTGAGCAATCTCTCTGCATGATATGTTTCTTTTTCTATCTATTTTTTCTTTATACAGTTTAATAGAATCTTCAACTTCTTTTAACCCTTCAGCATATATGTATCTTAAATATCCTTCTGTTCTATATGAGGTAATAGCTCGCAATCTTTCTTTGAGGGTTAAAAAATAGCAGTAATAGAAGAGGTCTTCGTCTGGAATATAACCGTTTTTATAAATAGCTTCATTTACTCTGTTAAGAAAATAATACTGCTCAGAGGGTGATAACTCATTTAAAAACTTTTTTGCCACTTCTCTGTCAAAAACTTCAGCCATCTTTAACTTATTATATCAAATCAATTGTAAAAATCTTACAGGAAATCCTATTATTAATTCATGCCAGATGAGATAAACATAGTATTCACATCCCATAGAGTTGAATTTTTGCCATCAATGACCAAATTTATGGAGCAGAGTGATTTAATAATTCTTGAAGAAGCCCCAAATAATGGATTTGTGAAAATGCTTAAACGAGAAATATCTATTGAAGAGTATCTTGAAGATGAAATTTTTGAATTTCCCAAATTTAGTTACAGTTTCTATAAAATCCTTCAAGACCTTTACACAAAGGAAAAGGTAATTTTACAAATAGAACCCTACATGGAAAGACTCTTAAAAATTTATGATATGTTTTCAGAGGGTAAAAAACCTGAGGATATAGAGGCAATACCTGAATTAAACGAAGTCTATGAAATTGAAAAGAGGGCTACAAAAGAATTGATAGATTTTTATGAAGCATCAATAAGCAAGTCCTTTATTGAAATCATTGAGATTGTAAAAAGATTTGCCAGAGCTGATGCTCAGAGATTTCGCTTACGAGATAAACTTAGGGCTCATGCAATTATCAGTTTACTGCCCAAAAAGGGTAAAGTTTTCATAGAAGCAGGGGCTATTCATCAGTATTTAAGCAAAGTGCTTTCGAAAAAATTAACCGATTGTTGTAAAGTGAATAAGGTTTTTTCACTGGAAGATAAAGTAAAAGAGTTGACCAATAAAAGATGGCTTTTCCCACCCGGAGACATTCTTACACTTAGATATATTTTTGAGAAAAAGGAAAATGAAGAGGTGGAAAATCTACTTTCAGCAAGGTCATTGATATACATAATGCTCATTGAGAAGGAAGAGATACTTCCAGATGAGCAAAATAAATTTCCCCATCTTTTAGATGAAATTGAAGTTGTAAATTTAGTCAACAAACTCTCATTTAATGATTGCGAGATGCTTTACAGGAAAATAAGATTTAAAAATAAAGATAAAGCCAGAGAGATTGTCAGTAACTTTGTTTTATCAAAACAGCAGCCAGCAAAGCACGGGTAACATCTGCCATGAAAGAAAAATTAAGTTTATCAGGAGTATCCTGTGATGTATGATAATAGGGATTTCTGAACATGGCTGTATCAGTGAGCATCACAGCCTGAAATCCTGCATCCCAGAAAGGCGCATGGTCACTGAATCTTGTTTCCAGAGATAACCAGCCATTCATGGGTGCCTTGTAAGTAATGATATTTAATGAAGGAACTTGATTTTTCGCCTTTTCAAAAACTTCAAGCATAGGCTTGGATTTGCTATTTCCCACAACTCCTATGAAATTTCCCACATCAGGTCCTTTTACAAAGGCTGGAAGTTTCTGAGAATCTTTAATTTCTGAATAGTATCCTACTGATTCAAGAATTATTGCCTTATATCTGTACCCGAGTTTTTTAAATTTTTTTACAAAATGACTGCTTCCGATTATAAATTTCAAATCAAAAGCCTGCGGCTCTTCAAGAGTAAAAGCAACAAATTTTATATCTTCTACCAGTGGAGTTTCTCTTACAATCCTTGCAACTTCAAGCATAACAGCCACTCCACTTGCATTGTCATCTGCTCCCGGACTACCCATTGCAGAGTCATAATGAGCTCCTATTAGTAACCATTCCTTAGAGGAACCGATTCCTTTCAAAGTTGCAACTATATTCTTATAAACCTTACCCTGATAACTAAATTCGTCAATGTCAACTAAATAACCATACTCTTTAAATTTCTCCTCAATGTAGCTTGCTATCATCAAAAGTTCATTGTAGTTATAACAGCCATGTCTTGGAATAGATATTTTTTTAATGATATTTTTAAGATTTTCCTTGTCTAATTTTTGTAGAATCTGCTCAATGTTCATTAGTCTTATGCAAAATCAAAGCTTTTTTGATGTATTATACTCTGTTTATGTTCAAAGACTCTGTCTTTTTCAACAATGTGTAAAACCTTCCAGCCTCTCTCTGAAAGCATCTCAGAAATAAATCTTCTATGACAGCGAAAGAAAAGCTTTTCAGCACAGAAAAATAGAGATAGACTGCTCCTGGCAATTTCTTCAAGCTTTTCAATTCCCTTTTTAAACTCCTCTGTTTTCATGTAAGCCTCATAGCCACCTTTTCTGAACCCGCCAAGTTCTCTGCCAAGATAGATATACTCAAATCCTTCTTTTTTTAAAATCTCATCTAAACTGTCTTTACTGAAGTGGGGAAACCTTTTTGATGCGGGAAAACTTCGCACATCTATTACAGTCTTTATATTGTAAGTTTTTAAAATATCTATGAATTCCTCTACTGAACGATTGCTTGTGCCAGCTGTATAAATAAGCTTTTCAGACAATTTTTATAATAGCTTCATCAAGAGATTTTACTCTCTTAGGTGAAGGAGTCTCATCTGGATAGCCAATTCCTATACAGGAAATTATTCTCAAATTTTCAGGAATATTGAGAATCTCTCTTACATAGTTTTCCCTTTCTCTGTTTTCAGGATGATAAATTGCACCCCAGCAAGCACCCAATCCAAGAGAGTGTGCTTCAAGTAAGAGAGCCATAATCGCACATCCCATATCTTCAAGCCAGTGATTGCTTTTCTTTTCATCAGCAAGTGCCACAACCACATATGGTGCACCTTCAAGAAACTTTGTAAAAGGTTGTGCTTTACTTAGTTTTTTAATTATTTCTTTATCTTTGACGACTATGAATGACCAGGGCTGAGAATTTCTCGCAGAAGGTGCATATAGAGCTGCCTCAATGCATCTCTTTATAAGCTCTTCTGGAGGTGTCTCACTTTTGTATTTCCTGATGCTTCTCCGTGACTTTATTATTTCAAAAATATCCTTCATGGAAAAATTATATCATAACTCATTATGGAAATTTCCATTAATATAGTCAAGGAACAAATCATTTTTAAAAAATCTTTTTTTGAATTGCAATTATTTAATAAACAAATAAAACAGAAATAGGGAGTTGTGTCCTTTGAACATTTCAGCAGAGATATTGAGTGATTGAAGGATTTTCTGATTAGGGGTAAAATTTCTCAACAAACTAAGGTGTATAAACTGCTTCAATACGGGAGCGAGTACCCTGAGGACCTTCTGCTACAGAAATTATCAAGTAAATGTCACCTTTACCACTGTCTTTAGAAGGAGCAACTCCTGGAACTGGAAATCCTGGTGGAGTCTGATAACCCACAAAACATATTTCAATTTTATTTTCAAAGACTCCACTGGTTTCAGAAAGTCTGAATTTTAAAGGTGGTAGATTATCAAGACAATCCCCAGGCTTAAAGCGTCTAGAATCTAAAGAGTTTATTACCATCACAGCATAATTTGCACCACCAGCAGCAGCATCTCTTATAGAGGCATATGTCTTTATAGTTTGAGAACTGCCAAGAAGTTTTGTTAGTGCAAAATAAAGCCCTGCCAGTGCTAACAGTGCAAAAAGCGCAATCATTATTGCAGAGACAAGAGAGACACCTTTATTGTTCATTGATAGTTTCTTAATGGAATGTCCTGCTCTATTACCTTCCATCTATACCACCTCCCTGTATTATTCCACCATGCAGTATCTATAGTCGGACCTCCTCCGCAGTCTGTGCTGAACTGTGGTTGAGCTGAAGAAGTATCCTGCCTTCCACCAACCTGAAGAATAAGACAGATGCGAAACAGTTTAAGATTATGCTTTTCAATATTATCAGAAGAAACACTATCCTGATAACTAATTGAACTTCCGCTCTGAATCCCCGCTCTGACTTTAAAACCATTCGGAAAAACGCAGGAAATAACAGGCTGATTTGCCTGATACCCCGGTTTTCCTTGAGTACCTAAGGTTTTTGCTAAATTGTAAGTTCCTGGAGCACATTCTTTTGGGAGGTTGTCCTGTGTAAGTGAATAAGTAACTATAAAAGATTGAGGATATTGATAGTCGTTCCTTTTGGTTGCATAGAATGCAATTGTATTTTTGTATTGTTCGTCACAATAAATTACATCTATTCCACATTGACAGAGTGAACCTCCCTCACACTTGTTTTTTTTATCTGATGGATTGAGTATAACATACCAGTAATCTTTAGGATTTAAATCACAGTATTCACCCATATAGTTTTTACTTTCTGTATTTTCATCTAAAATTGCACTATGCAATTTATATTTTTCTTCGTCTTTCTCTTTTACCACTGCTGCCCAGCATCCAGACCTTTCTTCTTCTCTTGTAGCAAGAGATGGAAAAACTAAAGTATTATCGATAATTTTTGTCTCTGAATTCAGTGTATCTATATCTATCCCAAATCCAGCAGATTCAACATCCTTTAAAAGCTGATTTATAAGCACGGCAACATCCTGCTCATGCTTGGCAACGAGGTGTCTTGTTACATTTTCTTTTGCAATAAAACGATAGGCAGTCAGTATCCCACCTGCAAGAATTCCCATTATGGCGATAACAATCAAAATTTCAATAATTGAGTAACCTTTTTTCATGTTATCCCTTAATTACTAAATTGGTTATAATTTTAAACTCATTAGTAAAAGGTTCAAAATACCATACCATGACTGATGCTGCTTTACCTGTTTGTGAAAATTTAACAACATTCAAACCAACATAAATTCTTTTACCCGAAAATCCCTCATATGTACAGACAGGAAGAGTATTTGGACAATTACTACCTCTACAATTGCATTGTGCATCTGGATTATCTGCTGATGGATATAGTCTTAAATTTGAAGAGAGGTTACCAATTGGATTTGATGGTGTTGGAGAACCTATGTTATAAAACTCTGTTTCAGTCTCAAAAAAATTGCACGAAGTGGCACTACACTCAACGCTATTCCATGAGGAATTATTTGCGTATAGAATTGATTCATCTTGAGATGGAAGACTCTCAATGTACGCAGTAAACTGTCTTGCTATTTCAGTTGCTCTGTCTTTCATTTTTGCTCTTATAGAAAATTTATTGTATTCAAGAATACCTTTTAAAAGCCCGAGCATAACTATAAGCGTAATGATCATTGCAATCAGTAATTCAATAAGTGTGAAGCCTTTGTTGCTTAACTTTTTATTCAATTCTTGTCCTACCATAGCGGCTTATTTTTATATCTTTTGTATTGTTGTTTGTGTTCTTTAGTGTGATAGTACCTTCTGTGGTTCCCAAAGCACAATTAGCACCTCTTGGATAACCCCTCCTGTCAAAAACAAAAGTTTGGGGCGCTGTTGCGCATGTTATTCCTTCAATAAAATTAACTGTATTAATTATTTCATCTCCATCAGAGTAGCTACAGTTGCCATCAAAATCTTTAAATAAAGTATAGTTATTCAATGTTATTCTAATACCATGAGGTTCTTTTGCTATTGCCTGCGATCTTATCCAGCCTATTTCATCAACAAGCATATTTGCCTGTCTCATCAGTTCCCTGTCTGCTTTGTATTTTGTATAAAATGATACTGACACAGCCATAAATATGGATAGTATGGCAATAACTATTAAAACCTCAAATAAACTGAATCCGTTTATTTTTCTATCCATGAGATAAATCTCCCTGAACCTCCAGTTCCTCCTGACTGGATAATTTCAGGAAGTTTTGCTGTAGAAAGTTGAATAAATTTCTTTATTTCCCCTTCTGGAGTTGCTAATATCTGAAATGGATTGCCAAAAGGTGGAGAACCAGCACCTAATGTTATTTTTGGAAGCATCGTTACAGTCTCGCCAACTGCTATATTACCCTGAACAGCTTGACTTGAATAAACAGCAGGAATTGGATTAGCAGTGCAAGTTTTATAATTTAAAGTTATAAGTTTTGTTATGCCACCTGGTATACATATATCATTTGAGGGCTCAAAGCTCAAGGCATCAAGTATGCCTCCATAGATAAGTGGTTGAGAGAATATGGCTTCTTTTGGATTTGTTAAAGTTATATAACATCCTGTTGGTACTTCCTCATAGTAAGTTAAAGGAGTTGTCTTATAAGCAACATCAACAAGTCCACATGAAGAGGCATTGCACTCACATATTTTTCTAATTTCGGTAATTTTTGCCTGAACTGTGAGATTGGTAGTGTTTGTGAAGTTTCCAACAGTAAATGTTGTGGTACATGAACCATTCCAGCATGGGTCCTTGTATCCTATAAGATAGTTTGTGTATCCGATTGATCTATCTGCATCTGTGAGATATCTGCCTGTACCAAAGAATACCCAGAATTTACCGTTTTCATCTTTTGTAAATGTTGGAGCTGCAAAAATAGGTGCACCAACTGTAACAGCTCTTGATAGGGTTGCATTCGCCAATCCATTTTTTATAACCAATCTATAAAAGTTTCCAGAGTTCATTGTATATGTGCCAAAGTAAATTGCATCATCAGAGTAGTCAAAGTCTGCGTCAGTGGGCATTAAATCTCCTATTGCTGCATTAAGTCCTGATTCTACTATGATAGGTTGTCTTGCATCAGACCCATCATTTAAGTTGAAGAAGTAAAGTTTAGCAGTTGTAAATTGTGTTCCTCTCGGGTCTTTTGGTCCTGTTCCTGCTACCACATACCAGTTATTTCCTATTTTTACAACTGCAGGGAATGAAAGAGTAAGAGTATTATCTGGAAGAGTTCTTTCCCACTTTAATGAGGGATTTGTGGGATCGGTTATATCAAGAACAAAAATGCTTGATGAATACTGGGGATTATTCTCTGGAAGAGCTTTACCACCAAAACCCATAACGCCCAATAGAAGTGTTCTCCATTCTCCATTTACTTTAGCATCAAAGACAAATGTTCTGTAATCAACAGTTGGTACGTGACAGTCTTTGAATTCCTGTTTTCCATACCATGCGAGATAGGGCAAAGCATTTCTTGGAATGAATGCCCACTCTTCTTTGCCAATTTTATCTGTTCCATCATCATCAGGAGCATTCTTCAGTTTTGCAGGTTGAGATAAACTTGGCTGACTTACTATAGTTCCAATTCTGAAAGCATGAAGCATTCCGTCATTTGCACCTACAAAAAGAATTGACGGACGATTTCTGTAATTATCTCCATTGATGAACGCTGCGTAAGAGGTATCACCATATTTTTTATGATATATGTTTACAGGTTGATTTGATACAACTGTAGGACTTGAATGAATGATATCTCCAAGTTTCCATGTTTTTGTTCCTGACATACCAGGACAGATCTGATTAGTTGATAAATTTATCTCACGGGGACGATTAACAAAGGGAAGTCCAGAACAGCCTGAGACACCACTTACATTTTCACCTCTCAAATATCTTATTAAACATGATGCCTTTGTATCACTATCTATAGAACTATCAACAGCCTGCCAGATTGGACGAAGCGAAGATGCTACTGATGTTGTAAAATCTGTCAAGCCAGAACCAGTATTGTATTTTATTGTTCTACTGTCTGGATTAACATTGCAAAGCCAGCAACTGCTATCAAATACTGGTTTTATTTCAGTAAGTTCTTTCGTTGTTTCAAGAGTGCAGGCATTAGAGCCTGACTCAGTTTCTCCCTCTAAAACTGCAACCTTTGTTTCCTGTTCAACTGTTATGAATTTAATTATTTTGTCAAAAGTACTTCCCAGGACATCAAGAATCTTATTTATGACCGTATCTTCTCTTATATTCTGTCTTAGATCAACCCACAGGGAACGTAAAAAACCTAACCAGCCTAACTCCTGTCCTTCACTAGTCTGATATCTTGGATAGTAGTATGGTTGAATCAGAAGTGATGAAAAACCTGTTTGTGAAGAGATAGTAGCAACGGTAGCACCTGAGGATGCCCTGCGGAGAATGTCAGTTAAAGCATTTAATAATGCAGTTCTCAGAGTATTGGCATCATCGGCTTCATAAAAGTTATAAGGCAATCCATCTTTTGTTGTATTGTTGTAAGTATCCCATTCAGCACATTTAGAATTCCAGGAGCCTGAAGGATTACATTGAGGTAAGGGATATGTAATTTTTCTGCTGTTTTGAGGATAATTTGTAAATGGATATGGCCAGCCATTTGCATCACTATCTTCAAAGCCTCCAAAAATGGCTGTAGTAATCATTGCCTGTCTTCCTTCAAGTTTAGTTTGAGCCTCAAGGTCTCCAAAAGCATATATAGCATAAGTATAAACTGTTTGTTTACCCAGTAAATCATCTCTTAAATCATTAAGATGCATAGTTCTTGCAGGCACGACTGGATCAACATTTCCATTCCAGGCTCCATCAGAAAGTAAAAGAACAAAAGACTTTCTGCACCAGACCGGAGTAGCATTATTTCCACTTCCATCATAATAAGGGTCAACATTTCCATTGCCTCGGCTTATATAAGCACTATTTGCTGCATAGGAATGGTCATTGCTTTGTTTAAAATAATCATAGGCTTCCCATAATGCTTCGCCTGTAGGAGTTCCGTAGTAAGGAGTTTCATTATTAATTGCGCTAATTAAATTCGATATTGTTGCATTTTTCCCAACTTTTATTTGTCCCTCTCTATCATCGCTTGCAAAGACCATGAATTCCATAATTAGTTTACATTTTTCATTTATCTGACCATTTAAATCTGTTGTATCACAGAAATCATGAATTATTCCCTTTATTGAGTTTGGGTCTGAAGCTCTAATTTGAATGTTTGCGTTAGATATTGTTTTATTTCCAAGAGGACATTTACCATTATAGTTTTCAATAGTAATATTTCTGTTAGTAGTTACATTTGCTGAAATGGTAAATGTACATTTTAAATTCTCGTCATTAATTGTATATTCAGCTCCTTCGCTGTCAAGAAAAGTGTTCCCTCCAGAACTGCTGGATCTTCCCCCTGTTAAAACCTTTCTTGCAATGTCAATTCTTGTTGTGGTTATCCAGTTTAGAAGATTTCCTGATATACATGAAGAACTTCCTATTTTGTTTGAGCAATCACACTGTTTCTCTGTAAAATTATTTGATGAGTACTCATAACACTTATTAGGCTCAAAATACCCTGAATATGTTTGAGATGGATTATATTTCCAGGTTGTTGATGATGTTGCAGTGCTCGTACCACAATCTGCTACTTTATTAGTATATCCTTTAAAATCACAATTTACATATGTTGGGAATTGCATTGAACCTGAAAAATCCATTACAAATAATACATCTGGTTTAACATCCTGCGATATAGAAGGTGGTGTGTAGCAATAATTGATCATCTGTACATCTCCAGAGGTGGAACCTTTCATAAAAATAAATGTCACTATTAGAAAAAATATGAGAAAATGTAGTTTCTTCATTTTTAATCCCACCACCCTAATACAATGATTTTTACGATATTATTTCCTGAATCCCTTACGATTTCGATAACTCTAGCATATTTTAAATTTTCAATTGGAATTTTTTGCCCTGTTGAAGTTAAAACTTCAATGTTTGTATTTAATATTATTCTTCTATGCTTATTTATTATTAAAGAGTTCCCTTTCACCTCAAAATTGCCTTTATAATCTTCTGCAAAGGCAATATTAAAAAAAATTATTGTTGAGAGAATTATTAATAATTTAATTAGCATATTCATATTAAAATTATAGCAATTTTTTCTTCAACAATCGTGAGAGTTTTGTGAGAGTTTTAATTTGACATTTTAAGTCAAATACTGTGAAAATTTAGTTATGAAGAAGTCAGAAAAACAACTTAAGAAAGAAGAGATTAAACAACTGATTATTGCAGAACTCCCAAAGTTAATGAAAAGAGATGCTCAAACGAGAGAGTTAATTTACAACCTTATGAAGGAGCGTTTTGCTGACAAAAGGCAGACTGAGGACCGCTTTGAAAAGATCTTAAGAGAATTACAAATCCAGAGAGAAGAAAGTGAGAAAAAATGGGCTGAGTGGAACAGAAAATGGGAAGAAAATCAGAAAAAATGGGAGGAAAATGAAAAAAAGTGGGAGGAAAACCAGAAAAGATGGGAAGAAAACCAGAGAAAATGGGAGGAAAATCAAAGAGTGATTAATTCAATCCTGCAGGAAATAAAACTTCTTCATAGAAAACACGACTCTTCAATAGGTGCTCTCGGAGCAAGATGGGGTCTAATTGATGAAGCAACCTTTAGAGAGGCAATGAAAGGAATACTGGAAGAAAATTTCCCAATCAAAGTAACAAGATACTGTAAGAAAGACACAGAAGGCGAAGTATTTGGAAGACCAGACCAAATAGAGCTTGATTTGATAATCAGAGATGGTGAAGTAATTGTAGCAGAGATTAAATCTTCGACAAGTAAAGGCGATGTGGCTACTTTTTTGAGAAAACTAAATTTCTACGAGAAAAATGAAGGGAAAAAAGTACACAGAAAAATCATAATCTCGCCAATGATTGAAAATGCTGCCAAAGAATTTGCCTTATCCTACGGGATTGAAGTTTATGGTTATCCTGAAGAGGTTGAGTTTAAAGAAATGCAGAGTTCTAATTAAATATATCCTTCAAGGGGAATTTTAAACCTTTTATAATCTCAGACTCAATCACATCTTCTTCGTAATAGGTGCGTCTAAGTTCATACTGCCCTGGCTCTCTTAAAACATAGACTTCTATCAATTTATCCTCTGGAGCTACAATCCAGTATTCCTTTACCCCGAATTTTGCATATAATTTCTTTTTTTGAACCAAATCCCTGTAGGTTGATGCTTCAGAGAGTATCTCTATTACAAGGTCTGGTGCTCCCTGAATGTTTTTTTTCTCCTATGATAGAAGCTCTTTCCTTTGATATGAAGAATATGTCAGGCTGAACAACATTTTCATCATCGAGGTAAACATCGCAGGGTGCATCAAAAACCTCACCAAGAGAATTTTCAGTAACATATCTTTCAACTAAAAATTCAATTTTTCTTGAAATTCTCTGATGTTTAATATTCGATGAAGGTGTAATGATTAAATCTCCTTCAATGAGTTCATGTCGTAATTCATCTGGAAGGTTAAGATAATCCTGATAGGTGAATTTTTTCTTTTTTAAGACTGCCTCAGCCATAGTTTAATCTAATATTTAAATGCCTAAAAAATCAAAAGAACTATAAAATGCTCACCCTTTGCTCTGTATTTTAGCTGTAGTTTACTGGTTCTACAGAGATACTCAGCGATCTGTAAACCCAATCCAGAGCCCTTAACAATTTCTGTGAAGTCATTTCTAATCGCAACTGCATTTCTGAAAATTTTTATGTGAATCATTTTTTCTGAATATCTAAATGCATTATCAATCAGCAAAAAAATTATTGTCTCAACCACTTCTGGATTATTATTGAGATAGACTTCTCTTTTACTGAAAAGGAGTTTTTTATCAGTTTCAAATTTTGAAATTACTGTTTTTATCAATTCCTCTAAGTTAATTTGTTGTTTCGATTTAGAGATTTTAGGTAATTTTTTTACTGCTTCAATAGTTTTTTGTATCTCCGCACCAATGGCATTACAACTTTTTTCCATTCTTTCAAGAACTCTGCTTTCTGGCTTTATTTTTAGTATTTCTATGTTTGTATTCATCGTTGAGAGAAAATTACCAATTTTATGGGATAAAACAAAAAAGAGAAATCTCAAAAACTCCTCATGTTCCTTCTCTTTTCTGCTTATTACATTGAGAATCCTGTAGAAAAGATAGCTTAAAACAAGGATTAGTAAAACTTCCCATATAAGTATCGTCTTAGAATACTTATTAAATCTCTCTTTAGCATAACTTTCTTTTAATTGTTCTGGATAGGGGATTTTGGAGAGAATTTCTTCTTCCTGTTGCTGTTCTTTAAAAAAGTTTATCGTTATAAAGTTAATAACAGAGAAAATGAGTACCACAGAAGTTGCGAATATGATGAATATTTTTAATTGAAAACTCAATCCCTTAATTCTCCTTCCAGCTTATATCCTCTTCCTTTATAGGTTTTAATACAGTTATAGGGCAGAATTTTTCTCAGCTCTTTTATATAAGTTCTTACCACTTCATCACCAACTGCCTTTCCACCCCAGACATAGTTCAAAATTGTATCACAGCTAACAATCTCGCCTTTTCTTTTTATCAACAAAGTTAATAAATCCCAGGCTGTCTTCGAAATCTTTATTTCCCTGTTATTTTTAAGTATTATTTTTGCATCAATATTGATAGTAATATCTCCAATGGTAAATACAGTCTCTCTTTGAACTCTTTTACTTAATGCCCTGACTCTGAGCAGCAACTCCTTTGGTTCAAAAGGTTTTGTAAGATAGTCATCGGCTCCCCGAAGGAAACACTCCTCTTTGCTGGTAAACTCGGTTTTAGCTGTAAGAATTAAAATTGGCGTGTTTACTCTGTTGTCTCTAAGAAATGTAATTAAATCCTCTCCACGAGTGAAATTTAACATAAGGTCAAGAATAATTACATCAAATTCATAAACCTTAATTATATTGGGAAGTTTTCTTTCATCATAAATCCATAATGTATCAATACCATTAAGTCTGAAATAATCCTCTATGCTTTCACCGAGGACTTTATCATCTTCAATCAGAAGAACTTTCATCAAATGAATATTACAACAAATCAAAAGCTTTTTCAATAAAAAAGGGGCAGACATTCTCATGCCTGCCCCTCTGGAGAATCCGTAAATATTAGTACATATCAGGTGATGGCATTGGAGGTTTCTTTTCTTCCTCTGGAATTTCAGCTACAAGCACTTCTGTTGTAAGCATTAATCCTGCAACAGATGCAGCATTCTGAAGAGCTGTTCTTGTAACTTTTGTTGGATCAATAATACCTGCTTCCATCATATCAACAAATTTTTCCTGATATGCATCGTATCCAAAGTTAATGTTGGTGTTTTCCTTTACTTTTTCAACAATGAGTGTTGCCTCTACACCAGCATTTGATATAATCTGCTTTATTGGCTCTTCAAGAGCTTTCTTGACAATCTCAATACCAAGCTGCTGATCGTGATTTTCAGCTTTTAAATTCTCAAGAGCTTTCTGGCATCTCAGCAATGCTACTCCACCACCGGGTACAATTCCCTCTTCAACTGCAGCTCTGGTTGCATTCAGTGCATCCTCTACTCTTGCTTTCTTTTCTTTCATTTCTGCTTCAGTTGCAGCACCTACATTGATTCTTGCAACTCCACCTGCGAGTTTTGCAAGTCTCTCCTGAAGTTTTTCACGATCATAGTCAGAAGTTGTCTCTTCAATCTGAACCTTTATCTGTTTAATTCTTCCCTGAATCTTCTGAGGATCTCCTGCTCCCTCTACGATTGTGGTATTGTCTTTATCAACAATGATTTTCTTTGCTCTTCCGAGATCATCAATCTTTACGTTTTCAAGCTTTATTCCAAGGTCCTCTGAAATTACTGTTCCACCTGTGAGGATAGCAATATCCTCAAGCATTGCCTTTCTTCTCTCTCCAAATCCAGGTGCTTTGACTGCACAAACCTGAAGCACTCCTCTGAGTTTGTTTACAACCAATGTTGCAAGAGCTTCGCCCTCTACATCTTCAGCAATAATTAAAAGAGGTTTGCCCATTCTTGCGATCTGCTCAAGAATTGGGAGCAAATCTTTCATGCTGGAAATCTTTTTGTCGTGAATTAAAATGAAGGCATCCTCAAGAACACACTCAAGGCGCTCAGGATCAGTTATAAAGTATGGGGAAATATATCCACGGTCAAACTGCATTCCTTCAACTATATCAAGGGTTGTAGCCATTCCCTTTGCTTCTTCAACAGTGATAACACCGTCTTTTCCAACCTTGTCCATTGCCTCAGCAATAAGTTCACCAATTGAAGCATCATTGTTTGCTGAAATAGTTCCTACCTGTGCAATCTCTTTTTTATCTGCAACAGGTTTAGAAATCTTTTTGAGTTCTTCAACTACTGCCTCAACAGCTTTGTCAATTCCTCTTTTGAGATCCATTGAATTGGCACCGGCTGAAACATACTTGAGACCTTCTTTGTAAATCGCATAGGCTAATACAGTTGCAGTTGTCGTTCCATCACCTGCCACATCAGAGGTCTTGGAGGCAACTTCTCTGACAAGCTGTGCACCCATGTTCTCAAAAGGATCTTTGAGGTCTATCTCTTTAGCAACTGTAACTCCATCTTTTGTTACATTGGGAGAACCAAACTTCCTCTCAATTACTACATTTCTTCCTCTTGGTCCCAATGTTGCTTTTACAGCATCAGTAAGAATTGTAACACCTTTAAGAATAGCCTGTCTTGCTGCATCACCAAATATTAACTGCTTTGCTGCCATATCATCCCCTCCTTTTTTTTATTTTTCTACTATTCCAAGTATTTCTTCTTCTTTGATAATTAAGTACTCAACATCGTCAATCTTGATTTTTGTGCCTGCATATTTGTCAAAAAGAACAGTATCACCAACTTTTACTTCTTTTACCTCAGAGCCAACCTCAAGAACTGTACCCTTCTGGGGCTTTTCTTTCGCCACATCAGGTACATAAATTCCTCCAGGTGTCTTTTCAAGTTCTTCTGATGCGAATTTTACAACTACTCTGTCTTTTAGTGGCTTAATCTTCATATCCTCCCTCCTTTATTATTATTTTAGTGAGTTATTAGCAACTAACCTTACCGAGTGCTAATATAACCTGAAATTGAATCTCCAATCAAGGCTAAATAAGACAATTTATAAGCAATTTTTGATTAATTTTTCGTAATATCGCTATTTTTTATCAATTTTCGTTATATTTCTTTGAAATATTAATGAATTTTAAACAACATAAAATTCCCCTATCAGAAAGTTTTAGCATTTATCCATGTTATAATAGTTTTAATCGGATGGACTTTTTCAAAATTAAAAAAACATACTACTCTGCAAAAAGGTTTCAAGAGATAGTCAATGTCTTTATAAAACATGGATTCGGTCAGATAATTGACCAGATTCATCTTGGTAGATTCATAGCTCTAAAGAAAAGAATAAAAACCTTTGGAAGATGGCCCTATTACAAAATCACTGCTCCGGAGAGATTAAGAATAGCTTTTGAAGAGTTAGGCCCAACTTTTATAAAACTTGGACAACTTCTTTCATCTCGTCCAGACCTTGTGACCATTGCCTATGCACAGGAATTTAAAAAACTTCAGGATAGAGTCGCTCCATTTGAGTCAGAAAAAATCTATGAAGTAATTGAAAAAGAGCTTGGAGTAAGTATTGAAAAAGTCTTTCACAGTATTAATCCTGAACCAATTGGCTCTGCATCTATTGCCCAGGTTCATGAAGCTGTTTTGAAAGATGGGAAAGAAGTTATTGTAAAGGTAAGACGTCCTGGAATAAAGCAACAGATTATGCTTGATCTTACAATACTTCATAATCTTGCAAAACTCATTGAAAAATACATTCCTGAAAGTAAAATTTTTGATCCTATCGGTATTGTTGAAGAATTTTCGCGGGCTATTACAAAAGAGATAGACTTTAGAAGAGAAGCATCCAATGCAATAGTTTTCAGAGAGAATTTCAAAGACAGCCCGAATGTTTATATTCCCTATGTGTTTAAAGAGTTTACTACTGAAAAAATTCTTGTTATGGAAAAAGTGAAAGGAGTCAGAATAGACGATGTAGAATCACTTAATAAAAAGGGATTTAACATTGAAAGACTCTTAAATAATTTGATAGAGATGTATTTCAAACAAATTTTTGATCACGGCTTTTTCCATGCTGATCCTCATCCTGGTAATATTCTTGTGATGGACAACTCATCTATAGCTTTAATTGATTTTGGTATAGTTCAAAGGATTGATGAGGAATTTAAGGAAATTTATGCAAATATCGCTCTGGCAATAATAAATCAGAACACTGATAAATTAATCAACGAGTATCTTAAGCTTGGCATTATTCCAGAAGAAATTGACAAGGAAAAACTCAAAAGAGAACTAAAAGAAGACCTGGAAGATCTTCTTTTCCCACTCTACACGTACAAAATCGAAGAAATCAGGATATCAGAACTAATTGAATCAATCATGAAAGTAGCTCTAAAGCATAGATTGAGATTTCTTCCTGAACTTTTATTAATTGATAAAGTTTTAATTATGCTTGAAGGATTAACAAGGGAACTCTGTCCCAAAATATCAATTATTGAATTGCTAAAGCCTTATGCAAAAAAAATTATATCAAAGAGACTACAACCTGATTTCTATCTCAAAAAAACTCTTAAAGCACTGAATGAATTTAAGGAAGCTGCTGTAAATATCCCTTTTCAGCTTAAAACTCTTCTAAGGAAAGCTGTAAAGGATGAGATAACAATCCGCATGTATCATGTGAATCTTCCCGAATTTATAAAGGATATTGATAAAGCAAGCAATAAAATCTCCTTTGCTCTTATTGTAAGTGCTATGATTCTTAGTTCTGCAATTATGCATGCAGCAGAGGTTAAACCACTTGTACATGGAATTTCAGTTTTTGGTTTAATTACAGGAATTTTTGCTTTCTTTCTTGGATTATGGCTTATCATATCAATAATCAGATCTGGAAAACTGTAGTTGTTTGCTATTAAGGAGATTTTTTGATATAATTTAACATGTTTAATTTCTTATCAATTCTATTATTTTTCTTTTTTTTCATCGGCTCTGCTTTTGCTGATAGAATTTGTGTTCAGATCATTGATGGTCAAAGAGTTTATACAAATCTCTGTGAAAACTTAAAAAAGTCATACAAACCTCAAAAGATTCATCAGTATAAGACAGTTTCAGGGATATCAAGACAGGAACTTGAAAAAATCGTTGAGGAAAAATCAAGGTTTTATGGAGTAGATCCTAAGTTAATAAAAGAGATGATAAGGGAAGAAAGTGGATGGAATCCTAATGCAGTATCTCCAAAAGGTGCCATAGGAATTATGCAACTTATGCCAGGCACAGCAATTCTGATGGGTGTTAAAGATCCCTTTGATCCTGTTCAAAACATAGATGGTGGAATAAGATATATGAAGTATCTTCTTGAAAAATTTAATGGTAACTTTCAACTTGCTCTTGCTGCCTATAATGCTGGACCAAGTCTTGTGGAAAGTCTTGGAAGAATCCCTAACATTGCAGAAACACAAAACTATGTAAGAAAAATATCTTTAAGATACTCAGGAAGTTCACCCCATTATAAAATTGGAAAACCAATTAAAGCTGTAGTGCTCTCTGATGGAACAGTAGTATACACTAACAGGGAGGATCTTTATATATGGATAAAACAATAGTAGAAGAAATAAAAAAACTTAAAAAACAAAGGAATGCCATAATTCTTGCTCACAACTATCAGCGTGAGGAAATACAGGATATTGCCGATTTTGTTGGAGACTCTCTTGAATTAAGTAAAAAGGCAACTCAAGTTCAATGTGATGTTATTGTGTTCTGTGGAGTTCACTTTATGGCTGAAACTGCTGCAATTCTTAATCCTGATAAAACAGTACTTCTTCCCGAAATTGAAGCTGGATGCCCCATGGCAGATACGGTAAATATTAGAGAACTTAAAGAATGGATAAAGAAATATCCTAACTCACCTGTTATTTCCTATGTTAATACCACTGCCGAAGTAAAATCATTAAGCTATGCCTGCTGTACATCTGCCAATGCTCCCCAGATTGTAAAGGCAGTTCCTTTCGATTCAATCATTTTTGTTCCTGATAAAAATCTTGCTGACTGGGCAAAAAAGCAGGTTCCTGAAAAAGAGATTATCCCATGGAATGGCTTTTGTCCAACTCATCACATGATAAAAAAGGATGATGTTATTCGTGCAAAAAATATTTACCCAGATGCTTTAGTTGTGGTTCATCCTGAGTGTCGTCCTGAAGTTATTGAGCTTGCAGATCATGTTGCCTCTACAAGTGGAATGGTAAGGTTTGCAAAATCATCTCAAGCTAAAGAATTTATAATTGGCACAGAAATTGGACTTCTTTACAGATTGAGAAAAGAAAACCCAGATAAAAAGTTTTATCCTCTCAAAACTAACATGATATGTCCAAATATGAAAATAACTACCCTTGAAAGTGTTCTTAGAGCATTAAAAGAAAATAAGTACATTATTCAAGTTCCTGAGGATATAAGATTAAAGGCTTACGAAGCAGTTCAAAGAATGTTCAATCTTATGTCTTGATGCTTAAAGAGATAATTATTGAGAAAATAAAAAACCATGGACCAATCCCCTTTGATGAATTCATGGAAATTGCTCTTTATTATCCTGACCTTGGCTATTATACAAAGCCTGATACGAAAATTGGCAGACAGGGAGATTTTTTTACAGCATCCCATTTATGTTCAACATTTGGTTTTCTTTTAAGCAAACAGATAGAAAATTTTTATCACAAACTTAAATGTTTTGAAGATTTTACGATTACTGAAATAGGTCCTGGCATGGGATATCTTGCAAAGGATATTCTTGAAACTCTCTCTATTTCAGTAAAATATAATCTCGTAGAGATAAATCCTTCATTGATAGAGATTCAAAAACAAAATTTAAATCACTATCTTGATAAAACCAATTGGTACAAATCAATTGATAAACTATCTCCCTTTGTCGGGGTGTTTATATGTAATGAAGTTTTTGATGCTTTACCTGTAAGAGTTTTTGAGATCAATACCTCAACAGAGATGATGGAAGTCTATGTAGATTTTAAAAATGATGAATTAACTGAAACTCTTCTGCCATGTAGAGATGAAACTCGTGAGTATATTGAAGAGTTTGCACCATGGATTTTAAAAATAAAGGGTTATCGTTCAGAAGTAAACTTAAAAATGAAATCTTTAATTGAAACTCTGAGTGAAAAATTTGAAAAAGGTTATGTTTTAATTTTTGATTATGGATACTTAGCGGAAGAATACTACTGTTCTGAAAGAAAAAGAGGAACGCTTCTTTGCTATTATAAGCACACAATTAATGAAAATCCATACACTAACATAGGTAGCCAGGATATTACAGCCCATGTTAATTTTACAGCCCTAAAAAAATGGGCAGAGGACTCAGGATTTGAATGTGTTGGATATTTTTCTCAGAGCAACTATCTGATCTCACTTTGTGATGAAAAAGTTTTAGGTGAAATCTATCAAAAAAATCTAATACAGCATTTTAAAAGACTTGTACTCCCCCAGGGAATGGGGGAGTCCCATAGAGTTATGATTTTATCCAAAACTTAAATCAATAGGGTCTCTTACCTTTAACATTACCTGCTGGATTATAGTTACAAACCCAGATTTCTTCTCCGCTACTACAAAGCGCTCTTCCACATCCTAACTGTCTGGTTTCACTCCACACCAGTTGTGTATAGTGACCACATTGTCTGCCTTGTTTACATGTATTAGATGCATAGTCATAATAAAATCTTTCATCTGCCCAGTAATCAACAACGTATTTTGCACTGACAGCATAGTTTGCCCAGAAAATATTTTCTCCCAGTTTGTTACTGCTATGAATCATTCTACATCCGTAGTTTTTAGCGAGCTTATATGCCCAGTCCTTAGCAATTTCTTCAAGTTCTGTTGACCAGATTAAATCAGGCACTCCAACTTGATTTCTCCATTTATTATGCTCTGCGAGTAACTCTCTCTTTTCTTCCAGAGTAAGCTCTGCTGAATGTCTGTAATAGGCAGGGTATTGCCTAATACCTGTACAGTTAATCAGAATTAATAGAGAAAGTAACAGGGTAAAACCTATAACATATATTCGCAATTTTATATTCTCCTTTTTGTCTAAATCCCTGCTTTTGTAAGTTCTTTTATAATTGCCTGCCCTATTACATTTCTCTGAATCTGATTGGTTCCTTCATAAATCTGAAGAATTTTTGCGTCTCTCATCATCTTTTCAACAGGATAATCCTTCATGTATCCTGAACCACCCATAATCTGAACTGCATCAACTGTTACTTTCATTGCTACATCTGTTGCAAATGTCTTTGCCATTGCAGAAGCTTTTGTAATATCTTTTGCTCCAGAATCAATGTATCTTGCAACAGAGTAAACAAGTGCTCTTGCAGCTTCGATCTGAATTGCCATATCAGCAAGCATGTGCTGAACTGCCTGAAAGCTTATTACTGGCTGACCAAATTGTATTCTCTGTTTGGCAAACTTTGCAGCTTCCTCAAAAGCACCCTGAGCAACTCCAACTCCCTGAGCTCCCACACCAACCCTACTCTGGTCAAGTGTTTTCATTGCAACAATAAATCCCATACCTTCTCTGCCAAGCATGTTTTCTTTCGGAACTCTACAGTCTTCAAATATCAATTCCCTTGTAGCAGATGCTCTTATTCCCATTTTGTTTTCTTTTTTTCCAAAACTGAAACCAGGAGTCCCTTTTTCAACAATGAATGCTGACGCACCTCTTGGACCCTTAGTTTTATCTGTCAGTGCAATAACTGTATAAATCTCTGCTTCACCACCATTTGTTATCCACTGTTTTCTTCCATTAAGAATATAGTAATCTCCATCCTTTGTAGCAGTTGTTTGAATTCCTCCTGCATCGCTTCCAGCATTTGGCTCTGTAAGGGCAAAAGCAACCAGTCTTTTTCCATCAGCTATATCGGGCAAATATTTTTTCTTCTGTTCTTCAGTTCCAAAAAGAAGAATAGGATATGTTCCCAAAGCATTTGCAGCATAGGTTGTAGAAACACCGAGGCAGACACGGGATAGTTCCTCTACCACGAGACAGAGTTCAAGAGCTCCTGTGCCCAGCCCTCCATATTCCTCTGGAATGAATACTCTGAACATGTCTGCCTGAGCCAAAATTTTCATAATCTCCCAGGGAAACTCACCTGTCTCATCAAGTTCTGCTCTAACTGGTTTAACATGCTCCTCAGCGATTTGTCTTGCAAGGTCTTTTATCATCCTCTGTTCTTCAGTTAAAAAGTAATCCACCTATAACCTCCTTTAACCAGATATATCTGCACCCTCAACAAGGAGGGTTGGTGAGCCTATATTTCCAAAGAATTTTAAATCATTACCTACTGCTTTAATGTTTTTAAAAAGTTCCAGAACATTTCCAGAATATACTGCCTCCTTTACAGGATGTTTTAACTCTCCATTTTCTATATAGATACCTGAAATTCCTACTGAAAATTCTCCACTAACAGGATTAGCTGTATGCATACCCATAACTTCTAAAATATAAATTCCTCTGTCAACCTCTTTTATAATATCTTCTATAGTAGTTTCTACTGACTGAAGATATAAATTTGTAGGACCTACTGATAATCCTCTTTCTGTCCTTACAGCATTTCCAGTAGACAAAGTTCCTGAGCGCTTTGCTGTATATGTATTGTGTAAAAGTGAAATTAAAACCCCATTTTTTATCAAAAACTTTTCCTGTGAAGGAACTCCTTCAGCATCAAAGGGAGTCGAACCAAATCTCTCAGGAATTAATCCATTATCAATAATATTCAGTTTTTCATTTATAACAGTCTTGCCAAGTTTTTCTGCAAATAAAGATTTACCCATTAAATAGTTTTCTGCTGAAAGGGATTGACTTATAAGTTCAAGAAACTCAGAAGAAACAGATGGGTCTAACACTGCAAATCCTTTAAAAGGTTTAATTTTCTGGGGATTAAGAAGCATTAAAGCTTTTTGCGCTGCTTCTCTTGCAACTTCTTCAAAATTAAGATTTTTTAAAAATCTTTCTGCCCTAAAAGCCCATCCCATCTGGGATTCTGAATCCTCAGCAATTGCGATTATGTGTGCTGTAATTGAGGTAAATGGCTGATAAACAGAAAGTCCTTTTGAATTTACTATACCTTTTTCATCAACTGTTATATTTATCTCTGCATTTCTGAGTTTTTTTATTTTTCGGTCAAAAAAAGCCGATTTTTGCATATTAATCAATATACGAGGCAAACTTTCTTTCAACCTTATTAATTGTTCATCAAAGACCTCTACCTGTTTTATCTGTTCAGGGATAGGAAGGTCCAAAAACTCGTCTGGTTCAGATATATTGGCAATTTCAATTGCCCGTTGAAAAGCTTCAGGAACTTTCTCTATTTCAGAACAACTTGTAAATCCTGCTTTTTTATCCTTTATTACTCTTATTGAAAAAAAATCCCTTATTGCTTCCTTTTTTTTATCAATATCTAAATCCTTGCCTTCTACTGAATAAACTTTTCTCTTAAAAAAATAAATCTCCCACTCAAATTGAACTTTAGGGATTTTGCTTAAAATTTCATTCAAAATAAGTGGCTGAAGCATAATCTGACTCCCACACAGTCACACTATGAAGTCTTACTGGAGTTGTGCTTAATCTATCTTTCAAAGACATATATATCCACCTTGCTATATTTTCACTTGAAGGATTTATTTCGTTAAATGGGTGGACTTGATTTATAAAGGAATGATCAAGCTCAGAAATAACATCTTCTGTAATTTTCCTTAATTCTTTAAAATCAATTGCAATGCCTATTTCATTAAGATTTTCAGCAAATACCTCTACTTCAACTTTCCAGTTATGCCCATGAATGTTCTCACATTTGCCCTTGTAACCCCTTAACTGATGAGCAGCATCAAAACCTGTGATTATTTTTAATTTGTACATTATTTAACTTCTTTCTTGAATATCGTTATATAAGGAAGATTTCTGAACATTTCTTGATAGTCAAGTCCATACCCTACCACGAATTTGTTAGGGATTTTAAAACCAATATAATCAACAGGAACATCAACAACTCTTCTTTCAGCTTTATCAAGAAAAACACATATTTTCAATGAAGAGGGATTTAAAGACAGAATTTTTTCTCTAATGATTTTTAAAGAAATTCCCGTATCAATAATATCATCAACAAGAAGTATATCCTTCCCTTGAATTTCTTCTCTTGGAAAGTAATGAATCTTTACTTCACCTGAAGATTTATCTTTTATATAACTCGACGCAACAATGAAATCCACCCTTAATGGTGATTTAATCCATCTTATAAGATCTGAAAAAAACATGAAAGAACCCTTTAAAATACCTATTGCAAGAAGATCCTTGTCGGCATAATCAAGGGAAATTTTATGAGCAAGCTCTTTAACTTTTTTCTGAATCTGCTCTTCTGAAATAAGCGGTGTTCCTATAAACATAGTTAATTATTATACCAAAAAATAAAAACTTTTGAAACCTTAAATGACTTCTAAAAACTTTATATTCAAAATATTATGCTAACAGGCAAAGCAAAAAGATTTTCATCAATTTTATTAATTATCATTTAATTGCTAATAGAAGCGAGAGAGCTTTATATGCCAGGATATTTGATGAGCCTGTTAAAAGATAGTTCCCATTAATCCTGTTTCTGTCCACATCAATCTTGATTGCCCTTAACAGTTCAGGAATTTTTTGTATCTCATCTATAACAACTGGTTTTTTAATACTCTCAATAAATAGTTGAGGATCTGCCTTTGCACTTGAATAAACAGTAATATCGTCAATGGTTATATAATTATCCATTAATAATAGGGCAAGAGTTGATTTGCCAACTTGCCTCGCACCGGTTATAAGTACAACAAAAAAATGTCTCGATGAATCTTGAATTTGAGATAGAATAATTCGTGGCTAAAGCATATATACTCCAAAATATTTTAGGACTATGATACCATAATTTAAAAGATTATGTAATAAACCGTGTTATTCCTTGACATTGCCTACTTTCCAGTACTCAATACTTGCATCTATATCCAGCAATCCTAACTCCTGCATTGCCTCTAACAGAAAAAAGGTGCAAAACAACAGTAGCATGGCAATACCTAAAAATTTTTGCCCTTTCGTCCGAGAATTACGCAAGGCGATGATACTAGGCAGAATCCCAAAAAGAGTTACAACGCCAAAACCACCTGCGATGTCGATTGCCTTGAGAAATATATCTGGATAGATTAATGCGATCAAAAGTGGTGGGATAAATGAGAGAGCACGGCTTAAAAGGGGATTGACAATTCTGAAGTGCTGGTTGGTAAGGTCGTCCATGAATCCTATTAGTCCCATACCATTTGCCAAATAACCAGTAGTGATAGAAACCACACCAAAAAAGCTTGCAATCAGTAAAAATGTTGATGACTGAATGACCTCTGCCATGGGGATGGTAGCTGGCAAATTTTTATGAAAAGCATTTATCAATCCGATTGGGCTATTATCAAGCGGTAGCACGCCAATCCCCACCAGCAGCCAAATGAAGTATATCAGAAAACAAAACGCCATACCAACCAGCATGGTAAGATTGATTACCCGACGATCCCACTGCAGACTCTTGCAGATTGCTGGAATAATGTTGTGAAAATGAAAGGCAGTCAACATAACGGGGATTACACAAAAAAATAGTGACCAATTGGCATGTGCAAGGTTTTCTGCTCTGACATGGGTACCAGCTATGCCAGAAATCACGGCAAAGGCTACGCACTTAACCACTACCAGCATTGAGACATACTTCATAATTGTGTAAACTGAAGCCAGCGATATAATTGAGGTTATGGCAAAGAACCCCAACATCAGCCAGGCGGGTGATAACTTAAAATTGAACAGACTGCAAATGATAGTGGCGATACCAGTCATGTAGGCAGTCAAATAACCGTAAAGGATTACTAAGTTTGCAGCCACTGCTAACCATTTGCCCGTTGCCCCTAAGTAGGTTCTATAAAGACTTGGATAGTTAAAGGTGTCTTCCCGACGCTTGGACGCTTCACCCCCAAGTATAACTGCAGAATAATACATTGCAGCACTTGTGACAAAGAGCCCAATCACTGATGGTATGAAACCAGCAAGCCCTGTGTTGATTGGCAAGGCAAGTATACCAATGCCGATTATATTGCCTACAATCAGAAACTCAATGCTTATTATGCGAAGTAAAGAATGCGTAGGAGTTTGCATAGTTGGTATCCTCTCAACAAACTTTGGCAAGACCGCCCATGGCGGTTTCGCGATATTCAACCTTCATATCGCGTCCAGTCTGAAGCATTGCCTCAATAGCCTTATCTAACCCCACTTTATGCCACTCAGGCAGGCTCTCCTTGGCAATCAAATAAGCTGTCCAAGCCTTAACTGCTCCCATAGCATTACGCTCAATACAAGGGATCTGTACATATCCTTTCACTGGATCACAGGTCATGCCAAGGTGATGTTCTAAGGCTATCTCTGCTGCATTTAAGGCAATTCTTTCATCACAGCCATAAGCTAAAGCAATGAGAGCCGCAGCCATACTAGAGGCAACGCCAATCTCTCCCTGACAGCCCACTTCGGCACCAGAAATGCTTGCGTTATGTTTGGCAATAAAGCCAATGGCAGAGGCACCTAAAAGCGCACGGCGTACCACATCACGGGAGAGCTTTTGGTGCTTTAGCAACACCTGTATCACTGCTGGAATCACTCCAGCTGATCCACAGGTAGGAGCAGTTACCACAATATGACCAGATGCATTCTCTTCAGCTACAGCAAAGGCATAGGCGCAGAGAAACACCAACATCCGGTCAATGGAGCGAGGCATTGCCTTTGCCCGCTGATACAACAAAGCTGCTTTGCGATGTAGACCAATAGGACCGGGTAAAAAACCTTCAGTCACAATACCCCGCTCTACCGACTGTTGCATAACCTTGATGATATGATCTAATTTTTCCTTAATTTGCCTTTTAGAACATCCTGTAATGGCAATTTCATTGGCAAGCATCAGTTCATCTATCCGCAGGCGATGTTTTCTCAGTTGTTTCAAAAGCTGTTCTGCATTGGCATAGGGATAGCGGGGAACGCCCTGCTTTGGCTCTTGCCATCCCTTCCATTGTAGAAAACCACCTCCAACCGAATAATACTCCTTTTCCAGCAATATGTTGTCTTTGCTGTAAAGCCGCATTACTATGGTATTACTGAATGGATAGTTATGTTGTTGATTATCCCATATCATGTCAGTGGGCTTAAAGAGCAATTTTAGCCTGCCCAATGGCAACAAAATACCTTCAGGATTATCAGGATTGATGCCGTCTAAAATAGCAGGGGAACATGATTCAGGCTGATATCCCAAAAGCCCTGCCAGTACTGCCCGATCAGTACCATGTCCTTTACCTGTTGAAGCAAGGGAACCAAATAGATATACCTTCAACTCAGTTGCTTTTTCCTGTTGCTCCTGTGGTAACTGCTGCATAAGGCAGTGAAAATCATAGCCAGCCTTCATAGGTCCGATAGTGTGAGAACTGGAAGGTCCTGGACCTATCTTCAAAAGTTCAAAGACGGAAGTGTTTATGGCTGTCATCATAGCTCTCCTTTGACGACTATGAAATCCATGCAAAAATTTGAAGTTGGACCATTATTTTCTATCAAAAAGGTGCTTAATTTCATTTCTTTAAATCCTTCTTCAAGTCAGCTATAAACTTATCAACAGTCTTTTCAGTTTCGTGTTGCATAATTACATCGTGGGCTAAAGGTCCTCCCAATCTCTCATCGTATTCAGGGGCAAGGTCCCACTTCTTCATTATCCAGTCACTTGGTCTTTTGAAGAAAACAGTGTTAGACATGGGATTTAACCAGGCTGGATAATTCATTTCATCAAGCCTTTTCTTGAGATACTGGGCTACTGACAGGATATGCTCTGCCTGTCTCTTATATTCTTTTTCACCGTTTTTCACCAAATGCCACCAGAATTTCAATGCCCCTAAGGCAGACCTGGAGCATGTTATTGTCGGTACCGCATCATTGAGATAGTTAACCTTAAAGGGGTTTTGATTATTAAACACCTCCATAGTGGTAATGAATAGACCAAGTGGCTCATCAAAGCCAAAGAACTTATGCCCACTCACTGCAATGGAATCAAAATTCATTTTTTCTCTGTTGACTATATCCCTATATTTTGTAAAAGGCAAAAAACCTCCAAATAATGCTGCATCATACATAGTATATACTGCCATAGGCTTGACCTTGTTTACAATCTCTGCAATCTTTGGGTGGTCATCAATGGCACCTTTAAATGTGGTTCCAATGGCAATTACTATTAATGCAGGCTTTGTTGGATCAAGGGCTTTTTCAAAGGCAGATACATCCATCTGCCCCATAGGTAAGGTTGGAATTAACTTTAGCTCAAGGTTCATCACATCAGCCAATCTCTTTATAGAATAGTGAGCCTCTTCTGATACATACACTATAGGTAACTGCTTTGTCTTTGCTTGTAAATATTTTACGCCAAAATACATACCGTGCATATTACCGTCTGTCCCGCTATGGGTAACAATACCCCAGTATTCTCCTTTTTTAAAGCCAAAGAAAGGAGCAAAATACTCGATTACCTCCCTTTCAAACTCGTGGGAATTTATTAAGGCACCAGAGGGCTTCCATGGATTGCCTACATTGTTCATGTGAATATTGCAAAGTCCACTTTCAACATACCACTTGTAAAAATCCTTTGTGTTTATGTTTTGATTATTTGGGTATCCTATAACATACCTACTCCTCTTTACACACTCCTTTGCAAAGGCATTCATCCTTGCCATTGGGATAGTGGCTGCTTCTGCCTCTTTTACCAGCAACTCCAAGGGTTCCATCTTCATCAACTCTGTGAGGGTGTATCCTCCAGTTGTGGCTACTGTGATTGCTCCTGCTAATTTCATAAAATCTCTGCGATTCATGATTAAATACCTCCTTTTTTATGCATCTCCCTTATCCAGCAAGGGATTAAGGCTATTTATCTTTTCAACTCTTCGGCTACAAATTCACCCTCACTAAAAAACTTTATTTAGCTCTTTATAAGTCTTGCCTTTGATAGTACCAAGGTCAGTGTGCTTTATCTTGACCTCTTTATGATAGTTAGCACCAATGAGACCGTAGTAGATGCTGCCGTATTTTTGAATTTTTAGGCATGTTTTTGGCTGTGTCTTATTTTTCATTGTTGTCAAGAATAAGCAATTGCAATTGCTATTTTGCCGAGCTCTGAATTTTTCTTCTTAAGATTTCTTATTGTTATCCAATCTTCCATGCTTATCACCCTTTCCTTTCCCCCTGTTTTAGGAATTATTTTAATAAAAGGGTGGGTCAATTTTCAGTGAGAATTTTCACTCATGATTACGAACACGGGCTCTCTTCTGTCATTGCGAGGAGCGTAAGCGACGAAGCAATCTCTACAGTCAGTCATTGCTAACGCCTTTTTTTATCATTGCAAGAAGCGTCCTCCTCTGTCATAGCGGGCTTTTCCCCTGTCATTGCGAGTAACTTTTTTCTGTCATTGCGAGTAACTTTTTTCTGTCATTGCGAGCCGAAGGCGAAGCAATCTCTTCGTTACAACTCTGGAAAAAATGGGAAGACTGCTTCGGGTGGAATGCCACCCTCGCAGTGACGAATATGGTTTCTATTACTCACTTCTCTGCTTCAAGTTACAGATCCCATTGCAATTTTACAAAAAAGTCATTACCGTAACAACAGGTTATGATTATATCCTGAAAATGCCGATATGAACAGATAAACACTATGCCAACGGCTATTTCGTGCTTCCTAAAGTAAGTATGTGGAAAAACAAGATTGATTTAACACGTAATGTCAGAACAAAATCGTTACCAGCTTGATATGGTTTGTTCGGCTGATTTAATTTTACAATTCTAACACACACATTTTGGTATAATTTAAAGAAAAAACGGAGGCTCTCATGAAAACAATTGGGGTTTTTACAGTAGGTGGTAGTCCTGCACCAATTGTTAATGCCATTAAAGAGACCAACTTTGACTTCATCTACTTTATCTGCTCTTCAGGAAAATCAGAGGTGGCATCAGAGAGAATTGTTGATGGAGAGAAGTTAAAAGACAATGAAATAATTATTGTAAGAGAATGTAATCTTACATCTGAACAATATGAAAAAATACTTCTTCCAGTGGACATAATTGACGACCTTAACGAAACATTTAAAGAAATAGAAAAACAGCTGATTAGTAGAATCAACGAAAGATTTCCTGAGAAAAAAACTATAAAAGTAATTGCCAACTACACTGGTGGTACAAAAACCATGAGTGTTGCATTGGTGCTTGTCAGTATCTTTCAAGAAGGTTGGGAACTTTGTTTTAATGCCGGTCAGAGAACCAATCTAACTAAAATTGACAGCGGAGACTTCCCAGTTGCCATTAACAAAATGAATCTCCTTTATAGAATTGACAAAACCTATTTCGATTCATTGATGAAAGGCTACTACTACGAGGAAATTATTGAAAAAACAAAAACTTATCTTAAATATCCTCTGAATCACGAAACACGAAATGAAATAATGCTGATAAGGAACATACTTTATGCCTTTGTTTTATGGGATAAATTTCAGCATGAGGGTGCCTATGAGGAGTTTGAAAGAATACTGAAAGCAATTACAAAAGACAGTCCAGTTCAAAAATCGGTAGTAAAGTATTATCTCTGGCTCAAGCAAATTCTTGGAAAGAAAGAGCCATTTCATGGATATGAGAGAGTAATTGACCTGATGATGAATGCTGAACGAAGGGCTGAACAGGAAAGATACGACGATGCCGTTGCGAGATACTACAGAGCTATAGAGATGATTGCTCAGTTACGACTAAAGCTTTCCTATGGAATAGATAACTCCAAGATAAACTGCGACGAACTTAAAATAGATGTTCAAAATTCAAAGTTCAATGTTCAAACTGAAAAAGCAATAGAGTTTCTAAGAGAAGAATGCAAGAAAAATAGTGAAGACGGAATTCTGAAACTTGCCCTTACAAAGAGCTATGAATTACTTGGAAGTATGGATGATCCTGTGGGAAAACTCTATCTTGAGAGAAAAAATAAGCTTCTTGACTGCCTGAAATCAAGAAATAACTCCATACTTGCTCATGGATTAACGCCAATACTAAAAGAAGAGTTTAGAGAAATAAAAGACCAATTTCACAACTTCTTAACTGATGCACTTAAAGCAGCAGGAGTAAAAGACTTTGCCCAGGCTTTACAGTTTCCACAAGCTCTAAAAGACATAGGATTTTAGCTATATTTATTGAGCTGGTGTGTGGTATTGCAGTCTTGTTAATCTTTTTTCATAGTTAGTTAAATATGATATCATATACTATGCAATAACTCTTGGAGGTTTTAAATGCCTGTATTGGAAGAAAGAGTAAGTAAACTTGAAGAAGTTTTAGAAGAGTTCATCAGAAGTGTCGGAATTGAATTTAACAAACTTTACAACTCTCAGATGAGGACTGAAGCAGAACTTCGTGCATTCAAAGAGGAGATGAGAGAGTTCAAAAATGAAATGAGAGAGTTCAAAAATGAAATGAGAGAATTCAAAAATGAAATGCTCGAATTCAAAAAGAGGCAGGAAGAGGAAAACAGGCGTAAAAATCAGGAGTGGAGCAATCTTGCCAAAAAAATGGGAACCATTGTTGAAGACCTTGTAGCACCAGCCTTGCGTCCTGTGTTGAAAAAATACTTCAACTGTGAGGTTACTCTTGAAGGGCAGCGAATGTTCAGAAGAAAAAACGGAGAGGACTATGAAATAGATGCTATAGCAGCCTGTGAAGACAAAGTCTTCATGATTGAAGTTCGTTCAACTCCCCGAGTTCAGGATGTAGACGCCATAAAAGAGAAGTCGCGAAGATTTTTCGAGTTTTTCCCTGAGTTTGCTCAAGGAAGACAACTGATAATTATATTTGGCAGTATAACTTTTCCTGACAATGTAATAAAGTATGCGACCCGTTCAGGTATATATGTAATGGGATGGAGAGAGTGGGAATACATGGACATACTGAACTTCGAAGAAATCGGTTAAATATCTTATTAAGACTATGTCTGTGCATTTTTAGTTTCTTGAAAAAATATACTGTACTTTCAATATCGCAAAAAGTCCAAGCAACGAAGTAATCCCTCATTTTACCGACAGAGGCAGTTAGAGATTCCTCAGGGCATCGAACCCTTCGGAATGACAGAAGAAGGTATCGAGTCCATCCCGTTTAAGAAAAAGGCATTGAGTCCTGCATGATGAGAGAAAAACGAGTCATTGCGAAGGTGCGTTAGCGCCTGAAGCAATCTCGCCTTTTCATTATTGTATGAACTCAGAGACTGCTTCGGGACATTTAATCCCTCGGAATGACTAAAAAGGTGCATTGTAGTGGGATCAGAGATTCCTCAGGGCATCGAGTCCCTCTGAATGACAGGAAAAAGAGACATCGGGACATCCACTTTGACAGTTAAAAATTTAAAATTTCCTTTTATACCGCACCCACACAAAATTACCCCCCTTGACAGTGAACGAAAGTTCAATTATAATATTCTCATGAAAAGAGATGATAAACTAAAGGAAAGAATCACCCGTCTCATGCTTTTCTATAGGGAAAACGGCAGAATGCCATCTTACTCTGAGATTTCACAGTTACTTGGATTCAGCTCAAAAAATGCAGCTTTCAAATTCGTTGAAAAACTAATTAAACTCAATATCGTAGAGAAAGACTTAAAGGGTAGACTTATTCCAAAAACTCTCACAAATCCCATAAAAGTCTTAGGCTTAGTTGAGGCAGGTTTTCCCTCTCCTGCAGAGGAAGAACTTATTGATACAATCTCCCTTGACCGATGGTTAATCAACAATCCCTTATCTACTTTCATGCTAAAAGTAACAGGAGACTCTATGATTGAAGCAGGAATAATGCCCGATGACTATGTTCTTGTGGACAGGTCTCTTCTACCAAAAAGTGGAGACATAGTTATTGCACAGGTTGATGGACAGTGGACAATGAAGTATCTAAGGCGAGTTGGAAAAGAGGTAATCCTTGAGCCTGCTAATCCCAGCTATAAACCTATAAAACCAAAGAAAGAGTTAAACATAGCAGGCGTTGTTGTTGCAGTAATAAGGAAGTTAAAATGACTGAAAGACCATTAATGATTCATGATTGGATTAAAGCTATCCTTCACATAGATGCCGATGGCTTTTTTGCCTCTGTTGAGCAGGCAGTAAATCCCTTACTTAAGGGAAAGCCTGTAATAGTTGGAGCAGAAAGAGGAATGGCAACAGCAGTAAGCTATGAAGCAAAGGCAAAGGGAATAAAAAGAGGCATGCTAATTCATGAGATAAAAAAACTCTGCCCCGATGCAGTTTTCATCAACTCAGATTATGAAAAATACTCTCTCTTTTCAGTAAGAATGTTTGAGATACTGAGAAGATTTTCTCCGCAGGTAGAGGAATACTCTATAGATGAGGCATTTGTTGACCTTACAGGGCTTCGTAGAGTTTATCACTGTTCCTACGATGAGATTGGAATGAGAATAAAAGAAACGATAAAGAAAGAGCTTGGCATTACAGTATCAGTTGGGATAAGCCTTACAAAGGTGCTTGCAAAGGTAGCATCAAAACATAAAAAACCTGACGGACTAACAGTAATACCGGGAAGACAGATACATCTTTATTTACAGGACCTTCCCATTGAAAAAATATGGGGAATAGGTCACAATACAGCCGCATACTGCGAAAAACTCGGCATAAAGACAGCACTTCAGTTTGCAACTAAATCTGAAAGCTTTATAAAAAAGCATTTTTCAAAACCATTTTATGAAATATGGCATGAGCTTAATGGAAGAAGCATATATCCAGTAAATCCTGAACCAAAGAAGGAATACAGATCAATAAGCAAAGCAAAGACATTTACACCGACAAAAGAAAAAGAGGAAGTTTATGCCCATCTTGTAGAAAACCTTGAAAATGCCTGTTTCAAAGCAAGAAGATATGGATTATGTACAAAGAAAATCATAATATTTATAAAAACACAGGATTTCAGAGACAGAGCCTGTGAAATAAGGCTTAATTCAGAGACAGCCTATCCTGAAGATATATTTCCCTTTATGAAAAGAGCTTTTGAAACAATCTATGAGAAAGGAGAGACATACAGACAGACAGGAGTTGTACTGGTTGAACTCACATCAATGAAGATGAGACAGGGCAGTCTCTTTGAAAATCAAGTAAAGTTAGACAAAATTGAAAAACTCTACAATACTCTCGATGAGTTGAAGATAAGGTTTGGAAGAGATATTTTAGTGCATGGTGCGGTTTTAAATAAAAAGGAAAAAGTGAAGAGGCAGCAGAGGATGAAAATCCCTTTTATTAATTTGAAAATTTAAATATTGACAAAATGCATGAACTATGTATTAACTTAAACTCTACCCATTAAAGAGAGGAAAACTGAGGACAAATTTACGCTGGAACATGAAAAAAATCTTCATATCTAATAAATTTTTTCTGTTTGTTCTCCTTACTCTGCCATTATTCTTCATATCATACCCAATAGAAAAGACCTTTGCTTCCCAATCCATTATAAACTCTATTGAACAATGTAACTCCCGTATACTTAATTGTGAAAAGATAAAAACTCTATACAGAGCCTTAGACTTTGAGCCCGTATGGAATGAAAAGAGGATAAATGACCTGAAAGTCCTCATTGAAAAATCAAAATTTGAAGGATTAGACCCTTCCCACTATAAAGTCGATTTTTCAGGAACAAAGGATGAAAATGAGCTGAGAATTACGAATACTCTCATAAAAATTGCATATCATGCCTATTATGGTTTTATAAATCCAGCTAAGGTTTTTGAAAGATGGGACTTTCCCAAAAAGAGAGATATAGTGTTGGAAACCCTCATAGAATTGATTAAAGATGACAGACTCTTATCTCTCTTTGACAGGCTCTCACCAAAATACGAAAACTACAGACTTTTAAAGGAGTATCTCATAAAATATTACAATCTTTTGGATAGAGAAAAATTCAACAAAATAGATCTCAAAGGAAAGATAAAACCCGGACAAATGCATCCAGCCGTGGCAGAGATAAGAAAGAGACTTTATCTTCTTGGATTTATCGATAATTCTTCAGAATCTCCTTTTTTTGATGAAAAATTAAAAGAGGCTATAGTCAAATTTCAGAAATTACATAATCTTGAAACAGATGCAATCATTGGAAAAAATACTGTCAAGACTTTAAATCTTTCAATCAAAGATAGAATCAATCAAATAAGGATAAATCTCGAAAAATTTAGATGGCTTCCTGAAAGTTTTGGCGAAAAATACATATTGGTAAATATTCCCTCCTTTGAAGCCTATTTTTATGACAAGGGACAACTTCTTCTCTATAGTCGCATAATAGCAGGTAAGGATTTTCAAGAGGACTTTAGACCTACACCTCTACTTTACAGCAAAATAACTCGTATAATCATCAATCCTGATTGGTACGTACCACATAAAATAGCATTAAAAGACATCCTACCGAAGATATTAAAAAATCCCCAATACATAACCAGTGAAAATATAAAAGTCTATAAAGAAGGAGAGGAAATTGACCCATCTACAATAGATTGGAAGAACATAGATGAAAAAAACTTTAATTTCAAATTGATTCAGAAAGCAGGAAAGAATAATGCTTTAGGAAAGATAAAGTTTCACATGCCAAATAATTTTGATGTATATTTACATGACACCCCCGACAAAAAACTTTTTACAAGGAATAAAAGAGCCTTTAGTTCAGGCTGTATAAGAGTTGAACAAGCTTTACCTTTAGCTTTAATGTTGATTGAAAACAATAACTCAATGAACTGGGATGGGAATAAATTTAAGGAAGCACTTAAAAGCGAGAAAACATTTTATATCAATCTAAAAAATCCTGTACCCATATATATTCTCTATTTTACAAATCTTGTAAAAGATGGAGAACTCTATTTTTTTGATGATATTTATGGCTATGACAGCATTATCGCTAAACATTTACTAAAAAATTAGAGTATCATTTCCTCATAAGTTTCCGAATTATCCAGTTAAAATTTCTGATTGCTGAACCTGTAAGCCTGAACCCCAATGATACAATGCTCAAGATAAAAAGTGTCTTTGGTATAAATTTCATTTTTATCCTCTGGGCTGTTTTTATACCTTAACTCAAATCAAGCAAAGACATCTATTATTTTACCCTGAGACTCCTCATTCTGTTTATTCATGTTAAGCTCAAACTGAGCTTTCATCTTTTTAATTGCTGCCACCTGGGCAACCTTTATGTCCTGTGGAGAAGGATCAGAAGGTGCAAGAGCAGCAGCCTCTATGATTTCCATTTTTTTGATTGTCTCCTCCGGTGAACGCTTTTCTGATACATCAAGAGAAACTTCACCGCCTGTTACATACATTCTTCCATCAGGTCCCTTTGTATATGTATAACTTACAGATTTTGCATATCTGCCTGCTACTGATTTATGTGCCAATTCATGGGCTATCACCCGATTTTCAATGTTTCTAAGTTTTTGTATTATTTGATTAATTTTCTGCTGTTCAATTGTATTTATTATCTGAACGGATGAGTATTGATTATCTACCTTCATGTTGAAATCTTATTAAAAATCAAAAGACTAAATCAATAATTTTTCACGCTGAATTTAAAAAGTGGAACAATGAGATTCTCTCATAAAAAATGAATAAATACAGCGAACGCCCAAATACTTAACACAGGGAGTTTTTAGAGCGTGATATACTGGGGATAAGAGATTTTTTTAGAAGTCGGGGTAATAGGGTTGAGAGAGATTGTTTATATGGGAGAAGTCAAGGCTGTAGAAGAATATGAGAAGGGGGTCATTTTGGGAGATAAGTTTTGCGATTTGGAACTCTGCGAAAGTGGTTTTACAGGTCAAATCATAGGAGACCTCATGGGTGGTGTATTTAGGAAATATGATAACTGAATCGAGGTAAAAGGAAGAGCTCTAAACCATAAAAATGTAAAATATAAGAAATTGCAGAATATTGAACAACCTAAAATAGACTTACAGGAGGTAAAGACCATGGAAAAAGAAATCGACGAATTGAAAATACGAGAACTTCCTGGAGATTTAAAAAAGGATGTTTTAGATTATATAGAATTTCTCCTATTTTTTTAAGGGACAAAATGTAAGTGTTTGCTTTCAATTTTCGTCCATCTTTTGAGAGTCCATACTTGTCAAAGATCGTTGATACTGTAGTTAAAGGTCAAGTTGAGGATAATCCCCCAAAACCTCGAGTTTTATGTTTATTTAACAAATCATCATGTGCCGTCAAATAAGTTTTTAAAACGTCAAGTAAGTTTTTAAAAACGGTTGTGTAAATTTTTTTATGTACAAAAATGACAGAGCAATAAAAAACACAAATTTCTACTAAAACTGCCAAAAACAATTTAAATACTGAACACTACGACTTCTCCGCTTCACTTATGTGTCCTTAAGGATGGTTCGTAGGTAAGACACAGTTTTTCTAATTACATGCCCTTTTACTTGTAATTGTGGACTTTTACCCTCTCATTGCGAGGAATGTCAGCGACGAAGCAATCTCTACAGTCCATCATTACAACCGCCCTTTTTTATCATCGCAAGAAGCGTTCTCTTCTGCCATTGTGTGCTTTTTCTGTCATTGCGAGTTGTTTTTCACTTTGTCATTGCGAGGAGTGTCAGCGACAAAGCAATCTCGCCTCTCTCTCGTCATTGTGACTCCGAGCACAGCGAGGGAGAAGCAATCTCTTCGTTTCAACTCTGTAGGAATGGAGAGACTGCTTCAGGTGGAATGCCACCCTCGCAGTGACAAGTATGGTAGCTCAACACTGAAAGTCGCAATCCCTTTTAGATGAGGTCAAGTTTCCAAGTGTAAATTTTCATGAAAATTGGCCCGGGTTTTTTCACGAAATTTGACCCACCCTATATAGTATCATTTTTTATTCTTTTTTCACCCCTTTCTCAAATAATTCTTTCATCCTGTAGCTTTTCCCTGTTATAAAAAAGGGATAACAATGATGAAGAAGTCTGTCAAGTATTGCTGCTGCTATTACTTCATCTCCAAATATCTCATTCCACTCTTCAAATGGCTTGTTCGTTGTTATTATTGTTGAGGTCTTTTCATATCTCTTTGATATGAGTTTAAAAAATAAAGCTGCTGATGCCTTGCTTATCTCAAGATATCCAACTTCATCTATTATCAGCAGCTCTATTCTGCTCAGACTTTCTATATATTGTGGCAATGTTTTTGAATAAGGCTTGGATTTGAAATTTTTTACCATCACAAGAAATGGCGATATATCAGTCACTGTAGCTCTTTCTCTTTTATTAATAGTTCAATCTCTTTCCATGCATCCTTTCCAAAAAATTCCAATGCCATGTACTCTGTTTTTTTAATTTCCTCGTCATTCATCACTCTTAGAAGTTGTATTAAATCCTCATTGTCTTTATCTCTACCAGAATCGTACTTAAATTGCACTAACCACATTGGTCTTAAAACTGCAACATTAACTCCTTCCCACTTTACCCACTCTCTCCAATTATCAAAAAATAATCCATCTTTAACTATCAATACATCAACCTTTATACCACCTCTTTTCCCAGAAATAAAGAATCTTTCGATTAAGCCTCCTGTTATTACACCTCCGCCACTGGTCACACTCCAATCTCTATCGTATAAAAACTTAACTATATCTTCAAAATGCCCTTCCTCAATAACAATGTCTATATCACCCTTAGTGGCAGTACGACCAATAACCCAATAAGCTACCGCAACTCCGCCAGCAACTGCATAAGCCACATCATCTGCATACAGTAAACTGAATAGTTCTATCAAATCCTTTCTCTGTTCCCTGGAGAATGCTTCATTTAAAATCTCATCTAACTTTCTCATCTTCCATTTTTCTCCCAATCAAAATTTAATGTTAAAAAAAGAAAAAGCTGAAATTAATACAGCTTTTGTGGCTTTAAAAATATAACATACTTAGTATAACTCTCTAATGGTAGTTTCAGATTAAATCTGGACCAATGCAGTTTAATGGCAAAATTTATCCTACAAAATAGAGAGTGATAGGTCATAATTTGTAAAATGAGATATAATCCAAAATGTCAGAATAATTATTGATTAATCCAAGTTCAACTCTTTCTTTGCCGAACTCTTCTTTTCTTGATTTCTTCTTTTATGAACTCAATTAGATTTTTCTCAGTTACCGTAAATTTAAGTCTCGACTCAAAAAATTCAAACCTTTTCAACTTCATTTTCTTAATTGGTCTCTGGGAAAGAGACCACAGATTAAATAGATAGACGAGCCTGCAATCCTTTGACTGATGGTCATCAATGTCTACACAGTCATTATATATATCATCGAAATCTATTGAGTAAAACTTATGGGCTATGTATTCATCCTCATTTATCTCTCTCTCTACAGCCTCTTTTGCCATATTGAACAATTCTAAAATGAGTTCATGGTCTGTAATTTTATCGAAATTAACCTTAGCATCATTAAATATCTGCTTTATTTTTTCCTTTTCGAGTTCATTTTTGTTGTCTATCAGGCTTTCAACAATGTTAGAAAAAACATGATAGTCTGTAATTTCTATATCCCCTTGATTCTCCTCTTCAAATATTTGTTCCTCAAAAATTTCTTCTGTTAATTCTTCATCATCCAAATTGTCTTTTTCTTTAAAATACTTATCCAATAATCCTTTTGGTTCTTTCTGTGAAAAAAGTACTTCTATTCCCTCTCTAAATTTTTTTGTCCTTTCAAGAGCTTCCTGAGTAGGATTGAAGATTCCCTGATAAAGGGTTTCAACAAATTTTCTAATCTCTCTTTCTCTTATTAGCTTAAATCCTAACTCAAATGCCTCATTAAACCGAAAAGTCAGGTCATCTACAGCAAGAAACAGAAATTCTTGAAGTATCAGTAAATTGTCAATTCTAAAATTTGTTTTTAAGTCTTTTTGTGCAATTGAATTTAATTTTTTAAGTTCATAATCTGACCAATTTTTAAGGTATTTAATCAGCATACGCTTTAATTGATTTTTACTGTATTTTCCAAAAGAAAATCCTTTTCTAAAGAGTTCCTCAAGTATCATTTCACCATTCAGGCTATTTTCTTTATCTTCATCTAAAATGTCATAGACTGCCTCTTCAATTTTTCTTAACTCCTTCTCTGTAAAATAAACACGCTCTTTCATTTGTTGCCCCTTTTTATCTGCAAACTATTTCATGGAGACTCTCAATAACTACACTGTTTCTGTAAACTGAAGTGTAGGTTTTTAATTCAGGATTTGTTGGAGAGTCCTCAACCCATTTACCTTTTCTCTTTGAGAGTATGTAGATGAGATCAAGAGGTGAATTCCTGCTGCCGCAATTTACTGATAGGTCTGCGATAATAATCTCATTTCCTTTTTCAACCAGCTTTGTTGTAATAAAGACACTTCCACCAACAGATGGAGCAACAGAATCTTTATCATAGAACAGTTCAAGCACATTATCTTTTGAACTTGCGAATTTAACCCAGTTTCTATTTTTAAATTCATCCTTTTCCTTCTTTTTTAATTTTTTGACATACTTACCATCCATAATTCCATTTAGTCCACAATAAATCGAACAGTTCTGTGTTTTTAAATCAATCTGATTATTTTTAAATGTGAAGGTAATAAGGCATCCCTCTTCATCTCTGAAAATTGCTCTATTTTTCTCTATAAATGTAGCTACGCCTTCAACATTACAGGTATACCAACCACCTGTAACTGTGTTAAGTTCAAATTCAAATTTATCCTTTTCCTTTGCTTTAATTTCAATTCCTCCATCAACTCCTTTAAGTTTAATCATGTACTCTCCAGAGATATCAGAGAATGCAAAAGCTAATTTACTGAAAAGCAAAAATAAGATTAAAAATAAACATACAATTTTATTCATTTTTAACCTCCTTCAGCTATTCTGAAATCCTACTTTATCATGTTTAATTTCTGATTTAAAAGAGCCATAAAGCCTGTTGATAGCTGAAAGCACTGCCTCTGGCTCGTATCTTATATTCCTGAATCTTTCTCTGCTTAAATACTTAACCAGTGTTACAAGAAATGCTCCTGTTACCTTCAAGGAAGAAAGACGCTTTAGTATTCTTTCATCTTTGAATACTTCTGCAAGTCTATCATCTCTGGATTCTCTCATTACAAGGGTACTGTAAAATTCTGCCTCAAGACAACCAAACTCAATTATAAGATCAAACCTACCAGGTCTTCTTAAGGCAAAGTCAACAAGGTATCTGTCGTTAGTGGTGGCAATCAGAAAAATATTGTCCTTTGTTATGAACCCATCAAGAGCCTGAAGTGCTGTTGAAAGTTCGTCTCTTTTGAGAGTGCGATCCCTTGAACCAACCAGCAGGTCAATGTCATCGATACATACCAGAACAGGTCTGAAAATCTCGGCAAATTCAAAGACAACTTCAAGAGAAACTCCACATCCAGCATCAACTACAAAAATTGTAAGATTCTCTCTTATTTTTTTGCATTCAGAAATAATTGCTCTGATTGTATCAGTTTTTCCTGTTCCAGGTTCGCCAATGAAAAGATATCTTAATGAGCTACCACCAATCCTGACAGAGTCAACAAAGTCTTCCAGATCAGTTTTATCAATCAAATATATGTCTTCAAGAGTGATGTCAGGTGGAGGAATTATCTTAAAAGTTAACTTATCGTTTGCTGAATCATAGACTAATCTTAAAATCTTACCTGAATATCCTGAGTTTAAAACAGCTTCCTTAAGTATTGTCTCAGCAAGGTCAGCGGGTCTGAAATCACCTGTTATCTCTCCTGAAATGACGAGGCAATAAATCTTTCCAACTCTGTCCTCAAATGAAGTGCACGAGATAAAATATCTCTCACGCCTGAATCTGATTACACCAAGAATAGAGGGCTCACTTGACATTACATTCTCAAAAAGATCAAAACCCATTATGTTAGGAAGGGAAAATATACCTGGTTGGGTAAATGAGAAAAGATCGACAAGTTCAAAACTATCAGTTGAGACCAAGCCCATATGGATTTTAAGCAGATATGACTTTATTGATTGATATATTTCATAATTAACCATTCTGATAAAAGAAGATATTGGCAGTGTTAAGTTTTGACGAAATCTACCTATTTTTCTCATAAAAAACTCCTTTTTGATTTTTTGTATTTAAGTTATAAATTTGAAAAGATTTAAGGAAGGTTAAATCTGGTGAGGTGAAAAGCCGTCGTTTTCAAGTCCAAGATTATTCACTATATAAATATTATACTATGAACAATTTATATCAGTCAAATATAATAGAACGGAACGATATAATAGAACGGAACGAGGTACTGTTCATCTTGCCAAGAGAAAAAAAAGATGGGTTATACTTCAAGAAAAAAGATGTGAAAGCCAAAATATCGGAAGACCAAGTTTTGACTAATACAACTTAATAAAGGGGGAATACTATGGCAAAGGCTCCTTATGAATTTAACAGCAGAGATGAATTGATAGAATATCTTCGTTCAGAAAAAACTCGGATAAGGGCTAATGATTTCTTTTCTAAGAGAATTCCAAATATCGAAAGTGTTGTAAGAGAAGGGGTTTCGGGAAATACCTTTCGTGCTTTTCGAAAGCTCCCGAAGAAGCCTTCCGTTGTATTCAGAGAATGGGGCACAAAGTGGATAACAGGGGCTATGGAAAGACTCCAAACAATCAATACAGAAGATGAATATGAGATATTTGTTCTTGAGTCGACTGATAATCTACGTTTAGAATGGCTTAAGATAATGAGCTCAGAACTGGGTTTTGGGATTGCCTCAAAGCTGTGCAATCTTGTACTTAAGAAACTGCCTTGTCTTTTAAATCTTGATGAGGATTTTAAACAAAGATTGATTCGTTTACTCCATGTTCCCCTTGATCACTACTCTATAGTTGGATTGAGAAGGCTTATTACTAATCCCAAGATACCATCTAATGCAACAATGAATTTTATTAAAAAACCAGAGGAATATCTACTACTTCAGAGATACATAGCGGATGTAGCTAAAGAAGCAGGTGTCCCTGCAATTTACTATGATATCCTGGCCTGGGATATGGCACATTAGAAGAGGATAAAAATCAGCTTTAAGAGCTTTCTTTACAGTGTTTCTTGATACCCCAACAAGCTTAGCAATTGCTCTTGTGCCAAGCTCTGGATTTTTCTTCTTAAGATTCCTTATTTTTACCCAATCTTCCATGCTTATCACCCTTTCCTTTCCCCCTGTTTTAGGGGTTATTTTAATAGAAGGGTGGGTTAATTTTCATGAGAAAAGTGGGGCAATTTTCAGTGAGAATTTTCAGGAAGAACTTTTAAGCAAGCCCTCATTAATCACAGCCTCTATCAAGAGAGGTGGCAGGAAATACATAAAGCCACTGAGTACCGTGGAGTATCAGATAGACCAGGAAACTACAAAACAGGATGAAGCCTTTGATGGATATTTTGGGATACAGACCTCTGAAGAAGGATTCACAGCCACAGAAGTACTTAACAGTTATCATGAGCTATGGAGAATAGAGGAAAGTTTCAGGTGTATGAAGAGCAATCTTGAAGTTAGACCAATATTTCACTGGACAGAGAGAAGAATAAGGGGGCACTTTGTGATGTGTTTCATAGCCTTTTTACTTGAGCGAGCCCTTGAGATAGAGATAAAGAGAGCTGGAGAGAGCATCTCTCAAGACAAAATCAGAGAAGCCATAAATAGGATGAATTATGTAGAGATTGAAGTAGATGGTAGAAAAGTGTATATAAAGACCAAACTTACCCCAGAAGGTAGAAAAATCCTTAAAGCAATAGGGATGAAAGCACCCTCCAATATAATTTCAGAAGAAGAACAAGCTTAAGTAAACCATTGACAGTCAAAGCTTTAGAGGCAGTTGTAGTGGTAAAAATTTTCTTTAATATTGTAAAAATCTTTTATTTTCAATAATTTTCAAAATTTAACTGACAAAGTCAAGTAGTGATTATATTATAGAAAAAAAGAAGAAGTAAAACCACATTTCCTGAAACTTCAGTAAAAAGAGGCTAAAAAAATTTTTTTGAAGATATAATGTAATAAAAGAATAGTAAAATTCCTTTTAAAAGTAAGATTCTTCGCCTGTCTGTCACAGGCGAAGAATCTCTCAAAATTTCTACATAATCTTACTTCTTTCTCACAACCATTACAGGTCTGGCAATTGTTCCAATAACTCTGTCTGTGACACTTCCCATAAAGAACTTTTCAATTCCTGTTTTACCATAGGTCCCCATCACTACAAGTCCAACTGAATTTTTGTTTGCCGTATCAACAATCTGTTCAAAGGGTTCCCCCTTTGCAACAATCGTTTGAATCTTAAGGCCTTCCCTTTCAGCAACCTCTTTTACTGCTTTTACGGCTTCCTCAGCATAAACAACATCACTGTCTCTTTTGGCAACTGACACAGCAATTAGCTCACTACCAAATCTTTTTGCTGCTCCTATTGCTTCCTGTGCAGCTACATTGCTGTAAACAGAACCATCGGTTGCAAGCAGAATCTTATCAAAATTCAAAGTTGCACCAACCGGAACTACCAGAACTTTGCAAGGTGCATTTCCTATTACTTTTTTGCCAACTGCACCGAGCATTACACCTTTTTTGCCAAGGATAATCAAATCAACACTATTTTTAATTGCCTCGTCAATTATGTACTTGTATGGTTCTGGTCCTGTATAGCTTATTGTTTCGCACTTTACACCTGCTTTGTCAGCAATTGTCTTTACCTCATCAAGAGCCTGATTTGCTCTTTTTTCTAAAGTATCTATTAACTGGGGCAGTGTTTCCACAAACTCTGCTGCAAAAATTGGCACTTCAGCAACGCATATTGCATAAACTGTGCTGCTACAGGGTTTTGCAAGGTCAACTGCTGCCTGTGCTGCAAACTTTGCTGCTTCTGAGCCATCGGTTGCTACTAAGATTTTATCTAATTTTGTTAAAGGGCATGCTCCAATTGCCATTTTATACCTCCTTCTTTACCTTTGCTTTCTTTGTGGAAAGTCCTAAACCTTCAAATAGATAAAGAACTCCAAAGCCGTACCAGATTGTATAGATAACATAGAAAACAAGAAGACCTGTTGCCACACCTGCTTTTTCTGAAATTTTAACTGCCTGAATTCCATAAAAGTTATATGCAGGCTCAATTGCCTTTGTTATAACAGTTTTAACAAAATTGGCATCCTCAGCCTTCTTATCAAGTATTAATTTCTTATTAACAAGACTTAAAGCATTATGCCACTGTCTGAACATCTGTTTCATCTTTTCATCATCGGTAACATCGTATTTTTTCTTAATGTAGTCTCCATTGTTGTGATACATCTGGTCAGCATCTTCAATAGCTGAAGCCATAATTGCACCAAAATCTCCAGTAATATGAACTTTTGAACCCTGCACCTCTGCCTTTGCACCATTTATTGTGAATACCTTAGCTATTCTCTCAGCTCTTTTTTCTGCATCACCAGGTTTGTCTCCTTCTTTCTTTGCATCAATCACCACATCAAGAACTTTACCTTTATATTTTTCTACATCTTTTTTCAACTTCGGAATCTGATAAGCTGAGCCTTTTGCAAGCTTGTTAAAAAGGTCATCACTGTATTCAAGTCCGTTCATCCCCTGTCCATAGATTGGTGCGAATATAAGTATCAGCACACCTACAAAGCTTCCAAGTAAAATCAATCCCCATGCTAAATGTTTTTTGTCAGCAGCCATCTTATCCCTCCTCTCTAAAAGACTTTAAATTCTTAAAGAAACTTCCTAAAACCCAAATTGCAAAACCACCAACTGCTGCCCAGAATACAATGTTTCCTATGAGAATTATTATGTCACAGACTTCCTTAGAAATTGACCAAATTTCAAGGCTTCTTAATTTATCGGGAACAACACTTGCTCTGTTTGCAAAGCCAGCTAAAATTGTCAAAACCCAGAAACCTCTTATTACCATACCGGGAACAACCTTTGTTGTAAGAGCACCGATCTGAATTCCTATAAGTGAGCCAAGAAGAAGTCCCATAGCAAGTGTGTAGAAAACATATCCGTATATTGCATACTGAGTAATAGATGAGTAACCGGCAGTAAATATTATCTGAAGTATATCAGTTCCTACAGTTGTTGGGGTTGATACACCAAGAACATAGACAAAAAGAGGAAATGTTACAAATCCACCACCAACACCCATGACTGCTGCAAGAAGTCCGACAAGAAAACCACACATTGTAACAAACAGCCATGAAATTCTTCTTCCACCAAAGTCTTCGTCAAAACTAATCATTGGAGGTATATTAATCTTCTGAATGTTTAATGCAAGCTTTGTTGTTGTCATTGGTCCACCATGGGCATCACCGTGAGCATCACCGCCTGTCTGAGCACCTTTTTTACGAGCTTTGCTGAGCTTTATGTAGTCTCTCAATCCATAAAATCCAAGAAAACCAAGTATTACAGCATAAATGACACTTATAAAGGCTTCACTTGCTACAGGATCCCAGTTATAAATGCTTCTCTGAATGTAACCACCTGTTGTAGCACCCAACACTGAGCCAATAACAAAGGCAACTGCAAGACCTACACAGACATTGCCAAGTTTCTTGTGGATGACTGTTCCCATTATTGCCTTTGCAAAGATGTGAAACTGGTCAGTTCCAACTGCAAGAATTCCTTTAACACCTGCTGCCATAAGTGCTGGTGCAATTATAAATCCTCCTCCTGCACCTATACATCCAGTAATCAGACCTGCTGCAAGTCCAACTGCAATGGATGCAATGAAAACTGTTGTTGTGTAGTGAGATGGAGCATAAGCTGATTTTCCACCCAAAAAGTCTGCTGCACCAAGAAAAGATACAAGAAGAATGGGAGATAGCAGAGCGATTAAAATTAACAGCCTCTTTTTGTTCTTCAGGATGTTGTCAGACATCTGCTTTTCCCAGCGGGCTTGATATATTGCACCCGCCATCATAAGTTCGTATAATTTCCTTAACTTACTCATTCCACAGCCTCCTCCTTTTTAGTTTTTGATTTTTAATAAAAAATCATTACATTAAACAAAACACTTTAAAATCTTTCTTTTTTCACCTCCCTTCTTTTTTGGTTTTTCCTTTTTACAAAGCCTGTCAAACTCCTTGGGCTTTGAAAAAGTAATTGATACAAGCAAATCCTTCATTTTTTTCCAGACCTTTTTCATTATCAATTAGAAGTGCAATAAATATGCCAGATATGAAAATAATGAATATCAACGCTTTTAGATTAATAAAAATTCTCTATTGCAACAAAATATTGCACTTTGTTAAGTTTTAAAAATTTCTTAGCCTTAAAATTAGAGGTCTATTGCAACAAAATATTGCAGGTAAAAATTAAGTAGCAATTTTGAATTGTTTCAGTTTTCTCTGAAGTTGCTGACGGTGGATTCCAAGAAGTTCTGCAGCCTTGGAAATATTACCTCTACTTTTCTGCAAAGCTGACCATATGAGTTCTTTTTCAAAATTTTCAACAGCCTCCCTTAAATTGCCATGTAAGGTTTTTTTAGGATTGGAAGTCTTTAATAAGTACGTGGGCAGATCTTTAACTGTTATCTCTGTAGAATTTGTAAACGCAATAGCTCTTTCTATGATGTTTTCAAGCTCACGAACATTACCGGGAAAAGAATAATTCATCAATGTATCAAGAGCTTCCTCTGTAATCCCTCTAATATGAATATCCTTTCTTTTAGAGGAGTGCTTTTTTATAAAGAATTCTACAAGAAATGGGATGTCTTCCTTTCTGCTCCTTAGAGGAGGAAGTTCTAAGTGAATTACATTTAGTCTGTAAAAAAGGTCTTCTCTAAAAGAGCCTTCTTTACATGCCTTGATTAAGTCTTTGTTTGTAGCTGCTATAAATCTTACATCTACCTTTATTGAATGAGGTCCGCCAATTTTTATAAATTCTCCTTCTTGAATAACCCTTAATATCTTAGTCTGAAACAGAGGTGAAACATCGCCAATTTCATCAAAAAAAACAGTGCCTTGATTAGCCCATTCAATAAGACCTTTTTTGGTGTAATTTGCTCCAGTAAAAGCACCCTTTTCAAAGCCAAAAAGTTCGGATTCAAGTAGACTATCCGGTATGGCTGTGCAGTTTATGACGATAAATGGATTTTCCTTTCTCTCACTTAAATTGTGAATTGCTCTTGCAACAAGCTCTTTCCCCGTGCCAGACTCACCTGTAATCAGAACATTACTATCTGTAAGAGCTGCTTTTCTTATATTGCAGTAAACATCTTTCATAATTTTGCTTATTCCGATTAATCCGGGTATCTCAACTTCTGGTTTTTCTTGAAATTTCTGAAAAATTTCTAAAACTGCTTCATTTTTTAAAGGTTTCTGTAAAAAATCAATTGCACCAAGCTTCATTGATTCAACTGCTTTTTTAATCTCTGGTTTACCAAAAGCAACTACAGGCATGTATTGTTTAAGTTCCATCAGTCTTTTTTCCCATCCTTCTGCATCAATATCAAGGAAAGCAATGTCATAGAGAGAGAAATTGGCTGATTTGACATTTTTTGTTCCTGTAGATTTTCTTAAGGTAATACCTATTGAATCGAAAATATTATAAAGTTTATCTGCTTCTTCAGAAATAACAAGAACACTGAAAGATCTTAAGAAAACCATGATGAATTAAAATAGAATATTTAATGTATGGCTGTCAATACTGTATAATAATTAGATGAATTCCATGGAAATCTCTCAGGAAAACTTCACTCCACTTATGAGACAATACTTCAGAATAAAAGAACAGTATAAGGATGCTATTGTTTTTTTCAGACTTGGAGACTTTTATGAAATGTTTGGAGATGATGCAAAGATTGCATCAAATATTTTGGGATTAACACTTACATCAAGAGACAAATCAAAGGAAAATCCTATATCAATGTGTGGAATTCCATATTTTGCTGCTAATTCATACATTGAAAAACTTCTTCGTGAAGGCTATAAAATAGCTATCTGTGAACAAATCGGAGACCCAAAAACATCAAAAGGTATAGTTGAAAGAGAAGTTGTAAAAGTTTTAACACCGGGTACCTTTCTTCCAGAAGGAACCAAAGAAAATGTTTACATAATGGCAGTATATCCACAAAAAACATCAAATGAACAGGGAAGAATGGGAATTGCTTTAGCAGATATTACCACAGCTGAATTCATTGTCTATGAAACTGAGAAAAATCTTTTTGATGAAATTGTGAGATTTGAACCAAAAGAAATTATTGTTCCAAAGTCTCTTGAGGACTTACTAAAATTTGAAAATCTAATCAATCAAAGAATGTTTACCCTTTTTGATGATTGGAAATTTGACTATATGCTTGCCTATAAAAGTCTTATTGAACACTTTAAAGTGTCTTCCCTTAAAAGTTTTGGATTGGAGGATTTTCATCCTGCCATACAGGCAGCAGGAGCTCTCCTCAGATATCTTGAAGAAAATAAACAGGAAACTCAATTCAAACAACTGAAAGTTCTGAATCTTTCAGATTTTATGCTTCTTGATGGAACAACTAAAAAAAATCTTGAAATTTTATCATCTCTGGATGGACAGAAGGAAGGCTCACTTTTGTGGGTTTTAGATGAAACAAACACTCCAATGGGAACTCGTTTCCTAAGAAATGCCTTATCATGTCCTCTTTTAAATAAAGCTGAAATAGAAGAAAGACTGGACGGCGTTGAGGTATTCTTTAAAGACTTTGTTTTAAGAGAAAATGTTGATAGAGTTTTGAATGACTTTCCAGATATTGAAAGGCTGGGCTTAAAAATTAAAAAAGAAAACATCTCTCCTAGAGAACTTAAGGCATTGAAAGAGGCTTTACAAAGAATTCCAGAACTTAAAAAGACATTACAACTTAATAACTCTCCAGTTATTCAAAATTTGTTAAACAGTCTTTATGAACTCAATGAGGTAGTATCACTGATAGATAATGCCCTTGCAGACAATCCTCCAAACACAATAAACGAAGGAGGAATTTTCCGAGATGGTTACAATTCAATAGTAGACGAGCTGAGAACTTTAAAAAATCAAAGTAAAGACTATATTCTAAAGATGGAAACTGAAGAAAGAATTAAGACAGGGATAAATTCCCTTAAGATTGGCTATAATAGGGTTTTTGGTTACTATATTGAGATTACAAAGCCCAATTTAAAGCTTGTTCCCTCTCACTACATTAGAAAACAAACCCTTGCAAATGCCGAGAGATTTGAAACAAAAGAGCTTAAGGAACTTGAACAAAAAATACTCAGTGCAGAGGAAAGATTAAAAATCGTTGAGGAAGAATTATTCAGAAGCTTAATTAAAGAAATATCAAAAAATACAGAGCAGATATTTAAAAGCGCAGAAACTATTGGATATATTGATTTTCTCTGCTGTCTGGCAAAAGTTGCATCAAAATACAAATATACAAGACCTGAAATTACTGAAGAAGAAGTGATAGAAATTGTTGAGGGAAGACATCCTGTGATTGAAAGGCTCATTCAGCTCGGGAAATTACCTGAGCAGAGATTTATTCCTAATGACTTATCCATTGGCTCAAAGGATCAGAGAATTATCATTCTTACAGGACCAAATATGGCTGGTAAATCAACATACATGAGACAAAATGCCCTGATTATACTTATGGCACAAATTGGCTCATTTGTTCCTGCTAAAGAGGCAAAAATCGGGATCGTTGACAGAATTTTTACTCGTATTGGAGCATCTGACTATCTTGGAAAAGGACAGAGCACATTTATGGTTGAAATGATAGAAGTAGCCAATATTTTAAATAACGCCACAGAAAAAAGTTTTATAATCCTTGATGAAGTTGGAAGAGGAACAAGTACTTTTGATGGAATAAGCATTGCATGGGCAGTTGTTGAGTACATCGCGGAAAAGATCATGGCAAGAACACTTTTCGCTACTCATTATCACGAACTAACAGACCTTGCCTTCAGTTATGACTGCATAAAAAATTACACAGTAGTAGTTAAAGAATGGGGAGATGAAATAATATTTTTAAGAAAAATACAAAAGGGAGGAGCTGATAAAAGCTATGGAATTCAGGTTGCCCGACTTGCAGGACTTCCACAGCAGATTATTTTAAGAGCAAAGGAGATATTAAAAAAGCTTGAAAAAAAAGAATTTCAGACCTTTCAATCAAAAGCCAAACAGCTTGATTTATTTTTTCAAGGGGATCCAGTTCTTGCTGAATTGGCAAAAATAGATGTAGAAAATATTACACCGCAGAAGGCATTAAAAAAACTTAAAGAACTCAAGGAGATGATCAGAAATGATTAAAGTCGGACTTACAGGAAACTTTGGAATGGGTAAAACTACAGTAGCTGAACTCTTCCGTAGTCTTGGTGCCTATGTAATTAATACTGACAAAATCGTCGAGGAATTACTAAATGATAATTCAGTAATGAATGAGATTAAAAAACTTTTTGGAGAGGAAGCTTTTTTAGAAGGTAAAATTAACAAAAAATACATATCTCAGATAGTCTTTGAAAATCCACTTATGAGGATATATCTTGAAAATATTCTTCATCCAAAAGTGTTTGAAAAAATTGATGAAATAATAAAAAATATTCCTACTCGAGGAGAGCCAAAAATAGTGATTATTGAAGCACCTGTTATTTTTGAGAGAGGCTATCAAAATAGATTTGATATAATTATAACTGTATATACTACTGAAGAGATAGCAATAGAGCGACTTCAGAAAAAAGGAATTCCCAGGGACGAAGCAATTAAAAGACTTAAAGCACAGTTTCCCATTGAGATGAAAAAATCAAAGTCAGATTATGTAATAGATAACTCAGAAAGTATAGAAAAAACAAAAGCACAGGTTGAAGAAATATTTCAAAAATTAACTTTACTGGAGCGCAGATATGCAGGTAATTAGAAATATTGAAAAAATTGATTATCCAAATCCTGTTATAACAATAGGAAATTTTGATGGAGTCCATATGGGACATCAGAAAATCTTTGATTTTGTAAAAAGAAAAGCAAAAGAAATTAAGGGAACCTCAGTTGTTATAACTTTTAACCCCCATCCAATTAAAGTGCTATACAAAGAGCACCCTTTAAAACTTATTACAACCAATGAAGACAAAATCAAACTGATTGAAAAATGTGGCATAGACATTACGATTTGCATACCTTTCACCCTTGAATTTGCTCAGATAGAGGCAGAAGACTTTATAAAAAACATTCTTGTTGAAAAATTCCATGTAAAATGGATTGTTGTTGGTTATGATTACAGATTTGGAAAGGCACGAAAAGGAGACAAAGAGTTACTGAAAAAATTGAGTGAAAAATATGGATTTAGGGTTACTGTGCTTAAAGCTTATAGGAAAAAAGGAAAAATATTAAGTAGCACTGCTGTACGAAATGCTCTTTTTGAAGGTAATATTAAAGAAGCAAACCAATTTCTCGGAAGAGCCTATCACATAGATGGTGAAGTTATAAAAGGTATGGGAAGAGGCTCATCAATTCTCGGATATCCCACAGCAAACTTTGTTCCTAAACAGGAAATTGTACCAAAAATAGGAGTATATGCAGTTAAAGTTACAACCCCTGATCTAAAAACTTACAGAGGAGTTGCAAATATTGGTAAAAATCCAACTTTTGGTGATATAGATATGAGCTATGAAGTTCATATTCTTAATTTTAGAGAAAATCTGCTTGGTAAAACCTTAAGAATACACTTCATTGATAGAATTCGCGATGAAAAGAAATTTAATTCACCGGAAGAACTTAAAGGAAACATTGCTAAAGACATTGAAGAGGCAAAGAGGATTTTTAAAAAAGACAGGACAAAGCTATTTTTAGATTTTTAAATTTACAGGATCTACTTCAACTTTAAAGGAAATACCCTTAAAGGTATTTAGTTCTATAACAGCCTTATTAAGCTCATCAATAAGCTTTTTTTTATCTCTTGATCTAAGAATAAAAACAAATTCATCTTCATTTTTTAAAGGTCCAAGAAGTTCACCGCTTACTTTTGATTTTAAAAAATTCTTAATTTTATCTATTGAAACAACGGAAGCTGTTTTTTTGAGTTTTACTGCTAACTTAATTAGTCTTGTAAATGGAGGAAAACCTGTTTCCTGTCTGTGTTTTAACTCATAAAGGTAAAAATCTCTAAAGTTGTATGAGCGAATAAATTTAAAAAATTCATTGCCAGGATTTCTTGTCTGTATGAACATAGTTCCATTTTCTTTTATCATCTGGCTTAGCAATAAAACTTTTGCAAAAGCCTTTTCAAGAATTCTGTAATCTGGGATAAAAAAGAAAAAATCAAAGTCAACAACAACAACTCCTTTAAATACTGATAAAATCCCTTTCTTTGCCCTTTCTGGTTTACCTACCCAGATTCCCTGAAATTCCTCAGTTTCAATTTCTATATCTTTAATCTCTGTCTGTTTATCTGAAAAGATATTCTTAAGTTCCTCTTTAACTCTTTCAATACCAACTCCAACTGGATAAACACTTACTCCAGAACAATTTGGGCATAGTTCAGGAACTGTCATACTAAAACCGCACCTAAAACATTCCATTTTTTTTGTAGATTTTTGGAAAGTCATGCTTATACCGCATTTCTCACACTTAATAACTTCTCCACAATCACCACATCTGAGAAGACTATACCCACTTCTCGGACAACTAATAAGAATACCTTCCTTGTGATAAAGCTTTAAATATAGTAGTGTTTCTGGATGAAAAATATATTGATAGGGCTGTCTTAAAATTTTTATTTCAGGATGTTTCAATCTATTGAAGTCATCTATAAATTCATATTTACCTATGAGCGTATTAAAATAAGAAGTTGTTGATGGCATAAAATCAGTGAGTATAACCGGACATCCTTCAATAAAACCTCTCATTACAGCACAGTCTCGAGCATGATATCTTGGTGATTGTTCTTCTTTATAGACCCATTGAGATTCCTGTGATACCATGATTAATGAGAGTTTTTTTACAGGGGCAAACACAGCAAATCTTGTTCCCACAATAATTTTTACTCTGTTTTCAATTATTTCCTTTATAGAATACAAAATCTCCGAACGAGGCATCTCACTATGAAGAAGCACAACTCTGGAGTCAAGTTCTTTTATACTGCTATAAAGTCTTTGAGCATCTCTTTTTTCAGGTACTATTAAAAGAACTGCTCCATCTAAAGATGAAACTCCTTTGACAGTTTCAACCATTAATTTCATCTCATAAAGAAAATTAGGACAATGAACAAGAAATGTTTTGAAAATTCCTTTAGTTGCAATCTCAATTATTTTTGAAAGAGTTTCATTATTCAGAGAGTAATCCTTCAGTTGAAATGGGATAGACTCCTTAATTTTCCTTGATGATTTTTTAATTTTTATTTCCTTGAGTATTTTCATTATTTCCTCAAAAAAAGTGGCTCTTAATACTGAGCCAATCTCAGAGACGTAATGGAAACTCATCCACTTAAGAAAATCTATAAATTTTTCTTCATAGGCTTTACCAATTATTTGCTGAATTTCTCTTATTTGCACCAGATTTTCAGGCTTTTCAGTTTTGTTTATAACAATACCTTCAACAACTTTATTTTTAAGAGGCACCTTAACAGCATATCCTTTGAGATCTATATCTTCGTCATAGCAATATGTGAGAGTTTTAAGTTTGAGAGGAATTGATACATCAAAATAAGGCATGAAGTAATTATAACCATTTTGTGGTATAATTTACATAATGTTTCTAAGACTGTTAATTGCAAGCTTTCTTATAATAACAGGCTGTAGCATGCCACAAATTGTTGTTTTAAATGATCCTTTAACTGCAGAGGAACATCTTCAATTGGGACTAAGCTATGAAAAAAAAGGTCTTATTGATGATGCAAAAAAACACTATGAAGAAGCTTCAAAATCCGATGCAAGGGGATATTTATTTTTAGGGAATTTATACTTTAATCAAAAAAAGTATGATATGGCAGAGGAATGTTATAAAAAGGCTATACATAAAAACGATAAGCTCTCTGATGCTTATAATAATTTAGCATGGCTTTATTATATAAAAGGAGAAAGACTGGAAGAGGCTGAAGAATTAGTTAAAAAAGCCTTAGAGCTTGAAAAAAACAATCCAGATAAAGTTAAAATTTATCTGGATACATTTGAAAAAATTAAAATAAAAAAACAGGAGTAATAAAATGGCTACAACTCCGATTGAAGTCATTGTAGAATGAATTATTTAATATGTTGCTTTTGAATTAAATATCTTAGGGAGGTGTGTTTATGGTAAAAAAACTTCTTAGTATTTACTTGATCGTTGCCATCTTAGTAATTGGAACAGTTCAATCATTAGGCGCTGAAGTTATTCCTTCAGAAATGACTCTTAATACCACCAGCAACGATCTCGAAAAAGTTCAGAAATTTCTTGAGATGAAAATTGTTTCTCAGAGACTCAAAGATTTTGGTTACTCTGACAAGGAAATTATGGATAAACTCTCAACTCTTGATGAGCAAACACTGCACAAGCTTGCACTGAAAATTGATGAGATGAAAATTGCTGGAGATGCAGGTGCAGCAATAATTTTAGCTCTTGTAATCATAGCACTTGTAGTACTAATAATAAACCTTACAGGTCACAGAGTAGTTGTTAAATAAAAAATTACAAAGGGGTTGACAAAAAGAGAGAACCAATGGTAAAAAAATAAAGTCAAAGGGATTTCAGTTTTTAGCTCAAAATTCTAATAGGAAAGGAGGTGACTAAATAAGATGAAAAAAGTATTAGCATTAGTACTTTCATTAATTCTCATGGTATCCTTTAGCTTTGCTTTAGGATGCAAAAAGGCTGAGGAACCAAAGAAACCTGAAGCACCAGCACCTGCACCTGCACCAGCACCTGCACCAGCACCTGAAAAACCAGCTGAGGCTCCAAAGGCTCCTGAGGCTCCAAAGGCTCCTGAAGCTCCAAAAGCTCCTGAAAAGCCAGCTGAGAAAAAATAAGCTTAATAGTTTTTCACAAGCAACACCGGGATTATTTCCTGGTGTTGCTTTAAAAGCCTTAAAAATGTTAAACTTTTCAAAAGAGTGGGTTTCCCCACTCTTTTATTTTGATTGAGTTGAGGAAATCAATGAATATAAAAGAACTCAAAGAAAAAATAACAGAGTATGCACAGGAAGTTAGTGAACAAGAAGGTTGTGAACTTCTTGAGGTAGAAATACATCCTGGTGGCAGAGGATTAATTTTAAGGCTCTTTATTGACAAAGAAGGAGGAGTGACTATTAAAGATTGCGAAAATTTCTCAAGAGCATTGGAAGCGATTCTTGATGTTGAAGATCCTATAAAAGGCTCTTATGTTCTTGAAGTTTCTTCTCCAGGAATTGATAGACCTCTTAAGGAAAAAAAGGACTTTTTAAGAAATATAGGAAGAAATGTAAAAATCACTACAAAGGACAAAATTGCTGATCGCACTTTCTTTATAGGAAAAGTTATTGATGCAGGCGATGATTGGGTAAGAATAGAGATTAAGGAGGCAAAAAAGAAAGGGTCAAAAAAAGAAGAAAAATCAGAACTCCTATTCATACCTTTTAATAAAATTTTAAAAGCACAGGTGCATATAGGATAAAGGCTATGGGAAAAGAGCTTAAATTTTTAGCAGAACAGATAATGAGAGAAAAGGGAATCACTAAGGATGATGTTATTGAACTTCTTGAAACTGCTCTTATTTCAGCCATCAGGAAAAAATATGGCAATAAATCCTCAATAAGAATTAAGATTGAACCTCAGACTTTTGATATTAATATTTTTGAAATTAAGAAAGTTGTAGAAGAAGTAAAAGATCCGTCTGCTGAAATATCTATAGAAGAGGTAAAGCAAAAATATGTGGACAAAGGTATCGGAGATACAGTTGAAGTTCCCTTGTCCATACAGGATTTTGGAAGGATAGCTGTTCAAACGGCAAAACATGTGCTTTTTCAAAAGATAAGAGATATTGAAAGATCTCAGATTTTTGAAGAATTTAAAGATAAAGTTGGTAATATAGTAAGCGGAACAGTGCTAAGAAAAGAAAAAGGAAACTTTTATATCCTTGTAGGAAAGGCAGAAGCTATTTTACCGGAGAAAGAAGTATTACCACAGGATAATCTGAAAAGAGGAGATATTGTAAAAGCATACATATTTGAAGTTAGACAAACATCAAAAGAACCTATAATAAAGCTTTCAAGAACTCATCCCAATTTTGTAGTTGGATTATTTACTCTTGAAGTACCAGAAATTCAAGATGGAATAGTAAAGATAAAGAGCATAGCAAGGGATCCTGGTGAGAGAACTAAGATAGCTGTTGAATCAAAGGATCCATCGGTAGATCCAGTAGGAGCCTGCGTTGGTATGAAAGGAACAAGAGTTCAGGCTGTTGTGAGAGAACTAAAAGGTGAAAGAATTGACATAATTCCTTACAGCGAAGATATCAGCTTTTTTATTGCAAAAGCTCTTACTCCTGCCACTGTGCTAAAGGTTGGTATAAATGAAAAAGATAAGACAGCAGTTGTTGTTGTTGAAAATGATCAACTCTCTTTAGCAATTGGTAAAAAAGGACAAAATGTAAGACTTGCTTCAAGACTGACAGGCTGGAATATTGATGTTTTGAGTGAATCAGAGTATGCTCAAATGAAACTCAAAGAAAATGCACAGAGTTAATGAATGGATTAAATCTTCCCATTCAGTATCTAAAGGGAGTAGGTCCTAAAAAAGCCAATCTTTTAAAAAAATTAGGGATTCAAACAGTTAAGGATGCTTTATACTACCTGCCATCTCAGTATGAAGATAGAAGAAATAAAAAAAATATTTTTGATATCAAACCCGGAGAAATTGTTACTGTAGAAGGGCATATAGTTCAGATTAATGAAATAAAAACAAAAACAAACCTATCAATTATTGAAGCAATTATCTCAGATGCAACAGGCTATCTTATGGCAAAATGGTTCAATCAGCTTTACTTAAAAAAAATTCTTAAGACAAAACAAAAAATAAAAATTTTTGGTAAGGCTCAAATTGACTGGAGTGGAAATTACATAGAAATTGTCAATCCAGAGTATGAAATTGTAGAAAACTCAAACCATCAAAATCATGAGATTGTTCCAGTATATAGAGTAACTCAGGGTCTATCTCAGAGGCAAATACAGTCAATAATGAAAGTTGCAGTTGAGTTTGCTATTCCCTTTATAGAAGAGTATTTACCTGAAAAAATATTGAAAAAACTCAACTTACCATATTTAAATGAATCTTTAAAATCTATCCATTTTCCACCAAAAGACAGTGATGTAAAAAGTCTAAATGAGAAAAATTCCCTGTTCCATAAAAGAATAATTTTTGACGAACTTTTTTTGCTTCAACTTGGAATTCTTATGATGAAACAAAGCAGACTCATTGAAAAGGGCATATCTTTCAATCCAGAGGGAAAACTCTTAAGAAAATTTCTTGAAAATCTTCCTTTCAAACTAACCAATGCTCAGCAAAGAGTAATAACAGAGATTCTACAGGACATGAAAAAACCTACACCGATGAATAGATTACTTCAAGGAGATGTTGGATCAGGTAAAACTGTAGTGGCTTTGGCAGCAATGCTTGCGGCTATAGAGTGTGGATATCAGGCAGCTCTTATGGCACCCACAGAAATACTTGCAGAACAACATTATTTAAATATCTATTCAATGCTAAAAGGATTACCTGTTAATGTTCTAATCTATACTTCCACCCATAATAAACATGCAAATCTCATAGCTTCAGGCGATGCAAATCTTGTAGTAGGAACTCACGCCTTAATTCAAGAAGATGTCCATTTTAAAAACTTAGGATTTGTTGTCATAGACGAACAACATAGATTTGGAGTAATTCAAAGAGCAATGCTAAAAAAGAAGGGTCTGAATCCTGATACTCTTGTTATGACAGCAACTCCTATTCCAAGAACAATGGCACTTACTGTTTACGGAGACCTTGATTACTCTGTGCTTGATGAACTTCCAAAAGGGAGAAAGCCGATTTTAACAAAGGTTATTGAACCCCAGAATAAAAAAATCATTTACAAAATGATAGAAGAAGAGATTAAATCAGGAGGACAGGTTTATGTAGTTTATCCTTTAATTGAAGAATCTGAAGCAATGGATCTAAAATCAGCAACTCAGGGATATGAAGGTTTACAAAAGCTTTTTCCTCAATACAGAGTTGGACTTCTTCATGGTAAAATGCCATCAAGACAGAGAGAAGATATAATGAAAGAATTTAGAAATGGCAGGATTAATATTCTTGTTGCCACAACAGTTATTGAAGTTGGCGTGGATGTTCCAAATGCCACATTAATGATAATAACCCATGCAGAGAGATTTGGACTTGCTCAACTGCATCAACTAAGAGGAAGAGTGGGAAGAGGAGACAGACCATCAAAATGTATTCTTCTGCCTTATAAATTAACAGAGGAGGCAAAGCTGAGGCTTAAAGCAATTGTGAACTACTCAGATGGATTCAGAATAGCAGAAGAAGACATGAAAATAAGAGGACCTGGAGAACTCTTCGGAGTTAAACAATCAGGAATGCCTGATTTAAAGGTTGCTGATTTAATAAGAGATCAAAGTCTTCTTGAGATAGCAAGAAAAGAAGCAGAATCTCTTTTAAAAGAAAACAGCGCCCTAAATTCACATCCAAAAATAAGAATACTGCTGGAAGAATTCTGGAAAGACAGAACCGAAATATTTATGACAGCTTAATTCCTTCATTAATATATTTTGAAGCAATCTCAATCTTATTTTTACCTGTTCTTTTTGCCTGAAGAAGTGCCATATCAGCTCTATTTATAGCCTCCTGTAAAGTATCGTTGTTTTCAATCTCTGCTATACCAATGCTTACTGTTATAAAAAGTTTTTCATTCCCTATTTTGACTGGTCTTTTAGCTATATTTTCTCTTACCCTTTCAAGTGCCATGAATGCTTTTATCTCATCTGTTTCTGGAAGTATTATTAAAAACTCTTCTCCTCCGTATCTTGAAACAACATCATCTATTCTCAATAAACTCTTAATCTGTAAAGCAACATAATTTAAAACCCTATCTCCTGCAAGATGTCCGTAATTATCATTTATGGATTTAAAATTATCTATGTCAACCATTGCTACTGACAGTGGTTTGAGATGCCTTCTTGCTCTTGCCATTTCTTCCATTAATCTGTTCATTCCTGTGGCTCTGTTGTAAACTGATGTCAACTCATCAAAATAGAGCTGATTTTCAATTTTTTCAAAGGAATTATGTATAATCTTTTCCATCTTTCTTCTAACTATCTTAGCAACCAATAGATTCAATGTTAATGAGCCTATTGCTGCTGAAGAAGTAAGCAGTACAAATTCTTTTTTGTCATAAACTCCTATTACAAAAACAACAGTTAAAAACATCATCAAAGCAGCAAAATTTATAAGAAAAAGTTTATTTATGTCTTTTGTTATGTTCAACACCAGTATTTTTGGATTCATCCTGCCCTCCTGAATTTTTTATGATATAAGTAACAAAATCCATGCCACAGTAAAAATTATTCTAAATCAAGCATTTTAATAGAGTTATATGTCAAAAAAATAGGCAAGTTTTACCTTCAGGGGTCAAAAATTCCAACAGATGTAATATAATATTTTTTAATGAAAGCATGGGTCATAGAAAAAATAACTGAAATCAAAAATCAAAATCCTCTTACTCTAATTGAGATGGAAAATCCTGTTCCTAATGAGAAGGAGATACTTATAAGAGTTCATGCCTGTGGAGTATGTCATACTGAAATTGATGAAATAGAAGGAAGAGCAACTCCTTCATTTTTCCCCATAGTTCCAGGGCACCAGATAGTGGGAGAAGTTGTAGAAGTCGGAAGAGAGGCAAAAAAATTCAAAGTTGGTGACAGAGTTGGTGCCGGATGGATTTATTCAGCCTGTTGCAGGTGTGAGTACTGTCTAAAAGGATTGGAAAATTTATGTAAAGAATTCAAAGCAACAGGTAAGGATGCTCATGGTGGATATGCAGAGTATTTTAAAATCCATGAAGACTTTGCTTTTCTCATACCTGAAAATCTTAGTTTTGAAGAAACTGCTCCTCTTTTTTGTGCAGGTGCAATTGGTTACAGAAGTTTAAAGCTTGCACATCCTGAAAACGCTAATAGTATAGGTCTTGTCGGCTTTGGTGCATCAGGACATCTTGTTTTAAAAATGATAAAGTTTTTATATCCTCAGGTAAAAGTTTTCGTATTTTCAAGAACTCCTTCAGAAAGACAACTGGCAGTTGAACTTGGTGCATGCTGGAGTGGAAATTTTGATGAAACTCCTCCTGAAAAACTTAACTCTGCAATTGATACAACTCCTGTATGGAAACCACCTCTAACTGTGCTTAAACATCTAAAACCTGGAGGAAGGCTCGTAATAAACGCAATAAGAAAGGAAGAAATTGATAAAGATGAATTTTTAAATATTGACTATCCAAGAGATTTATGGCTTGAAAAGGAAATTAAAACAGTAGCTAATGTGACAAGAAAAGACATTGAAGAATTTCTTAAAATCGCCTCTGAACTTCCAATAAAACCTGAGATAGAGATATATCCTTTCTCTGAGGCAAATAAAGCCATTCAGGACATAAAACAAAGAAAAATAAGAGGAGCAAAAGTCCTAAAAATTGGAGGATAAAATGGATAATAAAGAAAAAGTCTTAGAAATAATTAGGAGACTTGATGAACGATATCCAAATGTAAAAACAGCACTCAACTTTAATACTGCCCTTGACTTACTTGTGGCAACAATACTTTCAGCTCAAACTACTGATGTTAATGTAAACAAAGTTACTGAAAACCTGTTTAAAAAATACAGGACAGCACATGACTATGCAAATGCTCCTATTGAGGAGCTTGAAAATGACATAAAAAGCATTAATTTTTATAAAAACAAAGCAAAATACATAAAAAACCTTGCAATAAAATTAGTTGAAAAATTTAACGGAGAAGTGCCAAAAACAATGGACGAACTTGTCACACTTCCAGGAGTTGGAAGAAAAACAGCAAACATTGTTCTTTGGAATGCTTTCGGAATAAATGAAGGAGTGGCTGTTGATACCCATGTAAAAAGGATTTCAAAGCTTTTAGGTCTTACCCAACATACAGAGCCTGATAAAATTGAACAGGATTTAATGAAAATAACACCACGTGAATACTGGGGAAAACTATCTCATTTACTGATAATGCTTGGAAGAGAAATCTGCAAAGCAAGGGCACCACAACATAAAATCTGTCCATTGAATGATATCTGCCCAAGTAGTAAACTCTAAAGAATTATTCTTTCAGGGTTACTGTAGATGTTAAATCTATTTCCTCTTAAAAAACCAATTAAAGTTAAGTTTGCCTTTTGAGCTAATTCAACTGCCAGAGTAGTTGGTGCTGTTCTACTTACAATAATCGGAATTTTCCATTTTGCAGTTTTTAATGCCATCTCTGAAGAAATTCTTCCACTTACAAGTATTATCTTACCTTTTAAATCCACTCTATTTAAGAGCGCCCATCCAATTACTTTGTCCACTGCATTGTGTCTACCCACATCTTCTGCGATATACAAAATCTCATTTTCATCTGCCAGTGCTGCTGCATGAATGCACCCTGTTGTTCTATATAGAGTTGATCTTTGCTGAAATTCTTTAAATAGTCTGAATATACTATTTTGGCTAATCTTCAAGTTGTCATTTATAGTAACTTTTACATCGCTTAGAAAGCTCACAGAACTCATACATCCTGAGGTAATAGTTTTTCCCTCAAAAGAAACATGACCTTCAAGTTCAACTCTTGCTTTAATATCCTTTCCGTCTTCATCAATGGTTATTTTTTCAGGACACCAGTCTCCTTTTAAAATATCCTCGGTCATAAGAAAACCTACAACAAGTTCTTTAATCTGAACAGGAGAAGCAGATAGAGAGACAACTTCCTCATTATTTACATAAACTTTTATTTTTTTCTCTACAGCCAAACTATCATCAAGCTCTATTGCCTCATTCTGCTTAACTCTAACTATTTTTTTATTTTCAAGCGGTTGCATAGTTCTATTTTATTCAATTAAATTTTTTTCTTGCAAATTATTTTAAAAAACTGCTATTCTGAAGTTAGAAAAATTTTTTAGGAGGTAGATGTGTTTAGTATCAGTTCAAAGGCAGCCGAAAAGGCAAAAATGATCCTCAAGCAGGAGGGTAAAGAAGGTTGGGGCTTAAGAATCTTCTCAGCAGAAGGATATTGTAGCCCTTCATTTGGTCTTGATATTGATGAAAATGCTCAAGAAGGAGACGAAGTTGTTGAAAAAGATGGGTTAAAGGTCTTTATAGATAAACAGACCTTTGATCTTCTTAATGAACTTGAGCTTGATTACTATGAAGATGAGGAACAGGAAGGATTCATTCTAAAAGGACCAATGCCTTCCTGTGGACCAGGCTGTGGAGGTAGTTGCGGCGTATAAGCGATGTTTCCAGTTCATCGCCCAAGAAGATTAAGAAAAACTGAAATCCTGAGGAAAATGGTGAGGGAAACAACCCTCACCCCTCAGGATTTTATTTATCCTATGTTTGTTGTCCCAGGGAAAGGAGTTAAAAATCCTATTTCTTCAATGCCAGATTGTTTTCAGGAAAGTGTTGACAATGCAGTAAAAACTGCTAAAGAAGTTTTCTCCCTTGGCATTCCTGCCATAATTCTATTTGGAATTCCTGAAAATAAGGATGAAAAGGCAACATCTGCCTACGATGAAAATGGAATTGTTCAGACAGCAGTAAAAGCAATAAAAGATGCTTTACCGGATTTGGTCATTATAACCGATGTATGTCTATGTGAATACACATCACACGGTCACTGTGGAATTATAAAAAACGGAAAAATAGACAACGACTCTACTTTAGAAGTGCTTGCCCTTGAAGCATTATCACATGCTCGTGCAGGTGCAGATATTGTTGCACCTTCTGACATGATGGATGGAAGAGTTGGGAAAATTCGCAAAGTGCTTGATGATGAAGGATTTACTGATGTTGTTATTTTGTCCTATGCAGCAAAGTATGCATCAGCTTTTTATGGACCTTTTAGAGAAGCTGCACAGAGTGCTCCAGCCTTTGGTGATAGACGCTCCTATCAGATGGATCCGGCAAATCGCAGAGAAGCTCTCAGAGAAGTTGCACTTGACATAGAAGAAGGTGCTGATATTGTAATGGTAAAGCCTGCACTGGCTTATCTTGATATAATTTCAGATGTGAAAAAAAGTTTTCATGTTCCTGTGGCTGCATACAATGTAAGTGGAGAATACTCAATGGTAAAAGCAGCAGCCCAGCTTGGCTGGCTTAATGAAGAAGCTGTCATGATGGAAATTCTCACTTCCATAAAAAGAGCAGGAGCAGACCTTATTCTCACCTACTTTGCAAAAAAGGCAGCGAAATTACTTAAAAGCTAAATCTACATAGATGAATAAATTTATACTTCATACTTCCTTTAAACCAAAGGGAGACCAGCCAAAGGCAATAAAAGAGCTTGTTGAAGGAATTAAAAAAGGATATAAACATCAGGTTCTGCTTGGTGTTACAGGCTCTGGAAAAACCTTTACAATTGCAAATGTCATTGCAAAGATAAACAAGCCTACACTTGTAATTGCCCATAATAAAACACTTGCAGCACAGCTTTATGGAGAGCTTAAAGAGCTTTTCCCACACAATGCCGTTGAGTACTATGTGAGTTACTACGATTACTATCAACCTGAAGCATACATTCCTGAAACAGACACCTATATTGAAAAGGATGCCCTGATAAATGATGACATTGACAGAATGAGACACTCTGCAACTCTGTCTGTTCTTACTCGTAGAGATGTTATAGTAGTTGCCTCTGTATCATGTATTTACGGAATCGGCTCTCCCGATGATTATCTTGCAATGCACATAAACATTGAAGAAGGAATGATTACTGAAAGAGATGCTTTACTTAGAAAACTCGTTGAAATTCTATATACAAGAGCAGAAGATGAATTCCGAAGAGGTAGTTTTCGTGTAAGAGGTGATGTGGTTGATATTTATGCTTCCCACTGTCTTGATAGAGCTTACAGAGTTGAATTTTTTGACAACGAGATTGATGCAATCTATGAGATAGACCCTCTCACAGGAGCACGCTTGAAAAGACTCCAAAGAATACTTATTCCACCAAACAGCCACTGGGTAACGCCTGAGCCAAGACTTATGAGAGCATTAAAAACAATCGAAGAGGAACTTATAGAACGAATTAAGTACTTTAAACAGAGAGGAGAGGATCTATTTGCAGAGCGAATTGAGAGAAGAACCCGTTTTGATCTTGAAATGCTTAGTCAGTTTGGTCACTGTCATGGAATTGAAAACTACTCAAGACATCTGAGTGGCAGACTTCCTGGAGAGCCACCATTTACTCTAATTGATTATATCTATGCAGGTCCATCAAAGGGAGATTTTCTCACAGTAATTGATGAAAGCCATGTTACAGTGCCACAGATTGGAGGAATGTATGAAGGAGACCGTTCCCGTAAACAAACACTTGTTGATTACGGATTCAGGCTTCCAAGTGCCCTTGATAATCGTCCATTAAAGTTTGAAGAATTCGAACATAGAATGAACTACGTAATCTATGTTTCAGCAACCCCAGGGGACTACGAAATTGAAAAATCAAAAGGCAGAGTTGTCGAACAGATAATAAGACCTACAGGGCTTGTTGACCCAAAAATTGAGGTTCGTCCTGCTACAAATCAGGTGGAAGACCTTCTTGACGAAATACAAAAAAGAGTAAGCAGAGGCGAAAGGGTTTTGGTAACAACACTTACTAAAAAGATGGCTGAGGACTTAACTGACTACTATACAACCCTGGGAATTAAGGCGAAGTATCTTCACTCGGATATTGACACACTTGAGAGAGTTGAGATTTTAAGAGATCTGAGACTTGGCAAATTTGATGTTTTAATTGGTGTTAATCTTCTAAGAGAGGGTCTTGACCTGCCAGAGGTTTCCCTTGTTGCCATATTTGATGCAGACAAAGAAGGATTTCTTCGCTCAGAACGCTCCCTTATTCAGACAGCTGGTAGAGCCTCAAGGAATGTAAACGGCACTGTAATCCTTTATGCAGATACAATCACAGAGTCAATGAAAAAAGCAATTGAAGAGACTGAAAGACGTAGAAAGATTCAACTTGAATACAATAAAAAAATGGGCATTGTTCCTGAAACAGTAAAAAGCAAAATTAAGGATATTTTATCATCAATTTATGAAAGAGATTACTTCACTCCTGATGTTGTTCAGGAAGAAGTGGAAGAATATGAACCAAGTGAAGAGACCCTAAAAAAACTTGAAGCAGAAATGAAACATGCAGCAGAAAATCTTGAATTTGAAAGAGCTGCAAAAATAAGAGATAAAATATTCAAAATTAAAGAAAAAATTTTAAAATTAGGACTTAAAACTTAGTTCTTAATCTTTATACTTGCCATCTCCCTTATACCCTCAATTATTCTTGGACTGAGATGGTATATTTTATCGCTTATAAAGTAAATGTTTCCTTTTTTAACTGCATTTGTTTCTTTAAGCTTTGAAAGAAGTTTTTCAGGAACTGTTTTGTGACCGGCACCGAAAAATATTACATCAGGATTTAATTTTATAACTATTTCTAAACTTATTGATGAAGACTCCGCAATGTTTCTTAATCCCAGAAGATTCATAATCTCATTTATATGAGATGACTTCCCTGCCACTACTAAGGGTTCAGCCCAGACTACAAACAATGCTTTTTGACCATTGAAAGCTTTTTTTACTTTTTTTATATCTTTTCGGAATTGGCTGGCAACATCTTTTGCCTCCCTTTCCCTGCCAATAGCGATTCCAAGTTTTATTAGTTCATCAGGCATATGTTTGAGACTCTCTGGAGCATAAACATGAACTTTCATGCCAAGCTCTGTAAGTCTGATGTAAACCTCCTTTGGAGTGACATCCTTTGAGATTACTACAAGGTCTGGGTTTAATGCTAAGATTTTTTCATAGGATGGATTCATCATGCCTCCAACCTTTGGTTTAGTCTTGATCTGTTCAGGCCATTTACAGTAATCTGATACACCGACGAGCCTGTCAATCGCGCCAAGATAATAAATTGCCTCTGTAACTGATGGTGCAAGCGAGATAATTCTCTGAGGTTGAGCAAAACTCAATAATGGAAAAATTAAAAATACTATAAAAATTAAGAGGGCTTTTTTCACTTTATTCTGATACCTCTTCCAGCAACCATGAAGTAAGCTTTATCGCACAAATCCATGATCCTCTGATTAACAACTCCTGCAATATCAATAAATTTTCTTGCAAGCTCACTTTCAGGAATTATCCCAAGTCCCACCTCATTTGCTACGATGAATAGGTTAATTCTCTGGCTAACTTTTTTTAGAGAGTCTATTAGTGAATCAACAAAAAATTGATGGTCATGTCCCTCAACAATAAGATTTGTAAGCCATGTGGTAAGACAGTCAATTACTACAGAAGAGTTATCAGGAATTTTTATTAAAACTTCACCTAAAGTTACAGGCTCTTCTATGGTAATCCAGTGACTGCCTCTCTCTTTTTTATGTTTTTCAATGCGTTCTTTCATCTCTTTATCAATGGGTTTTGCAGTTGCAATGTAGTAAAAATTCTTATTTCCTGTATTTTCTCCTTCTTTAAGTGCAAATCTTGTTTTTCCGCTTTTTATCCCACCGATAATAAATGTAATCATTCTAAAATCCCTAAAAACTTTTTCAACTCTCTAAAAAATCTCTCATTCTCGGTGCTGGTTTTTACAGAGACTCTTATAAAGCTTTCATTGAGTCCATAAAAATCTGAACAGTTCCTTATAAGAATTCCTTTTTCAAGCATAAACTGAAAAATACCTTTCTTTTGTATTTCAATGAGATAGAAATTTGCTACAGATGGGAAATAGTTGAGTTTAAGTTCATTAAGTGAGTACTCAAAAAAATCCTTCTGTCTCTTGAAATATTCTAAACTCTTATTTTTAAAATCCTCATCTCTTATTATATCTTCTGCTATCCATTGGGCAAGACTGTTTATGCTCCAGGGATATCTATAGGTTTTGATTTTTTTAATAATTTCAGATTTTCCTACAGCATAACCGAATCTCAATCCAGCAAGTCCATAAAATTTTGTAAGAGAACGCAAAACTACTATATTTGATGATACTGACTCTCTGATAAGACTCTGATCAGGGACAAAATCAATAAAAGCTTCATCTATTAAAAAAATGCTATTTTTATTATTAGAAGCGAGCTTAAGTATTTCCCTTTTATCTAAAATCCACCCCGTTGGATTGTTAGGGTTGCAGATAAAAACCATATCAAATCTTGTTTTTTCAATTTCTTTCTTGAGTTTTTTAAAAATTTCATCCTGATTAATTGTAAAAACTCTTTTAACACTCTTTATCTCATTTATTCTACAGGCTCTTTCATATTCTGTAAATGTTGGCTCTAAGATTAAAACAGACTCAGGCTTTAATGCTCTGACTATAAGATAAATCAGCTCTGTCGAACCATTTCCGCATACAATATTTTCAAAAGGAACGCTATAAAGTTCAGATAGAGTTTTTCTAAAAGCTCGTGCTTCAGTGTCAGGATATTTGTGAAGAAGTGGAATATTTTCAATAATCTTTCTTTTTATTTTTTCAGGCAAAGGAAGAGGATTAACAGAAGAGCTCATATCTATTATCTCGTAGAGGGACTTCTTTATAAACTCTGAAGCAGTATAAATATCACCTCCGTGTTTCATAGAATGCTCCTCAGAATTATTGATGTTGATAGAAATAAAAAGCTACTAAGAATAACAATTTTAATGCTCAAATTAACAAGCTCTGAATTAACAGTTTTTAAATCATCTCCAATATATGGTTTTTCAACAGGTACTCCTCCATAGTAGTTGGGCCCTCCCATTCTTACTCCAAGTGCTCCAGCCATAGCAGCTTCAGGTATTCCACTGTTTGGACTGGTATGTTTCTTTCCGTCTCTGAACATAATTTTTAAAGATTTTTTAAAGGCTGAAAAACCAAGCAGAACAAATGAGCTTAACACTATGAAAATTCCTGTTATTCTCGCAGGAATATAGTTAAAAACATCATCTATCTTCGCTGAAAACCATCCAAACTTGATGTATCTTTCATTTTTATAGCCAACCATTGAATCAAGTGTATTAACAGTTTTATACAGGACTAAAAATGGAAAACCGCCAATTAAAAAGTAAAATAAAGGAGCAATGACCCCGTCAGAGAGATTTTCTGAGAGACTCTCAATCACAGCAATTCTAATTTTTTCAGGTGGAAGATTTTCAGTATCCCTTCCAACAAGAGCTTTCAGAGAAATTCTTGCCTGAGCAAGATTTCCTTCATCCAGAAGCCTATTTACTTTCCTGGCTTCATTAACAAGACCTCTTAAGGCAATAAAGAGGCTGCCTGCTACTGCAACAAATACAGATGAAAAAAACTGTCCATACCATGATTGACTTAGCTCACTCAATAGATGTACAAACAGAACTGAAAATAAAAAAATCGGGGCTGTTACTGAGAAAAAAAGCAATACTCCACCAAATCTGCCTGTGAGTTTTCTGTTTCTTAAAAATTTTTCAATTATTTCAATAAGTTTACCAATTGCTGCGACAGGATGGTATTTTTTAGGATCTCCAATCAAAAAATCAATTAAAAAAGCCAAAACTACTATCCAGCTTTCAACATAAAATATCTTTATAAACCAGCTATTTTCCATATTTTATCCATGTCAAGATATCTCTCAACGGTCTCTGTTAAGTTATCAATAAAGGAGTTTTTAAGTTTCTCCCAGGAAAAAGTATAATAAACTGGATTTAATCCCCTTTTAACTCTGTGTCTGTTTATTAACCATCTTCTAAAGCTGTCACTTTCAAATACTCCATGAATGTATGTTCCCCAAACATTTTGCAAGATTACTCCATCAGCAAATGTTTCACCTGTTGTCTTTCTTCGTATTTTAAAAAGATTCATATCTCCATAACTTATTCCCTTATGAATTTCATAACCTCTTACTTTTACTGAAGGCTCTGAACAAAGATAACCCTCAACCTGAGTGGTTATTTTTTCGGAATAGAAAACCGTTCTAATCGGTAGGAAACCCAATCCCTCAAATTCCCTGAGAGGGCTTTCAACCATATCAGAGTCTGTCAATTTTTCACCGAGCATCTGAAATCCACCACATATGCCAATTACTTCAACTTCGTTTTTTATAAGTTCTTTCATCGTTTCATCGATTTTCAGTTCCCTTAAAAGCTTTAAATCCTCAAAAGTTTTCTTTGAACCAGGAATGATTATTATATCTGCATTAATTAGGTCTTCTTTTCTCAATGAGTAAATCAATTCCGCATCTGGCTCAAATCTTAACGGATCAAAGTCACTGAAGTTTGATATATGTCTTAGTCTTAAAACAACTATTTTTACTGCTGTATCTGATTTTAAGTTTGACAAGTTTGAAAGCTTCACTGAAACTCCATCTTCATCAGATATTCCAGTTTCATCTAAGTAAGGAATCACACCAAGACATGGTTTTTTTATCATATCTTCAAGTTTTTTTATTCCTGGGGAAAGAATATCAGTATAACCTCTGAATTTGTTGATTATAAAACCTTTGATTAGACTTTCATATTTATCAAGAAGCTTTACAGTTCCATAAAGTGAGGCAAAAACTCCACCCCTGTCAATGTCTCCCACAATTATAACAGGTGCTTTAAGATATTCCGCTACAGCCATATTTACAATGTCATTTTCAAGAAGATTTATCTCAGCAGGGCTTCCAGCACCTTCAATAATCAAAAGTTCATATTCCTTGCACATGTAATCAAGGGATTCTTTTACAGCATCCCATAGCTTTCCCTTTTCACTATGAAAATCATCGGCTTTCAATGTCTTATAAAGCTTTCCACGAACAACTACCTGAATACCCTGCTCACCTGCAGGTTTAAGTAAAACCGGATTCATATGAAAAGATGGGATAATCCCGGATGCCTCTGCCTGAATTGCCTGAGCAAGTCCTATCTCTCCTCCTTCTTCCGTAACAAAACTCTGCAGACTCATATTCTGCGCTTTAAAAGGTGCAACTTTAATGCCCCTGTTTTTTGCAATCCTGCATAGAGCTGTAACAATCAGGCTCTTCCCGCAACCTGAAGATGTCCCCTGTATCATCAATAATTTAGCCATAGCTTTTCAAACAGTAAAAAACAAAAAATAAAAACAACTTCTATTATTTCAATGGAAGCTCCAAGATTGTCTCCTGTTACACCACTGAATTTGCTTTCAAAAAGATTTTTTAAAATAAAAATAACGATAAGGAGAAAAAGCACAATCAAAGGCAGAAAAATAAAACTTTTTAATGTAAAGTATAAAAGCAAAAATGCAGGCAAAACTGAAGATAAAATAAAATTTAATTTGCTAATTCTGCCAATAAACATAGCTCCAAGCCCAGTATTTTTTGCAGGTCTACTGTAATACATTAACGGAATTACTGACCACCTTGAAAATGTAAACATAAAAGTAAATATCATAACTTGCCCAATATCAATACACTCTTTAAACAAAACAAATTTACAAATAATATTCATTACCACAGCCACTACCCCTGCTACCCCAACAGTGCTATCCTTCATTATTTCAAGTCTTCTCAGTTTATCGCTTGCACTATCTCCTGTTTCTTTATAAAAGAGAGCATCAAATGTATCTGAAAGTCCGTCAAGGTGAAAAATTCCTCTTATGGAAAACAAAAATACAAGTAAAACAGTTGCAATAACTGCAGATGAGAACATAGGATTCAATCCTTTCACAAGAACCAAAAAAAATACTCCCTCCAAAAATCCTACCAAAGGGAAGAATACAACCGAGCCCAGAATATCTTTTTCGCTGACTTTCTTTAATTTCAAAGGTATAACAGTTAAAAATGAAACCGCTGTAAGAAATCTATTTATCACTTTTACTCACGCCTGCTTCATCAAAAGTCGCCATCTCTCTATAAATTTTTAAACCAGCCTCAATAATTGTCATTGCAAGAGCTGCACCAGTTCCCTCACCAAGTCTGAGATTCAAATCTAACAAGGGCTTAAGTCCCATAAAATCAAGTGCTCTCTTATGTCCTTTTTCAACCGAGTTGTGTGATGCAAAAATATAGTCTTTTACCGCAGGATTTATACAGTAAGCAATTAGAGCCCCTGCTGTTGAGATAAATCCATCAACTACAACTGGTATTCTTAATGAAGCACAGCATAGAACAACTCCTGATATTGCTCCAATCTCAGGACCTCCAACTTTTGAAAGAACATCAACAGGATCGGAAGCATCTGGTTTATTTATCTCAATTGCTCGTTTAATTACCTCAACTTTTCTTTTAAAAGTCTCCTCATCAATACCTGTTCCTCTTCCTGTAACTTCCTCAACTGGCGAATTTGTAAGAACACTCACAACTGCAGAAGAAGGCGTTGTATTGCCAATTCCCATTTCTCCCGTTGCGAACAGATTATAACCTTTGCTGTGATACTCTTTTACAACTTCAATGCCAATTTCTATACATTTCATTGCATCACCACGGGTAAGTGCTGGACCTTTTGCGATATTTCCTGTGCCTTTTACAACCTTTTTTGATATTAATCCATTAACTTTCTCAAAATCATAATCAACTCCGACATCTACAACCACTACCTCTGCTCCTGCATGTCTTGCTAAAACATTTATTCCTGCTCCACCTCTCAAAAAATTAAAAACCATCTGAGCAGTAACTTCTTTTGGATAGGCAGAAACACCCTCTTGTGTAACTCCGTGATCAGAGGCAAAAACAAGCACAGCCTTTTTCTTTATCTCAGGCATCGGGTTTTCATAAATAGCCACAAGTTTTGCTGCAATTTCTTCAAGTTTTCCAAGACTTCCCTGAGGCTTTGTAAGATTATTAAGCCTTTTCCATGCAATGTCAAAAAACTCTTTTTTTACGGGTTGAATTTCAAGATTTAGCATCTCTTAACCTCAAGAAATAGATTTCTATCTCTTTGTATCCACTTTCCCGAAAAAAATCTTACAGGTGCTTTAAAAATAGGTCCATCATAAACAAATGTGTGATACTCTCCTTTTTCACCGCATAGGTCAATATTTTCTAAGGCTTTTAAATCTTTAATGAAATCAAAATCAATTTCTCTTCCAAGCCATTCACTGCCAAGAAAAGAAGAGTTTGTTGCACATACTATGGCTTTAAAACCAGAGTTTATAAAATCCACAAGAAGCCTCTCTCTTTCCTCATTCCATAAAGGCAGGATTGCTTTTATTCCGGTCTCGCTACAAATTCTTTCAACCCAGTCTCTGTGCTCCTGTAGATCAATATCTCCAAATACTCCTGCCTCAACACCCTGTTTTTTTAACTCCATGAGCGTTTTTTTAAACTCCTCTTCATAGCTTTCCCATGTTGTTTTTCTTTGAACAATCGGAATTCCAATTGCCTCTGCCTGAGCTTTGATTAATTCAGAACTTATTCCATGAGAACGGGAATAATCTCCCTGTTCTGAAAGCATATTAACAAGACAAAAAATTTTTATACCATTCCTCATTGCTCTGTAGCAGGCTAATGAGCTGTCTTTTCCTCCGCTCCACGAAACAAAGGCTTTTAAAATAGCCATTTAACCCCTCCAGTAATTGTTCTTCTTGGCATTGGATAATACTGAACATACTCATAGGCTCTGTCAAAGAGGTTTTCTACAGATAGTGTGAGCTCAAGATTTTTTAATGCTCTGTATGAGCCTTTAAGATTTACCACAGTAAAATCGCTTTTATCAACAACTTTTCCATAATTTTTAGATGAAGGATTCCAATCAGTAACTTTTTCATCTCCTGTGTAGTTTGCGATTAACCTTAAATCCCATTTATCCTTTTCTGCCATGATTCCAAATGAAGCAGTGCATTTTGGTGTGTATTGAAGGGTTTTTCCATATCTTTGGATCTCTACCTCATCCTTACTTGAGTATCTCGTATTATAGGTAAAGTTGATAAAAGGCTTAAGCGAAAAATTTAGCCCTATACCCAGGCCAATATCGTATGAAAGGCTTCCTTCTATACCCTGAATAGTTGCTCCTTCAACATTTCTAAAGGTCTGAGCATTAAGAACGCTGTCATAATAGCTCAGAATTTTATCCTTGAATTCAGAATGAAAAAATGTAAGCTCAGCATTGAAGAAATCTTTTGCATAAGAAACTCCCATATCATAGGACTTACTTTTTTCTGGTTTTAAATCTGGATTTCCTATGTAATGAGTTCCCCATGAAGAAACATAATCAGATGCGAGCTCATCAGGTGCAGGTGCTCTGAAAGCAGTGCCAGCATTTGCTTTTATTGAAAAATTATCCGTAATTCTGTATAAAATGCCTCCTCTTATGGTTAAATGGTCAAGATTTTCTTTTCTCGGTTTTAGATTTGTAATGCCTTCTGTTGGCAGTATTTCATTTTCAAAATAGTCATAACGGATTCCTGCATTTAACAGTAGTTTTTTATTGAAAAGACTTAATCTTCCCTCAGTAAACAAACCGTAGCTGTCATACTCTGAGTTGGGATTGTAAGGAGCACCTGTGCTTGTTGAGCTTTTAACTTCTATTCTGTCCCACTGCCCTCCAATAATAATTCTGTGTTCATCTATTGAAAATATCTTCTGAATACTTGCTCCCTGAGTGGTTGTCTTTTTTAAAGTAATGTTTGAATTTCCTCTTGCAGTTCCTTCGTGATATTCATTTCTTTCCCTGTTAAAATAATATCCAGCTTTCAATGTTTCTGTTTTATACTCTAAATCAAATCTGTTTCTTTCAATGTCATTGTAATCATCAGGGTCCGGTGAGTATCTTGCTCCAGGTGAGCCAATATCCCATCCTTTCCAGTGCTGAAATCCAAAAGATATATGTTGTTTATCAAAAAAACTGTACCCAAAACGGGCTGAGACAGATTCATCATTGTAACCAGTGTTTTCTATTTTCCCATAATTTTTTGCAGAATAATCATCAATTGCAGAACGGCTGGCTGAAATATAAAAATCAAAATCTCCTTTTTTGCCATTTAATTCGCCTCCTGTTTTCCAGAACTGCCATGAACCAGCTTGCCCTTCAGCTGAACCATGTATGCCTTCTGAGCCCTGCTTTGTGATTATGTTGATTACACCACCCATTGCTGAAGAACCGTAAAGAACTGATGCAGGTCCTTTAAGTATTTCAATCCTCTCTATATCATCAACAGGTATTGTTGCAAGATTTACTGTTCCTGCACGATTTCCATTTATAAGAACAAGGACCCTGCTTTTAAGGTCATCAAAAAGGTCTGTCCTGAAGCCTCTTAATCCGATACTCCTTGTTGATAATCCCGGATATTTATGAACATGACCGATTGCCGCTTCTGTAATCAGGTCTCCAGCATTCTTTGCAGTAGAATTTTTAATATCTTCCTGAGTTATAACCTGAACAGAGTAAGTAACATCCTTTTTTGGTTCTTCAATTCTTGAGGCTGTTACAACGAGCTCTTCAAGTTGTTTGTCCTCTGCTAAGATTGGTTGACAAAAAAGAAAGACAATAAAAAGGATAAAAAGGAAAATCATGACAAATCCCTCCCTCGAGGAATTGGAAGCTCAACGAGCTTCCAGCTGGACAGGTCTTCCGGCTTAGGGCTCAGTGCCTACTTGCCCGCCTTCCCGGAGATTTATCTCCAGTGGCTTAAGGCAGCATGGCTGCCTTATGGGGCTTTCGTTCCCAACACGGCTGCGGGGCAGCGGAGGATTCTCACCCCTCTTCCCTTAATCCAGCCTAAAAAGTATACAAAATTTATTAAAACATGGTCAAATACCTTGACATCACGGGTAGTGTAAAATTTTTTATGTGTAAAATTGACAGAGCAATAAAAGAGGGTGTATCCTCCATTAAATTACCCAAAAATCAAACAAAGAAAGGAGGAATACACCCATGAAAGAAAAACCTTTAACTAATTTAAGGTTACCAGATTTATGGAAAGAATTCAACAGAAATTTTAATGAATCTTTCTGGGAAGAACTTGAACAAAGAATGAAGTTAATGAAGAAAAAGTTTATTGAATTAGCATTACAAGAGGAGATAACAGCACTTACAGGGGCTCAAAAATATGAAAGAACCCC
>NZ_BCNO01000002.1:0-295331 GCF_001514535.1 Thermodesulfovibrio aggregans | reverse complement strand
GATGGGAGCAAAGCTCTTGAGAATGCAGTAGACAATGTATTTCCTCTTGTTTTGAGGCAGAGATGCTGGGCACATAAAATGAGGAATGTAGCGAAATATCTTAGAAAGAAAGATGAAAAGGAATGTCTTTTTGAAGCTAAGAAGATATATAGTGCAGAGAATTTAAAAGAGGCAAAGAGAAATTTTCAGTTATGGGAGAGCAAGTGGGGCAGACTTTATCCTAAAGCAGCAGAGTGTATAAGGAAGAACTGGGAGCAATTGACAGCTTTTTACAAGACACCTAAGGCATTATGGAAGAAGTTAAGGACAACAAACATAATAGAGAGGGCATTTAGGGAAGTAAGGCGAAGAACGAGAACTATGAGTTGTTTTAATAATGTTGAAAGTATTGAAAGAATAGTTTTTGCAGTGATAAGCCATTTAAACGAAAAATGGAGGAATACACCTATTTATGAATTTACACAAAGTTATTGACATTACCTATATATGTATTAAGCTTAATATAAGCATTCTGAAGATTTTCTTCTTTTTCTTTTAACTGTTTCCAGAGCAAATTGAATGGATCAGTAAAGGCTGTTTTTATTATGGCTTTATAGATGAAGAAAAAAGATATGATTTTAAAAATATGTCCTATAAAGTTGAATGAACCATAAACGCTTACATATTCAGTAAAGGAAAGTTCTGCAAGAATTTTTGTAATTAGAGCGAGTTGCAAATATTTAAAGGTAACTTCAGGAAAGAAATTTCTATTTTTTCTTAAAAAACACAGGACGATTCCTAAAATTAGGCATATTATATATTCACTGTAGATTTTAAAATCTGTAAGTCCTTTACCTTCAATGTAGCAGTCTGGGAAGTTTTTAAATACAAAAATAGATAGCATGTTTATAACTGTAATAACCGCATAAATAGTCATTACTGAATAGGCATTTACTTTTTTATTGATAAAAAATAGAGCAACAAGGAAACTCAAGCTTTCAAGATATCTTGCAGAGATCCATAGCTGGGTTGGAAGATTTGCATCAAATCCTTTAAATATATTCATACCCTTATAGGCAAGAGTGTGTAATAAATCAATAAGTGCAATAAAAAGATAGGAGATACCAAGCAAGCTCAGATATCCCTGTTCAATTTTATCTCTGAGCTGAAAGGCTACAATAAAAACAGTAGCACCGATTATGATGCTATAAAGTTCTGCGAAAGTATGAAAAAGTAAATAGCTGTAAAGCGAGCTAAGAGATATGATTATAAGTGTGATAAAAAAAAGAACGTAATCTTCGTATTTTTGAAGATTTTTAAACATAGCTTTTTCAAATTATAGCAAAAAAGTAAAGGGTTTTCCATTGCTTAAAACTTATCATTGCCTATTTCCTTTTTTCTTTCTGCCTTTTTTGCTCATAAGATACCTCCAAAAAAGGTAAAATTTTCAGATTTTGATAGCTTTAGGACTAAAAGTCCCACCAGTAATCCTCAAAGAAGTTGTAGTGGAGTAAAAAGGGCATGTGAGTCCTAACATATTGAAAATTAGGGATTTTAATTTTTTAACTGTCAAAGTTAAGAAAAATAAAATTAAATATTGAGTTAAAAAATTCAGGAAGAATTAAATAAGTCTTCCTAACATTTTAATAAAAGTTTCAAGTAATGATTTGTCATAGCATCCTCTATCTTGAACAAGTATCATAAGAGCATTGTAGGGAGTAAGGGCATATTTCATTGCCCTTGGAGTTGTTAGCATTTCATAGGCATCTGCAATAGCAATAATTTTTCCAAAAAAAGAAATTTCTTCCCCTTTTAGTTTAAAGGGATATCCAGTTCCATTTAGTTTTTCATGGTGGTGAGCAATTCCCTCTATAACCTTTTCAGGAAGATCTAATTCTTTAGCAATATTTACTGATTCAATGACATGGGTTTTATAAATTTGAAATTCCTTTTCTGTAAGTTTGCCAAGCTTTGAAAGTATAAGAGGAGAAATTTTTATTTTACCTATATCATGTAATGCTGACGCTATTCCAAGAAGTCTTAACTCTTCTTTATCTAATTTTATTTTTAAACCGAGAGATAGGCTAAGGATCATTACATTTAAGGAGTGAACATAGTTGTAATTATCAAATTTTTTCATTATTAATAAATTTTCAAGTACCTTTGGTTCTATTATTCCATAATCAATAATTTGATTAATTTTATCACATAAAATTACTAGATTCTTTCTGTTGGTTGGTTCAATATAAACATCTCTCAATATTAATTTCGCCGTTTCTTTTAGTATTTTGGATTCATATTTCCTTTCTTTTATCAGTTTTTCTAAATATTCCTTATAGCGGTCTAAATCTTTTCTTGATATTAAAATATCTTCTTCTGGTAGATAATCTTGTGAAATGGCTTTAGGATTTTCTTCAGATGCATCCAAAAAAATATTAAAATTCTTACCATCATGAAAGTACAAGCTAAAAGTTACAGGAATTTCAGGACTAAGACATTCCTTTTCAATCTTGTAGTAAAATTCGTTATTTATTTGGTAACGGTCAAGTATGTTGTCAAAATATTCTTTGGGCTTAAATTCTAAGAGAAAATCTTGGAAAATTTTTTCATTACTTTTGTCAATATACAAATTGGTGATTTTCTTCTCTCTAAGTTTATTTTTAAGAAAAAAGCTGAATCGTTCACCTTGCTTTAAAATAACTTTCAGTTCTCCACCTTCTTGAATAAATATGTCACAGGGCATTTCTATTCCTAAAGGAAGAAGTTCTGTTTTGACAGGAAAATAATTATCTATTTCTATGACCTGTGTAGCCATAGGTTTTTATTGAGGAATTGTATCAATAAATGCATATTTTGGTTCATGAAGAGGAAGCAATATATCTGCTAATTCTTTAGTTTTCAATACTATATCATATGCTTCGTAGGAGTTTACCAATGTACCAGGTGGAATAACTTCCATTCCCATTCCTATTATTTTAGGAGGAGGATAAAGGTTTTCTTCGATTACACAAAACCCTGTTATTAGTGCTTTACCTTTTTCCGTATCTATGAGAATTGACATTCCTCCGGGAGTGTGAGCAGGTGTGTGAATCATCTTTATTCCTGGAAGAATCTCTGTATCTTCTTTTAAAGTGATAATTTGTCCTTTCTCTTCGATATCTGTTATAAAGTCCTCATTGTATCTAAAATCAAGGGGATGGGGATTATGGATCTGTTCTAATTCTTTTTCGTGAACATAAAACTTGGCATTAACACACTTTGAATCATTTTCACAATGGTCATTGTGCAGGTGCGTATGGATAACTATATCAATATCATCAGGTTTTAATCCGTATTTTGCAAGTCCCTCTTCAAATGTATAAACTTTGCCAAGAGACTTTTCGATCTCAACAGATGTGCGGGGTCTTAATTCACCTGTATCTACAAGTATTTTTAAATCGCCACCTTCTATATACCATGAAAATATTGGAATAATAAAGGGCTTTCCATAATCATGCTGATAGGTCATCATACCTTTATCGAAGATTTTTGCTCCCATAACAATCGGATGTATGCGATACTTCATAATAATTATCTTGTTAATGTAAATCTTGATTTGTCAAGTATCCGGTTATTTTAAATTTTTTATATTTAAATAACTCATGTTATTCTTGCCAATTTTTACCTGGTTTCCCCCAGTCGTATTGGTCAAATTTACCTATTGGATAATCATAGGTAGATTCATAGGCAAGAAACTCCTCATCACCGTAAATATCTCTAAAATCCTCATCATGATCCCAATAGGTCTGAAATTTTGTGGGATCAAGGTCCATAGAGGGTTCTAATCTATCAGGCACTCCGTCATGATCTCTGTCTTCCTCTGCTCTCTGTTGCTCAGTTTTTCCACTCCACCAGGTATGGTAGTGATTAAAGTGGGTAAATTCATGTATCATTATAACTGCAAAAGTATCAATGTAATTATATGAAACAAGTTTTTTCTCTAAAAGAGTTGATAGGTCATATCTGTTTACAAGGGGTATTGTGATTTTGAAATCTCCTCCAACTTTTTCAGTTAGGTCACATACATGTATAGTTTTAAATAGGTAATCGGGCTTAAAAATCGCTACAACATGTCCACCCTTACATAAATCAAAATCAGTACCTCCGAACTCTATATTTACATTCTGCCCAAGAGGTTTTGCTGCAGGCGTTTGCTTCCAGTAATAAAACCAGTTACGATACTTTCCCTCTGGATTATTCTTTGCATCACGGGGATAAAAAAGCATAATTTCCTTTGTATCCTCTATGGTGCAACCATCTACATTAATACGGGCTTTAACTTTTTGTATTCCAAAAGATTCCACACTGGTTGGTAATCCTTTATACATTACTTCTGCCCTTGAACCCTTTGGTTGTGAAAAAACAGAGGCTGGCTGAATAATCTTATGTGAACCTTCCATCTCGGGAATTTCCCACTCTATGCGGTCTTCATATCCTGAAGGTGTTGTTTTTGCCTCAAGTTCAAGAATAAGTCTTCCTGTGTTTCCGTCATCAGTAAAAACATACTTGCTTTGTTGAACGGGTTTGATTATTTCAACTTTTATGTTTTTTGGTTGTGTACATTGTTCTGGCTCATTTCTTTTTATCTTTAGATGAAGTGTCATTGTTGAACCTAATGAACACGAAGGTATAGAATTTGATTTACTGCCTATTTCTTTTTTTAATGTAAAAGCTCCCATATTAAGCAATTTCTCAAGTTCTGCTGAAGTAAGTCTCCATTTTCCAGTTGTGCATCCTATTGATACAGGTATCTTATCAAGTCCATCTTTTGCATAGAAAGTTACCTCTGGAGTGTAAGCTTCAATGTCCATTTCCTTATTGTCAACAGTAGAGATGCTTACCACTTCCGATGAAAAATTGGGATAAAACTCACCCTTTTCAATCTCATAGAGAATAAAATTTGCATATCTATCACAGGTCTTGGGTGTATAATAGCTCCATTTAGTACATGTTTTACCTGCAAAGCTCAATACTTTGATATCTGTAGATAAAGTGTCAAGTTCATACTCTTTTTCATTCTCGAACTTTCCTGTATGGATGTTGTAAGTTTTCAAAACTACAAGATTGCCAACAAATTTTTCTTTGATTGCATAGCTTATTTCACGCTCAATCTGTTCCCTATCTCTCAGAAGTTTTTCACCACTTTCAACAATTATATATCCTTCAACCGGTATAGCTTCAGCAATTTGGGGATTTTCTACTTGCTCACTTAGTCCCCCAAGTATATATTTTGCATTTCTGTATTGACTATTAATTATTTCCCTGCGTCTCTGTATTTCCTTTTCAGGATTATCTGCTGGTCGGGAAGAAATATTCTGCATACCTGTGAAGCTATCTACATTATTATTAAATGTTTCTATGACCTTCTTATATTTATCCAAAAGATTATTAATATTTGTATTTTCCTCCATTTGCTGTTCTATTTCTCTTAACTGTTGTTCAAGCTGAGATTGAGATTTAGCATGAGTTATAAAGTAAAATAAAGAAAGAAATGACACTACTAAGACCACTAAAAATATTTTGCTTTTAATTCCCATTTTTTATTCCTTTCAAAATTATTTTGTTCAATCAATATTCAAGTATACATAAAAATTTTAACTACTGCTACTATGACCTTTATTTTTTAAAAAACAACAAGAGCCTCTTATTCTCTTTTTCAAATGGCAGATTAGTCAACAATTATGATAAAATTGAAAAACAATAATTATGGAGGTGGAAAATGAAAAAAGTGCTTGTTCTTTATTATTCAAGGACAGGAAATACAGAAAAGATGGCAAAAATGATTGCTCAGGGACTTACGGATAAAGGAGTAACTGTGGATTTAAAAAGAGTTGAAGAGATTAGTGTTGATAATCTTCCAGAGTATGATGGCTACATTATTGGATCACCTAATTATTTTGGAACAATGGCAGCTGAGGTTAAAAAATTTATTGATGAAAGTGTTAAATACTATAGAAAAATTGAAGGAAAGCTTGTAGCAGCTTTTACATCTACAGGAATGATTGGTGGAGGTGGAGAAACTGTTTGCCTTGATATTCTGAAGGCATTTTTAATTCATGGATGTATATGTTTAGGTTTCACAAGACTTGGACATTATGGTCCTGTTTCAATTGGAAAACCAGATGAAAGAGTTGAAAGAGAAATATCGGAAATGGTAAATAAGTATGCCGAAGTATTGAAAAGAATATAATGTTTGATAGAAAAAAACAGCTAAAGTGGGCATCATTAAAAGTTGGTATTGTTATAACAATTACACTACTAATTATTTTTTCAATAATCATCTTTTCTGGTGGAATACAGTCTCTATTTAAAGAGAGAGTCCCTCTTAATATCTATATCTCAGATGTAAAGGGACTTCGCAAAGGTGCTGTAGTGAGGGTTGCAGGAGTTGATGTTGGAGAGGTTAAAGAAATTAAACTAAGCAAAGAATACGGAACAGTAGTAAAAGTTTTACTAGATAGAGATGTTTTGGGTTATTTAAAATCAGACGCTCAAGCAACTGTCCAGACAATAGGACTTCTTGGTGATAAATATATTGAAATTTTTCCAGGTGAATCTCAGGAAAGCTTTGATGTATCAAAGGGCATGTATGGTTATTCTCAGATAGAAGTTAGGGAAATATTAGGAGTTGCAACATCAACTATTAAAAAGATCGAAGGATTAGTTAGTAGAGTAGACTCATTAATGGCAAAAATAGATAAATCTGAAGGAACTATTCCAAAGCTATTAACTGACCCTTCTCTTTACAATAATTTAAACTCAGCAATCCTAGAACTTAGAAAAACAGTAGAAGAAATAAGACTTGGAAGCATAGGAATGATTTCAAGGGATAAGGAGTTTTATCAAAAACTTTCAAATGCTTTAAAAAACTTCGAAGAAGCTTCAAATAAAATATCCTCAGCACAGGGAACTTTCGGTAAGATGATAAATGATCCTACTTTATATGAAAATCTTTTGAAAACTTCTCAAAGACTTGATAGTCTCTTAAGGGAAATTGAATCCTCTCAGGGAACTCTCAAAATGTTGATAAGTGATAAAGCATTGGCAGAAGATTTAAAACAAAGCATTAGGGAGCTTAAAGAACTTATTGAAGAAATAAAGAAAGATCCTAAAAAATTTTTCAAATTCAGTATCTTTTAGTTATAATGTCTTATGGCAATACTTGAGATAAAAAAATATCCTGATGAAGTCCTGAAAGGCAAAGCTGAATCAGTAACCGAGATAAATGGTGATTTACAGAAACTTATTGATGATATGATTGAAACTATGTATAAATCTAATGGTATTGGTTTGGCTGCTCCACAGGTAGGAGTCTCAAAAAGACTCATCGTTGTTGATACTTCTATACGAGAGGAAAATCAATCGCTTATTGTTTTAATAAATCCTGAAATAAAACTAAGCGAAGGGGATATTCTTTCTGAAGAGGGTTGTTTAAGTTTACCAGGTTTTATAACAAGGCTAAAAAGGAAAGAGAAGGTTTATGTGACAGGCTTGGATAGGAAAGGTAATCCCATTGAAATTGAAGCCACTGGGCTTCTTTCAAGAGCTTTGCAACACGAGATAGATCATCTTGATGGCATTCTTATTATTGATAGAATAAGTCCACTTAAAAGAGAGCTTTTCAGAAGAAAATACTCAAAATCAAAGAAATAGCTCTGTCATGCCAGCCGGAATAATTTTTTTCGGGACTCCAGAATTTGCAGTCCCTTCACTTAAAGCTTTAATTGAAAGAGATGAAAAAATACTTCTCGTTATAACCCAGCCTGATAAACCAAAGGGAAGAGGAAAAAACATTCAACCAAGTGAGGTTAAAAAGATAGCCTTAGAATATGGACTTTCATTGGCACAGCCAGAAAAAATAAGAGATGAAAATTTTATAGAGATGTTAAAGAGACTAAATCCTGAGTTTGCAGTAGTGGTTGCATATGGAAAGATTCTTCCAAAGGAAATTCTTGAAATACCAAAATACGGCTGCATAAATCTACATGCCTCCTTGTTACCAAAATATAGAGGAGCAGCACCAATTCAATGGGCTTTGATAAATGGAGAAAAGACAACTGGAGTAACCACCATGCTTATTGATGAAGGACTTGACACAGGTCCTGTGCTTTTGCAAAAGGAAGTTCAGATAGAGGATGAAGATAATGCTCAAACACTATCAGAAAGACTCTCTAGAGTAGGTGCTGAATTGATTGTTGAGACAATTGAAAAGATGAGAAAAGGAGAAATTGAACCAAAGCCTCAAAAAGGTGAGCCAAGTTATGCTCCTCCGCTTAAAAAAGAAGATGGAAAGATTAACTGGAGTTCCTCAGCACGACAAATATTTAATCTTATCAGAGGCACCTATCCATGGCCCTGTGCATATAGTTTTTTAAAAAATGAAAGAGTAAAAATAATTAAAGCAGAAGTAATTGAAGGAGTTGCAACTCCAGGCATGATTGTTAAGGCGAAAAATGAGTTAGTTGTTGGAACAGGTAGTGGTTTACTCAGAATTCTTCTGATTCAACCTGAAGGCAAAAAAGTAATGACAGCAAAGGAGTTTCTCTCTGGAAGGAAAATAAATGAAGGTGTGGATTCGTTTTGTTAGAGGTTTTGTTCTTAAGATCCTCTATCCTGTGCTTATGCTTGCTGGAGCATTTTTAAAATCTAAAAAAGCTCAATTTCAGGCATACATTGTGAGACTCAACAATCATCTTGTCATGCGTGATAGTGTAAAGCCTGAAAAAATCCTTCTCTTGCTTCCTCACTGTATTCAAAACTCAAAATGCGATGTTAGACTTACCTTTGATGTTTATAAATGTCGTAGATGTGGAAACTGTAGAATAAAAGATTTAATTGAACTTGCAGAAACTCATCATGTATCAATTTCTATTGCTACAGGAGGAACGATTGCAAGAAAGGTAGTAAAAGAGATTAGACCTGATGCAATAGTTGCTGTTGCATGTGAAAGAGACCTTTCAAGCGGAATAGTTGATACCTATCCAATACCTGTGCTTGGTATACTAAATGAAAGACCATTTGGACCATGTATTGACACAACTGTCAATCTTAATAAAGTAGAGGATGCGATTAAATGGTTTATAAATCGCCAAGAAAAACTGCAGTAGAGATTTTAAGCACTGTGTTGTATAAGAAAAAATCTTTAAAATCTCTACTTACTGATAGGGTTCTTGCATCTTTCCACAGGCATGATAGAGCGTTCCTCATAGAGGTTTTATATGGTACTTTGAGAAACTTATACTTGATCGATTTTTTGCTTGAAAATTTTTTTAAAAATAAAAAAGGTCTTTCTCCTTTTACAATAAATAATCTACGAACTGCAGTATATCAATTACTATTCATGAAAATTCCAGAATATGCTGTAACTTTTGAAGCTGTAAATATTGAAAAAATTTTTAATGGAAAACCTGCAGTTGTAAATGCCATATTGAGAAGTTTTATAAAAAAGTATTCTGGCAAAGGGTTAGAAGAAATCTTGAGCATTAACCTTCCTCTCTCAATAAAATACTCTCATCCTGAGTGGCTTATCAAAAGATGGCTTAAAAGGTTTTCACCTGAAGAGGTAGAGTCTCTTCTTAAGGCAAATAATAAAAAACCACCTTTTACAATTGCTGTAAAACCTGAAGAAAGAGGTTTAGTAGCAGATTATTTAAAAGAAAAAGGATTTGATGTAGAGTTCTCAGAATCAGTATCATCTGGACTGAAGATATATGGGCAGGGTTATGAAATAAGAGAAGTTCTTAATCAATCTTCTTTTTTCTGGATAGTTCAGGATGAAGCTTCTCAACTTGTTTGTTTTCTTTTAGAGCCCTTTGAAGATGCGAGAGTTTTTGATGCCTGTGCAAGCCCAGGAGGTAAAACTTTGCTTACTGCTGCTTTGATGAAAAAAGGAGAAATTATATGTATTGAAAACAATAAAGAGAGATTTAAACTACTACAGGAAAACATTGAAAGATTAAAAAGATTCGTTCCTGATGTAAATATAAAACCTGAACTTGCAGATGTTCTTCAGATAAACTTTAAGTACTCTTTTGACAGGATCATTCTTGATGCACCGTGTTCTTCAACGGGAGTAATTAGAAGAAATCCTGATGTAAGATACAGAGTAAGTGAAGAGGAAATTAAAAGACTTTCTAAAATTCAAAAAATAATGCTTGAGAAAGTCTCACGATTTTTAGCTAAAAACTCTTTCCTTGTATACTCTGTGTGTTCAACTGAGCCTGAGGAGGGAGAAGAGGTAATTGAAAGCTTTTTACAGAATCATGATGAATTTAGTAGTATAGATAAGTTGAGAACATATCCACATGTAGAGGGAACAGACGGATTTTTCATAGCTAAACTGTTAAGAAATTGATGAAGAAAGTTTTATACATAGCAGGAGCAATATTAGCAGGTTTTTTAGCAGGGTATCTTTCCTTAACCATTTTTGTTTCAGGAGGAACCACAGAAGTGCCTGATTTAAGAGGAAAGGATATTGTTCAGGCGAATCAATTGCTGAAAGAAAAAGGACTTTATATAAGAATTGACGGAGAAGAGTATTCGGAAATGCCTACAGGAACAGTTTCAAGACAATCTCCGCCTTCAGGCACAAAGATTAAAAAGGGAAGAGAAGTTGGAGTTGTAATGAGTAAAGGATTGAGATTCACAGTTTTCCCTGATGTAAGAGGATTGAGTTTTGAGGAAGTTGAGAAAATTTTGAATGAAAAGAGTATTCCAATAGAAAAAGTAATAAAAATTCATTCAGATAAATATCCTGAAAACACAGTTATCGCTCAGTCACCAGAACCCCAGGAAGGAGGAAAAGCGATAAAACTAATTGTGAGTCTTGGGAAGGAAGAAGAATGAAAAAACTTATTGAAAAAGCTGAAAAATTAAGAAAAGATGGTTTATTTAAAGACTCATTGAGACTGTGGAAGAAGATCTACAAAAATGCTTTAAAGAGTTCTGATATCTCTATAACATTGGATGCTTTAATTGCTCTGGGAGATTTAAGTAGAATTTTGGGAAATTTTAAAAATGCTATTGTTTATTATGAAGAAGCTTTTGAAGTTGCTCAAGCTCTTAAGGATGAAATTTGTCAGGCAGATGCATTAGTGGGGATAGCATTGTCAAAAAAGGCGATGGGACAGTGGAAGGAATCTCTGAAATTTTTAGTAAGAGCAAGAAAAATTTATGAAAAACATAAAGATAAAAAAGCAATATATTTTACACTGTGGGCTGAGGGAACTGTATGGCGATGGGGTGGAAGAATTAGAAAATCTATTGAGTGTTTTAAAAAAGCTCTTGAAGGATTTAGTAAACTCAAAGATAAAGAAGGCATTGGGTATAGTTGTTGTGGTCTTGGTGGAAGCATGAGAGTCTATAAAGATTATGTAAATTCTATGAAATATTACAAAAGGGCAAATGAAATATTTCAAAAAATTGGTGATAAATTTGGAATGGCATACTCTTTTTGCGGAATAGGTAATGCTTACAGAATGATAAATGATCTTAAGAATGCTGAAAAGTTTTTCAAAAAAGCATTAAACCTTTATAGCAAAATCGGTGATATAGTAAGCTCATCATATACTTTGTGGAGTATGTCAATGACATGTATCTTAAAACAAGACTACAAAGCAGCGTTGCAATACATTGAAAGGGCTGAAAAAAACTTCAAAAAATGTAAAGATCCAAGAGGTTTGATATATTGTAAAATCCAAAGAGGCATGTTTAATTATTTAAGCAAGAGAAAAAAACTGGCAAAAAAGTATTTTAATGAAGCCTTAATAGAAGCCGATAGGCACAAGTTTGCACTTGAAAAAAAGTATGCCCATGATTTACTTATGGGAAAATATTCGTTGCCTTATAACATCCCGTAGAGTATAATTTATGATGGTAAATGCAAGGATAATAACAATTCCGAACATATTAAGTTTTCTCCGCATATTTCTTGTCCCCTTTTTTATACTCGCAATGAATTCAAAGGACTATTCGGCTGCATTAAAAATTGTCATTGTTGCAGGTTTAACAGACAGTCTTGATGGAATTATTGCAAGAAAATTCAATCAAATATCAAAACTTGGAGTTGTTCTTGACCCTTTAGCAGACAAATTTCTTCTTTTGAGTATTATGATTACATTTTATATTAACGAGCTTGCACCAAAATGGTTTATAATATTAGTTTTCATAAGAGATGCTCTTGTAGCCATTGGTTGGTTAGAAATTTATTTAAGAAAAAAAGAGATAACAAAACCAACAATGCTTGGAAAAGCAAGTAATGCATCCCAGGTAATTATCTTTGGTTATATTCTTCTTGCAACAAACTTTAATATTCCACCTATACCTCAATTTGGATATTTCTTCGTAAGTTTTTTAGCCATTGTCTCACTATTACAATACATACTGATAAGAAATGGCAAAATCAGGAGTTAAAATTGAACATGTACATACTTCAACTCCTGCCTATAAAGCAGGTTTAAAAGAAGGGGACATAATACTCTCAATAAACCGACATTCTATTAAAGATGTTCTTGATTTAATGTTCTATACTGATGAAGATTTTCTTAAGATTACAGTTGAAAGAGAAGGTAAAAAAATAAGTTTTAATATTAAAAAGAAAGCACAGCCTTTGGGAATAGAGGTAGAACCTTTCAGAGTAAAAAGATGTGTTAATAAATGTTTATTCTGCTTTGTTGAACAACTGCCGAAGGGATTAAGAAAGTCACTCTATGTTAAAGATGAAGACTATAGAGCAAGCTTTCTTTATGGTAATTATATTACATTAACAAACCTCACCCAAAAAGACTACGAAAGAATAAAAAAGTTGAGACTATCTCCTCTTTACATCTCTGTACATGCCACAGATCCTGAGATAAGAAATACTCTTTTGCAAAACTTTGAAGCACCACCTATTATGATGGAACTAAAAAAACTTGCAAGGATGAAAATCAGAATGCATACCCAGGTGGTGCTTTGTCCCGGGTTTAATGATGGAAAAGTTCTTGAGAGAACAATTTTGGAACTTCATAAGCTTTATCCCTATGTTTCTTCAATAGCAATTGTACCTGTCGGGCTTACAAAGTATCACAAAAATGGACTTACTCCTGTGACAAAAAATAAAGCTGAAGAGGTAATAGGAGTTGTTGAAAAATTTCAGAAAAGATTTAGAAAAAAACATGGAATTAGTTTTGTCTATCTTGCCGATGAATTTTATATTAAAGCTAAAATGTCTTTCCCTCCTATTAATATTTATGATGATTTCCCTCAAATTGAAAACGGAGTTGGAATGGTTCCACTATTTATGGACAAAGCAAAAAAACTTAGAATACCATCAATGAAGTTGAAACAGAGATTTGTTACTTTTACAGGAACCTCTTTCTATCCATATCTTTACGAATTCATTGAGAGGCTAAAGAAAAAAAACATTCCGATTGATGTTTATCCTTTGAAAAACAATATGTTTGGAGAGACTGTGACAGTAACAGGACTTTTAACTGGTGAAGATATAATCAGAGGGTTAGCTCAATATGTTGAACCGGGAGATTTTCTTCTTATTCCTGATGTTACAATGAAGGATTCAGATGGAATCTTTATAGATAACTTAAAAATGAGTGATATTGAAAAGATTTTAAAAATCAAAGCAATAAAAATTAGTTCAGAACCTGTGTACTTATTGAAGGAGATAAAAAATCAAGAGAAGTATTGCGGTCAATAAGCCAAATATCACCTCTATACTGAATACCTTAAATTAGCAAGATTGACAAAATTTAACTTTTTAGGTTAATTTAAATTACTGATGGGCCTATAGCTCAGCTCGGTTAGAGCGCACCCCTGATAAGGGTGAGGTGGTTGGTTCGACTCCAACTAGGCCCATTGAGATGTGGGGGTGTAGCTCAGTTGGGAGAGCGCCTGCTTTGCACGCAGGAGGTCGTGGGTTCGAATCCCTTCACCTCCACTTTAAATTTCAAGGGTTTTCATAGTATGCAACACTCTGTTTCACCCCGATTGTGACATTTTTTGTGATGTGAATGTTGTCTAAAGCCTTTACAGCTTCCATGTATTTTAACTCATAACAAAGTTCAGCTACTGATTTACTGCCTTTGATCCCTTCTAAACTCAAGCCATTTTTTCTTCTGCTGTCCATTTAGTACTTTCCGACTTCGTCCTCAGGAAAATGCTTTGCATTTTCTTTGTTTCACTTATACCCCTCTCGTTTGATTTTTTTCTTTCTGTTCTGCTGAAAAAGTTTAACCTCTACAAACTGATCGTGTCCACTATTTGAGGGGTTCAGTATACGATGTAGCCCTGTTCGTTTAGTATTTCCTTTTTTATTTTCTCAGGCAGACTCTTTATTCTTGATGCTATGATGTAACCGTAGCCTCTGTTTTTTATTGCCTCTATGTTTATTTTGCTCATCAATGCTTTGTCAGCTACTATAACTACTTTCCTTATCCCAAATTTTTTGCTGAGTTTGTCAAGCATCACTTCAAGGGTCTTTCCTTCAAAGGTGTTTCCAGGAAATATTTCATATCCCACTGGTCTTCCTTCCATGTCTATAAGTAATCCAAATACTACCTGAACATGATTTATTTTTCCTTCTTTGCTATATCCAAATTCCCTGAATCCATCCCTTCGTTTTTTAAATGAATTTATCAAGATAAAATTGAACAAATTTATAAAAAAGTTGCCACTACACTTTTTGAAAGTAAAAAATTAGAATGTAGATTTTTCAACGGTTTACAACGATAAAATCGCAAAAATTAGCCTCCAACTGACAAAGTCAGGATGAATTTTTTATGAATTTATTCTCAATGGTGGTTGTATTCATTCTGGGATATGTACTGTTCCAAATGGGACAGTAACCTTCTTTTTTTGTTCTAAATGGAACAATCCAATTCAAATTTTATTCTTATTTTTCAATAGGTTGGCATCTGGCAAAACTTTTGCATTTATTTAAAAAAACTCTCAGGAGGTAAACGATGGAAAGAATTTTAGTATGTTTTGACGGTTCTGATTGGTCAAAGAGAGCTCTTGAGAAAGCGATAGAGATTGCTCAGAAATTTGGCTCTCATATTACGGTTCTTTCAGTTGTCCCAAAGGTTTGTTTTCTTGAAATAGGAGTTGACTGTGCAACTGTTGAGGGCATTTTTAAGGCAGAATTTGAAGGCAACCTCAAAAGGGCACAGCAAATTCTTGAAGAAAAGGGGGTGAAAGGAGAGACAGTTATTTTAGAAGGTATTCCAGCTGATGTTATAGTTGACTTTGCGACGAATTTTGACTTAATTGTCATGGGATCAAAAGGAAAGGATGCTACAGAGAGAACGCTATTCGGAAGCGTTACTCAAAAGGTAGCTGCCAATGCTACAAAATCAGTTTTAATAGTAAGATAAGGAGGAGAGTATATGAAACGATTTTTTACACTTTTCACAATTTTAGCTGTTCTTCTATCTTTCTCAATTGCTTACTCACAGAATCCTGCAGAAACAAAACAGCCGGCAAAACCAGCTGAAAGCAAGCCTGGAGAGGCTATGCAGGAGAGTAAACCCGCAGAGGGAATAACAGTTCAGGTTGATAAAACTCAACTTTCAGGTGGGGGCAAGATAACCATCACAGGTAAAGCACCGGCAGGAAAGGATGTTTACATTGAAGTATGGTCTGAAAAAACAGTAAGAGCTGCAAGACTTGATGCAGACCCTGACCCAAAAACAGGAAAGAGACCCTATATCTTTTACATGACCGATGAAATGCCTGGATTTTACAAACTAATAATTCCAGAAAAATACAAATCAGTGCTTGAAGACGCAAAAAAAGAAGGGAAAAAATGGAGTGTTTCTAAGGTTATTAAGGATGCAGGTGCAGATGCAGTTTATGGATATCCTGCAAAGATAAAGATTGACAGATACCAGACTTCTCTCTGGGCGAGCATAATTGGTTCAAGAGGAACAAAACTTGAGCCAATGGATGAAAAGGAAAACAAGCGCAGATCCATGCAATTGCTAAAAGCAAAATTCAGAAGTGTTGGAGCCATATTTTCATCCAATCTTAAAATTGAAGAAGACGGTAGTTTTAAGGCAACAGTTGAAATTCCATCCAATGCAGCTCCTGGAAAATACTTTGTAGTTGCAAAAGTTGACAAAGACATAAAGAGTGAACCCATAGTTGTTGAAAACTCAGTTACATTCCCTAATGTCTATTTACCAAATGCTGGTAGAACTGTGAATGTATTATGGCCATTTCTCCTTACAGCAGCCATAACAACTTTTGGTGTATTGATGGGTGCAGGTGGTGGTTTTATTCTTAATCCAATACTTGTAATGCTTGGACTTCCCCATACTGTCGTGGCAGGAACAGTTATGCCAACAGTCCTTTTCTCTCAGGCTTCTGGAATATACAACTACTCGAAAATCAAGTTTATAAACTGGAAACTTGGTATAACTCTCGGCATAGCCATGCTTGTCGGTGGATTTATTGGACCAAAACTTACTGAGCTTATTACCCTTGAGCAATACAAATTTTTATTTGGCTGGGTTTTGATAATACTTGCAGCTTTGATGTTCTGGCAGACAACACCTAAGTACCTTGAGAAAAATAAGAAAGAACAGGCAATACTCAAAGAGTTTAAGAGAAGAGCTGAAGAAGCAGCAAAGAAAAAACAGGAAGGAGGTAAATAAATATGAAAATAGAATTCTGGGGACAGGAATTTAAGGCAAATCTTGCAATTGGTATTCCAGGTGCATTTTTGATTGCTGTAATGTCATCCATGTTTGGATTTGGTGGTGGTCCCTTTATGGTGCCACTTATGACAGTTTTCATGAGACTTCCCATGTATGTTGTTGTAGGTAGCTCACTTCTTGCCATATTTTTCAATACTCTTATGGGAACTTTCAGACACTACGGATTTGGTAATTTTGATTTGATATTTTTCCTTATAATGTTCCCTGCAGCAATTCTTGGTGGTTTCATAGGTCCCAGAATTGCAAAGAGACTTAATCCAATAGTAGTTAAAAGAGTTGCCTGCGCAGGACTGTTGATTCTTGCTTTACAACTGCTTGGTGTATTTTAAAAGGGGGAATTTATTATGAAAAACTCTGTATTCAGTAACTGTGGAATGTGTTCTGTTAGATGCCCCATTAGAGTTGAGACAACAGACGGAAGAGTTACCTGGATAGAGGGAAATCCTAACATCCCTGGCATGGAGGGAAGCCTCTGTGCCAGGGGCTCTGCAGGTATAGCTCTTCTCTATGACTTTGAAAGACCGCAGTATCCAATGATAAGAACAGGACCAAGAGGCTCAGGTCAGTTCAAGCGAGTCAGCTGGGACGAGGCATTTTCCTTTATCGCTGAAAAGGTAAAGGATCTTCAGTCTAAATATGGCAAAAAAACTGTTGCATTAGTTGACAGAGGTGCTGGACTTTTTGGTGAGATACAGAGACTCATCGTAAGAGGAATGGGTTCGCCAAATTACTTTAACCACGATGACTTTTGTCGCAAAAATGTTGATCTTGCCTATCAGACCCTACTTGGTTACGGAAGACCAGAAGTAGGTTATGACTGGACTAATACCAATCACATAGTGCTTTATGGAAGAAATGCCATCGAAGCTCTTGGTGTAAGGGAAGTAAACAATATTGTAAAGGCACTTGAAAATGGTGCAAAGCTTACCTACATAGATGTAAGAGCATCAAAGACAGCAACAAAGGCAACAAAGTATTTACAGATTAGACCCGGGACAGATTACGCTCTCAATCTTGCACTTATTAATGTAATACTCAAAGAAAATCTCTTTGACAGAGACTTTGTTGACCGCTTTGTAACAGGCTTACCAGAGCTTGAAAACTTTATTAAACCCTATACAGCTGAGTGGGCTGAAAAGGAAACCGGAATCCCTGCCCATGAGATTGTATCTCTCGCAAGACAGCTCGGCGCAGACAAACCTCGGGTTATTCTTTATCCAGGTTGGTTTGCTGCAAGATATATGGATGCCTTCTATTTTGCCCGCTCTGTAATAATTCTAAACGCACTTCTTGGTAGCATTGAGCAAAAGGGTGGATTAATCTTAGCCAAATCACCAAAAGAGGTTGGAGCAAAGGGACTTAATAGCCTTCTTGAGAGAATTCCAGCACCGGAGGAAAAAAGAGTCGAAGCTGAGGAAGGGAAAGGATTCCTCTATGATGGCGCAGGACATATACTTCATCTATTCCGAGCAATTAAAACAGGTCAGCCCTATTCAGTGAAAGCTCTATTTGTTGTAAGATATGACCCATTTGCTGGAATTACCCTTAAAGATATTGAAGAAATCCTTAATGGGCTTGAACTTTTGGTTACGATTGATACAAACTACTCTGCTACTTCATGGTATGCCGATGTAATTCTTCCTGAGTCAACCTATCTTGAAAGAGACGACATAATAGGAATGCAGAGAGGTGCAAAACCTGCCTTTGTTATGAGAAGAAGGGCAGTAAATCCAATTTACGACACAAAGGGCAGATGGGAAATTGTAAAGGGAATTCTTTCAGCCTATGGTGCAGGCGAATATCTGCCCTTTGAGACAATTGAAGAACTATGGAATTATCAACTTGAAGGAACAGGAGTTAAAATTGAGGATTTCAACAAAACCGGGCAGGTTGCACTCTGTAAAGATGCTAAAATCTACAGCCGTGATGAACTAAAATTTAAAACACCTTCTGGTAAGATAGAGATTCTCTCAGGCAAAATGGCAGAAAGAGATGTTCCCTATTTCCTTGACCCCATTACACCAGCTAAACCCAATACAGATGAAGGTGAGTTCAGGCTTGTATTTGGAAGAATGGCAGTTCACACTCATGTGCAGACCCACAATAACAAATATCTCAATGAAATTGTCCCTGAAAATGAACTATGGATAAACTCTGAAGTGGCAAAAAAACTTGGAATAAAAAATGGAGATATCGTCGAGGTTTCCTCAGAAGATTTCTCAGGGAAAATAAAGGCAAAGGTAACACCATTTATTCATCCTGAAGCAGTTTTCATGTATAGAGGCTTTGAAAATGAAGTCCCCTGGAAAACCCGTTCTTACGGTAAAGGACTGAATGAAGGAAGACTTCTCAGAGGTGCCTTTGACAGAATGGCTCATGGTAGTCACACAGGCGCACTCTTTGAAAACTTTGTTAGAGTGAAGAAGGTATAGGGAGGTTAGGAGATGAGCATTTATTACATATATCAGGACCATGACCGCTGTATTGGTTGCTATGCCTGTGAAGTTCACTGTAAAACTAAAAATGAGCTTCCTGTTGGTCCGCGACTCTGTAGAATTATTGAGACCGAGATAAAACTCATAGGTGGAATACCCCGCCAGAGATTTGTATTCATGCCCTGTTTTCACTGTGAGGATCCCTGGTGTGTAAAAGCCTGTCCAACAGGTGCGATGCAGAAACGCTCAAAGGATGGAATAGTCTTTGTTGAGCAGTCTCTTTGTGTGGGATGCAAATCCTGTATTACAGCCTGTCCATGGGGAGTTCCACAGTGGAATCCTGAAACTGGCAAAGTTGTAAAATGTGATTACTGCAAAGACAGAGTTGATCAGGGACTAAAGCCAGCCTGTGTAACAAAGTGCACAACAAAGGCTTTAAGATTTGTTACAGCCGATGAAGCCTCAAAACTTAAGAGAGAAAAATTCGTAAGGGTAGTGTAAAATTTTTTATGTGTAAAATTGACAGAGCAATAAAAGAGGGTGTATCCTCCATTAAATTAACCAAAAATCAAACAAAGAAAGGAGGAATACATCCATGAAAGAAAAACCTTTAACTAATTTAAGATTACCAGATTTATGGAAAGAATTCAACAGTAATTTTAATGAATCTTTCTGGGAAGAATTTGAACAAAAAATGAAGTTAATGAAGAAAAAGTTTATTGAATTAGCATTACAAGAGGAGATAACAGCACTTACAGGGGCTCAAAAATATGAAAGAACCCCAGAGAGAGTTTACCGTAGGAATGGATACTGGAAGAGATACATAATCCTGAAACTGGCAAAGTTGTAAAATGTGATTACTGCAAAGACAGAGTTGATCAGGGACTAAAGCCAGCCTGTGTAACAAAGTGCACAACAAAGGCTTTAAGATTTGTTACAGCCGATGAAGCCTCAAAACTTAAGAGAGAAAAATTCGTAAGGGTAGTGTAAAATTGACNATGTAGCCCTGTTCGTTTAGTATTTCCCTCTTTATTTTCTCAGGCAGACTCTTTATTCTTGATGCTATGATGTAACCGTAGCCTCTGGTTTTTATTGCCTCTATGTTTATTTTGCTCATCAATGCTTTGTCAGCTACTATAACTACTTTCCTTATCCCAAATTTTTTGCTAAGTTTGTCAAGCATCACTTCAAGTGTCTTTCCTTCAAAGGTGTTGCCAGGAAATATTTCATATCCCACTGGTCTTCCTTCCATGTCTATAAGTAATCCAAATACTACCTGAACATGATTTATTTTTCCTTCTTTGCTATATCCAGATTCCCTGAATCCATCCCTTCGTTTTTTAAATGAATTTGTCAAGATAAAATTGAACAAATTTATAAAAAGTTGCCAATACACTTTTTGAAAGTAAAAAATTAGAATGTAGATTTTTCAACGGTTTACAACGATAAAATCGCAAAAATTAGCCTCCAACTGACAAAGTCAGGTCTCCAAAAGAGAGTGGGCTCTAAGGCTAAAAAACTCCATATTGTTACAGAAGAAGATGTCTCTAAGAAGATTCTCCATTTAAAGATAGAGATGATGATTGCGCAGTTGCATGTTATTCTGATTATATAGTGACAGGTTATGCTGAATCGTTTTTTGATTGAATATAGGCATGCATAAACTTAAAGACATAATTCTATCCCTGGCTTCTTAATGCTTGCAAAACTTATGAAATTTTCTCTTCTAATGCAGAAATTCTACTTTGTATAAATTCAAGGTATCCAGTATTTGAGGGATTCAGTATACATAGGGGCACCAGTGAATCAGAGTGCCCCCATATTTTTTCAGAGTCTATTGAATACGCTCATGTGGTCTTGTGTTTCTCTCAATGGCTGTCAGAATAAGAACAATTCCTGCAAGTATCAATATCATAACAGAACTTACGATTGTGCCGAGATATGTAAGTATGTTTTGATTGGCCTTTGCCTTTTCAGTTACAACCTTACTTTTCTCTTATTGATGGACCTTTGGCTGTTTGAACCTCTTTGTCAACCTCTTCATAGCTCACTTTAACAGATACCGATTTTTCATCTTTAAGTAGTTTTGGTAAAGATGTGGCAATAAACACTCCGCTTATGATAAGTGAGATAAAGGCAAAAAGGGCAAAGACCAAAAGAACGCCTCTTACAATCTTAAATATTAACTTTTCAAATCTTTCAAACATGAAATCCTCCTACAATTTTTTAATTTATCGGTTTGTTTCTCTCTATTTTCCTTTTATCAAATTTCCATCTTTGTAGATGTAGGTCTCTTTGCCAGTGCCTCTATACTTGGGCATTTTTACAACAATCGTGTCTGCCTGTCTGGAAACCTCAGGAAGGTCACTGCATGTGCCAAAGTCTTCTGTCTTCTTTGCTGTTCCATCGGATTTAACTGTAACAAAGGTATAAAGCGCTGGACATGCGGTGCCTCCAGTGTTTAGCTCCAGCAGAACAACTTTATCGCCTTTTATGGTGAAGGCTTTTTTCAAATCAATAATGAAATATTCAGAATCAACAAGTCTCAAAACTGATTTACCATTATACTTAAGAATGTAATCTCTCGAGAAGGAGTCCTTCTTTTCAACGGTCTCAAGAGTAAATCCCTGTGCATCTCCACAATATCTTGTCTTGGTAATTACTGCAACCACTGTTTCAATTGTTTTTGTCTCACACTCATACTCTGCATATGCAAATGAAGTGATAATGAAAATCATAAAAATAGAAAACAAAAGCTTACTCATGCATCACCCCTCTTAGTTTTTTATAAATTACTAAAAATCAAAAAAAATCTTTATCACCCCCCTTTCTTCCAATGCTTTAAAATCTCTGTCACAGAGTTCTCTCACAGCACAACTTGAGCATTTATCCTCACTGAGACAGTAACCAAATCTTTCTCCTTCAGTTCTGGAACAGTATGTATAGACTCCTTCGTTTATCTGTCTTACTGTGTATGGAAGGTTCAGAGTTTTAAGAAAATCTCTAATTTTGTCCTTAGTCTCTTCTTCATCTTGATTGATACTAAACCCAAAAAGTTTCCCTATTCCTGTAACTTTGAAAAATCTTATGTTGCTACTGTCAAGCTTTATGATTTCTTTAGCAAAAGCAGATTCCTTAATGTCTGCAAATATAAAGTCAAACATATTTGGTCCAATACCTGCCAGTTTTCTCTCTTTCAGAATAGACTTCTTTAATTTTGAATACTCATCATAGCTTAAACTCAAAAAAGCTTTTTCAAGTTTAGTAAGATCATTTACTGCTGGATTAAAAATCTCTCTAAATTTTTCAAGCAAATAGCTTTTGAAACTTCCCTTGAAGTTTCTCTCAAGAAAGAAACAACTCTGTAACATCTGCCATAGTATCTCCCAGAAACTCTGTCCTTTTCTTGCATCTCTTTTCAAAAAGCACTCAACGGCATGATAAAACTTCCTGCCATTTTCTCCGTAGACACCTTTCTTTGCGTTCTCATAAAATGTTTTACTCAATGAACCTGCGAAGTCTCTATCATAGGACTTACAGTGAAGTTCTGAAGGCAGGATTTTTCCAAGTTCTGATATTGAGAAAATTCCAGCTTTATCGAGTTCTTCAGCAAACTTCCACGCTTCAAATCCGCCCCTTTCATAGCCTCTTTTTATGAAAACTTCATCTATCTCATTCCAACTGGTCTCATACTGTCTCCATCTCTGCTCTGTTGAGCTTACGACATGATTGATTATCTCCTTTGCTTTTTCTATGTCCATAGCTGTCTCCAGCTTAGTTCATTGGAGTCATTTCCTGAAGGGTAACATTTATGTATTCGTCTTTTTCTCCTTTCTCAATCTCGGTTCTGTAGAGGAGCATGTATTGGAACATATTATCGGGATTGGGATTTCGTAAGTTTTTTGGGATTGATATTATCATTTTGCATCTATAAGCATTCTTACCAGCCTCTGAAGCACTTACTCTGTCTGTTGAAAATTCTCACTGAAAATTGACCCACTTTTCTCATGAAAAGTGACCCACCCTTCTATTAAAATAACCCCTAAAACAGGGGGAAAGGAAAGGGTGATAAGCAATTTAAACGAAAAATGGAGGAATACACCTATTTATGAATTTACACAAAATTATTGACATTACCATTCGTAAGGGATACATATGCCTCTTTATACTGATAAAGAAGAACTCATAGATCTCGTTCTTCGCCTTACTTCCCTAAATGCCCTCTCTATTATGTTTGTTGTTCTTAACTTCTTCCATAAACTCTTCGGAGTCTTGTAAAAAGCTGTCAATTGCTCCCAGTTCTTCCTTATACACTCTACTGCTTTAGGATAAAGTCTACCCCACTTGCTCTCCCATAACTGAAAGTTTCTCTTTGCCTCTCTTAAATTCTCTGCACTATATATTTTCTTAGCTTCAAAAAGACATTCCTTTTCATCTTTCTTTCTAAGATANTATCTTAGAAAGAAAGATGAAAAGGAATGTCTTTTTGAAGCTAAGAAAATATATAGTGCAGAGAATTTAAGAGAGGCAAAGAGAAACTTTCAGTTATGGGAGAGCAAGTGGGGTAGACTTTATCCTAAAGCAGTAGAGTGTATAAGGAAGAACTGGGAGCAATTGACAGCTTTTTACAAGACTCCGAAGAGTTTATGGAAGAAGTTAAGAACAACAAACATAATAGAGAGGGCATTTAGGGAAGTAAGGCGAAGAACGAGAACTATGAGTTGTTTTAATAATGTTGAAAGTATTGAAAGAATAATTTTTGCAGTGATAAGCCATTTAAACGAAAAATGGAGGAATACACCTATTTATGAATTTACACAAAATTATTGACATTACCATTCGTAAGGGATACATATGCCTCTTTATACTGATAAAGAAGAACTCATAGAAGTAGAGGAAGGAACTAAGATTATCAGGGGTAGTAATGTCATAGTTACTACCCTTGATAAAATTGTAAACTGGGGTAGGTCTAACTCACTCTGGCCCCTTACTTTTGGACTCGCCTGCTGTGCCATAGAGATGATGGCAGCAGGTGCATCCCATCTGGATCTTGACAGATTTGGAATTTTGTTTAGAGCTTCGCCCCGTCAGGCAGATGTAATAATCATTGCAGGAACTGTCACATACAAAATGGCGCCAATTGTAAAAAGAGTCTATGATCAGATGCCTGAACCAAAGTATGTTGTTGCCATGGGAAGTTGTGCTTGCACAGGAGGAATTTTTAACACCTACAGCACAGTTCAGGGAGCAGATCAGTTTTTACCTGTAGATGTTTATGTTCCTGGATGTCCACCAAGGCCAGAAGCTCTGATGTATGGATTACTTAAACTAAAAGAAAAAATTATGAAGGAGCAGGGTAGATGGGGCAGCTGGAAATAGAGAGAGTAGGTGAGACAACTTTTGTTCTTCAGATGGGCCCCCATCATCCGGCAACTCACGGAGTTCTCAAGCTTGTCTGTGAGTTTGAAGGTGAGAGGGTTGTGAAGATAACTCCTGATGTTGGTTATCTACACAGAGGAGTTGAGAAACTCTCTGAAAGCAAAACCTACGCCGGTGCAATGACCCTCACTGACAGACTTGATTACATCTCAAGCATGACCAATAACATTGGTTACTGTGTTGCTGTTGAAAGACTAATGGGAATAGAACCGCCTCCAAGAGCGAAATTTATAAGAACAATGGTTGCAGAGCTCACAAGACTTAGCAGTCATCTGCTTTGGCTTGCAACCCATGCACTTGACATTGGTGCAATGACAGTTTTTCTCTATGCTTTCAGGGAAAGAGAACAGATTCTACAGTTTTTTGAGAAAATATGTGGTGCCCGTCTTACAGTTAGTTATCCAAGAATTGGTGGTGTAAGAGTTGATATAAGGGAGAATGTGCTTGATGAGATATACCGGTTTATGGAAACAATGCTTAAAAGAGTTGATGAGTATGAAACACTTTTAACTGAAAATCGGATATGGATTGCAAGAACAAAAGGAATTGGAGTAATAACTGCCCAAGAGGCAGTGTCTTTGGGACTTACAGGTCCTGCTCTTCGTGGTTCAGGTGTTTACTATGATATAAGAAAATTAATCCCCTATGATGCCTACTCTGAAGTGGATTTTGAAGTTCCTCTCGGTGAAAATGGAGATACCTATGATAGATACCTCTGTAGAATTCGTGAGATGAGGCAGTCAGCTCTTATTGTAAAGCAGTGTATTGAAAAAATGCCTGCAGGAGAGATTATATCAGAACAATCGCCCGATATTGATATGGCTTTTCAGGGCAAGAGAAAGATTGTAGCCGATGACTCTCTTTTGAGCGGTTTTATCAAGTTTATCGACGAAAAGCAGGAGATAATGCCAAAAGGAGAAATCTATTCAGCCATAGAAGCCCCTAAAGGTGAGCTTGGCTTTTATATAATAAGTGATGGTTCAGGAAGACCGTACAGAATGCGCGTTAGAGCTCCCTCTTTCATCCATATTTCAGCAATTCCAGAACTATGTGAAGGACATCTGCTTGCCGATGTTATTGCAATTATCGGAACTCTTGATATTGTTATGGGAGAGGCTGACAGATGATTAACATACTACTGAAAAAACTCCTTTTCATTGACCTCATAAAGGGAATGCTCATAACCTTCAAAACTATCTTTACTCAGCCTGTGACAATTCGCTATCCAAAGGAAAAAAGACCCCTCGAGTCAGGTTTTAGAGGAAGGCATGCCTTTGTTCGCGATACTGAAACAGGAAAAGAAAGATGCGTTGCCTGTACCAAATGTGCACAGGTCTGCCCGAGCCAGTGTATTTACATTGATTATTCAATCAACAATGAGACAGGCGCAAGAGTACTCACTAAGTATGAGATAGATGCATTGAGATGCATTTTCTGTGGATATTGCGAGGAAGTATGCCCGGTAAATGCCATTGTTCTTACCGAGTTTTATGAATATGCTTCCTATGACAGAAAAAGCAACTACTTTGATAGAGAGAGCCTGCTACAAAACTGGGATGAATTCATGAGACAGTATGATGGAGAAGATTATCTCAACAAGTTCTGGTATTTACCTGGTATTAATCGCAATAGACTTCCATTTGGTAAGAGGCAGCCAAAGAGAGTATTAAAAATATCAAATTTTAAAAATGAAGAGGAGTCGCAATGATGGAGCCTGGAAGCTATATTCCTTATAGGTATTTGCCTGTTCTCATTGCCATGATATTTGCTACCCTGTTTGGTGTTGGAGGACTGTTTTTAAATAGGTTTTTAGCTCCAAGAAAGTTCAATCCTGTTAAATTCATTGCCTATGAATCAGGTAATCCACCAAGTGGAGATACAAGGGAGAGATTTTTTATCGGATTCTTTTTACTTGCCATACTATTTGTTGTGTTTGATGTGGAAGTTATATTTCTCTATCCCTGGGCAGTTGCTTTTGATTTGATATCTCTTGAAGGTTTCTGGGTAATGATTATTTTCATAGCACTTATCCTGGTAGGCTATATTTATGAAATCTTTACAGGAGCTCTTACATGGCACAGGAAGTAAATTTAACAGATGAGTCCTTAAAAATTGCCCATGCTCTGAATGAGAGATTTCCTGAGCAGATGCTTGACATTAATGAATTCAGAGGACAGATTTCAGTTACTGTAAGGAAAGAAAAAATAAAGGATATATTGAAATATTTAAAAGAGGAACAGGGTTTTAATCATTTACAGGATTTATGCGGGGTGGACAATTATCCTGAAAATCCAAGATTTGAGGTTGTCTATAATCTTTACAGCATCTGGAGAAGGCTTCACATAAGGATTAAGGCAAAGATTTATGAGGAAGAACCTGAAATTGACAGCGTAACAGAACTATGGAAAGGTGCAAACTGGCATGAAAGAGAGTGTTATGACATGTTCGGTATCAGGTTCAGGAGTCATCCAGACTTAAGAAGAATATTGATGCCAGAGGATTGGGAAGGCTTTCCTTTGAGAAAAGACTATCCTTTAAGGGGAAAGGAACTCTGGAGAGGTTTTAAAGAGATCATTGAAAATGCTGGAGGGAACAGTGACTGAGCTTCTTATAATGCTTATTAAAACAACAGTTGTTTTTGGAGTAGTTCTCACCCATGTGGCATACACAACCTATGCAGAAAGAAAAATTATAGGAAGAGCTCAGGCAAGAATGGGACCAATGGAAGTTGGACCTCATGGACTGCTACAACCAATTGCTGATTTTATAAAGATATTTTTCAAGGAAGATGTTATCCCTTTAAATGCTGAAAGGTTCATATTTCAAATTGCACCAATTATTGTTCTCGTCTTCACAATGATAAATCTTACTGTTATTCCCTTTGACAGAAACTTTATCCTTGCAGACCTTAATATTGGCTTACTTTTTATTTTAGCCTCTGCGTCCATATCTGTCTATGGAATTATTCTTGCAGGCTGGGCATCTAACAGTAAATACTCTTTTCTTGGTGGACTTCGTTCAGCAAGTCAGGTGCTCAGTTATGAGATCGCACTTGGGCTCAGTCTTGCAGGAGTAGTTCTTGCAGCAGGCTCCCTTAATCTGAGAGATATTGTAGTTGCCCAGCACAATACAGCTTTAGGCATATATGCCATCCCCCAGATAATTGGATTTATTGTATTCGTAATTGCAGCCTTTGCCGAGACAAACAGAGCTCCCTTTGACCTTCCAGAAGCTGAAACAGAACTCGTTGCAGGATATCTTACCGAATACAGTGCATTCCGATATGCTCTTTTCTTTCTTGCCGAGTATGTTGCCATGTACATAATGGCATCCCTCTGTGCCCTGTGTTTTCTTGGTGGATGGACAATTCCAAAGTTTATAACAGATATCTTACCCTTTCTTGAAAGAGTTCCTGGAATAATCTGGTTTGCTATAAAAGTTTATGCATTTATTTTCCTCTATATATGGGTTAGGGCAACTCTACCAAGATATAGATTTGACCAGCTTCTTAACATTGGTTGGAAGGTTCTTATTCCTGCAGGAATTGTGAATTTGCTAGTCATAGCTTTTTTAAAAAAGTTTATTTAGAGGGATGAGAAATGTTAGCTGAAGTTTTATTTGGATACTTTGCTATTGTGATACTTTTCTCAGGTATTGCTGGTATTACAAGAAAAAATCTTGTTCACAGTCTTCTATGGATACTTCTCATGTTTGTTCATCTCGGTGGAGTTTATCTTCTTTTGAATGCAGAATTTCTTGCGATGGTGCAGATAATTGTTTATGCCGGTGCCATTCTTGTTATGTTTCTCTTTGTGGTATTTTTACTTAATTTAAAAGAGGAGATAAAACAATCAGTATTCATCAGTTCATGGCAGACAAGAGTTTATTGTTCTCTGTTGCTTCTGTTTTTTGCCCTTGCCGGAGCTTTTACATATAAGAAAAATTACTCAGGCAACTATACAATAGAGCTTATTGAAAGACAGGGACATACAAAAACGCTTGGGCTTGCAATATTTAATGATTATTTATTTCCATTTTTAATCTTAGGATTTATTCTGATAGTTCCTTTAATTGGCGTAGGAATAGTTGCAATAAGGAGAAAGACAAATGGTGCCGCTTAGCTATTACCTTGCTTTGAGTGTAGCTTTATTCTTTGTTGGATTTACAGGTTTTCTCATAAGGAGAAACCTTATAATGATGTTTATTTCAATTGAGATTATGCTTAATTCAATTAATATCTCTCTCATAGCTCTCAGTCATTACATGCAGGACATAAGAGGACAAATTCTTGCTCTATTTGTAATTGCCATTGCGGGTGGTGCTGTTGCAGTGGGATTAATAATCCTCATCTTAGCTTATAAAAATAAACCTACTCTAAAGCTTGAAGACTTTAACATTTTGAGGGAAGAGTGATGAATGTAGAGCAATCAATTTTACCACTAATTCCAATTCTTGCTTCTCTGGTAGCCATTCCACTGATAATCGCTACAGGGGAGAGAAATCCAAATCTCCGTGAGTTCTGGTCTGTAATTGCTGGTATTGTTAAGTTTGCCGTTATCGCATCAATGCTCCCTGCGGTATTAAACGGCAAGATCATAGAGTTTGAACTCTTTAAAATCCTGCCAGGTATTGAGATAAAATTCAGAGTTGATGCTCTGGGAATGCTCTTTGCTCTTGGAGCTTCCTTTTTATGGATAGTTACTACCTTTTATTCAATTGGATACATGCGTGGACACAACGAGAAAAAGCAGACAAGATACTTCGCCTGCTTTGCTGCTGCACTTTCAACTACCATAGGTGTAGCCTTCTCAGCCAATCTGTTTACAATGTTTCTCTTTTATGAAGGATTAACTTTTGTGACATATCCACTTGTTGTACATCATGAGACAGATGAAGCAAAGGCCGGGGCAAGAAAATATGCCATATATCTTATAGGTGCTGCAAAGGTTTTTCTTGTAGCAGCAATTGTAATAACCTATATGATTGCAGGTACTCTTGATTTTCAGAAAGGCGGAATATTTACAGAAACTGTGAGACACACTTACTCAGGTTTGCTCGGAATAGTATTTCTTATGTATATCTACGGTTTTGCAAAAGCTGCTGTTATGCCCCTTCATGGATGGCTTCCTGCAGCAATGGTAGCACCCACTCCTGTAAGTGCTTTGCTTCATGCAGTTGCTGTAGTTAAAACAGGAGTATTTACTGTATTGAGAGTAATATTCTTCATATATGGAACAGACTTTCTCAAAGAACTCTCCACAACAAACATAGCTCTCTTTATGGCAGCCTTTACAATAACAGTAGCTTCAATGATTGCTCTAACAAGAGATAACATCAAGGCAAGACTTGCCTTTTCAACTGTAAGCCAGCTTTCCTACATTATTTTGGGAGCTCTCTTACTTACCTATGATGGCATGATCGGAGGTATTATTCACATCTCTAATCATGCGTTTGCTAAAATAACTCTCTTTTTCTGTGCAGGCTCTCTCTATGTATGTGCTCACAAGACCGAAGTCTCTCAGCTTGATGGAATTGCAAAAAAAATGCCATGGACTATGGCAGCATTTACAATAGGTAGTCTTGGAATGATAGGCGTTCCTCTTGTAGGTGGTTTTGTAACAAAATGGTATTTACTTGTTGGAGCTTTAGAGAGAGGAAGTATTGAAATACTGGCGGTTCTACTCTTAAGCTCGTTGCTCAATGCTGGATACTTTCTTCCTATTATCTATCGTGCCTATTTCAAAGAGCTAAAGCACAATGATGGACACTCCCACGAAATTAGAGAAAATCCCTTTATGGCAACGACGCTTACTATTACCTCTATAATAAGTATAGTTGGTGGAATATATCCCGATTTGATAATAAATCTCGCAAAGGAGGTTCTCAAATGAATCAAAATGAACATGAAGAAAGACTGATTCTGAAGCATGATCCTATACCTCCATATAGAACAGTATTTTACATTGTTTTTATCATCGGCGTTATTTATCTTACAGCAATAATTATCCTGGGAGCTAAGTGATGGAAAATAAAAAAATGAGTAAGGGTTTGAAGAAAATTTTGACTATTTTCTACTCGTTTCTCGTCATTTTAATTCTAATTGATCCCTTTATTCATAAACATGCCTACTTCGGATTTGATGAATATCCTTCTTTTTACGGAGCCTATGGACTTGTGGCTTGCATCATACTTGTCTTAGCAGCGAAGTATATTCTCAGACCAATTGTAATGAGAGGGGAGGACTACTATGATGACTAATCTGATTCCACCTGCAGGAATTCTAATTTTTGGTTCACTGTTAATACTTTTGTTCAGGGGTAGAATGAGGCAGGTTTACATGATAGCGCTTCCCTTGCTCACCATTCTGTACGTCTTCAGTCTTCCTGAAGGAGTTTACTGGAAAGTAAGGATTCTTGAGTATGAACTTATATTTGGAAGAGTTGACAGACTCTCTCTTGCTTTCAGCTATATCTTCGCAATCATAACTTTTATCTCTTCTATATACAGCTTACATGTGAAAGATAATCTTCATCTTGTTTCAGCCTTTGTCTATGCAGGTGCCGCACAGGGTGCTGTTTTTGCAGGTGACTTTGTAACACTATTTATATTCTGGGAAATTATGGCATTTGCTGCAGCCTATATAGTCTGGTCTGCGAAGACAAAGAAGGCTGTAAGTGCAGGAATGAGATATTTGATGGTGCATATTTTTGGAGGTTTACTACTTCTTGGAGGGATAATTATCCAATATCATGAGACAGGATCTTTACTTTTCAACTATGTTGGGTTAAAAGGGCTGAGTTCATGGTTGATATTTCTTGGTTTTGGGATAAATGCAGCTTTTCCTGTTCTACATGCATGGCTACCTGATGCTTATCCTGAATCAACAGAGACAGGAACAGTTTTTCTCTCAGCCTTTACAACGAAAACAGCTGTTTATGTTCTTGCCAGAGCATTTCCTGGTACAGAGCTTTTAATTTATATTGGTGCTGCAATGACGGCATTCCCAATATTCTATGCAGTTATTGAAAACAATCTCAGAAGAGTTCTCTCATACAGTCTCATTAACCAGGTTGGGTTTATGGTTACCGGTGTGGGAATTGGTACTCAACTTTCTTTAAATGGAACAGTGGCGCATGCTTTCTGCCACATTCTTTACAAGGCTTTACTTTTTATGTCAATGGGAGCAGTGCTGTATAGGACAGGGAAAATAAATGCCACTGATCTCGGTGGTTTGTATAAATCAATGCCTCTTACTACAATATTCTGTATTGTTGGTGCAGCATCCATCTCTGGTGTACCCTTTACAAGTGGATTTGTAAGTAAGTCAATGATAGTCTCAGCAGCAGGAGAGGGTGGTATGCTTGCCATATGGATTGCTCTTCTTTTTGCCTCCGCAGGTGTTTTCCACCACTCCGGAATAAAAATTCCCTTCTTTGCTTTCTTCAGCCATGACTCGGGTATAAGAACACAGGAAGCTCCAAAACACATGCTTGTTGCTATGGGAATTGCCGCATTTCTCTGCATTGGAATAGGAGTTCTACCAGGTCCTCTTTACTCCATTCTTCCGTATCCTGTTGAATATGAACCATATACAGCAGCCCATGTAATAGATCAGACTCAATTGCTTGCCTTCTCTGCATTGGCTTTTACTTTGCTCATGCTTTCAGGAATATATCCTCCTGAGATAAGGTCAGTAAATCTTGATGCTGACTGGTTTTATAGAAAAGGATCAGCTCTTTTTATGAGATTTGCTAATAATGTTCTCGCAAAAGTTGAATACAACATAATAGGTCAGGCTTATGAGTTTATGGTTATTAAGCCTATTTTAAAGATTGCAGGATTTTTAAAATTAATTGATACCTCAGGAGTTGATAAAACTTATAATAACATGGCGACGGGTTCGATAAGGCTAAGCGATGCTGTCAGGGTTATTCAAACAGGAAGAGCCAATGATTATGCATTTGTAATGGTTATAGGTATCATCTTGTTGATTTTGATAGTTTTAATTCCAATAGTAATTTAAAGGGGTGAGAGGATGACTGAAACAGCACTTTCCTATCCAATTCTGTCAGTGGTTACATTTTTACCTCTCGTTGGAGTCCTTATAATACTTCTACTTAAAAACAACGAACTTATAAAATATACAGCCTTGATCACCACAGTGGTTGATTTGATAGTTTCAATACCAATATTTACAAATTTTGATAAATCAAATCCAGCCTTTCAATTTGTTGAATCCTATCAATGGATTCCAGCAATAAATGCTTATTACAAGGTGGGTGTAGATGGAATAAGTATTCTGTTTGTTTTACTTACCCTCATCATTGGTATTCTCTGTGTAGCTGTTTCATGGACTGCCATCAAGGAAAAGATAAAGCTTTTTTATTCGCTCTTACTGATAATGCAAACAGCAATGATAGGTGTCTTCTGTGCCATGGATTTACTTCTTTTCTACGTATTCTATGAGGCTATGTTGATCCCCATGTTTTTGCTTATAGGAATTTGGGGCAGTTCCAATAGAGTTTATGCCTCTGTAAAATTTGTTCTCTTTACCTTTGCAGGAAGTGTTCTGATGTTCATTGGAATTATAAGCCTTTACTTTATGGCAGGTAAATCTTTTGATGTGCTTGAAATTTCTAAGGTCAAACTCCCTCTGGATTTCCAGTACTGGCTATTTTTTGCACTTTTTGCTGCATTTGCTGTAAAGGTTCCCATGTTTCCACTACATACATGGCTTCCTGACGCCCACACTGAAGCTCCAACAGCAGGAAGTGTGATACTTGCTGGAATTCTACTTAAAATTGGAGGTTATGGATTTTTAAGATTCTCCATTCCATTTTGCCCAGATGCTACAATTGCTTTAAAGCTCTTCATGCAGATTTTATCACTGATTGCTATAATCTATGGGGCATTTGTAACACTCATGCAAACAGATTTTAAAAGACTAATTGCCTATTCAAGTGTGAGCCACATGGGATTTGTAACCTTAGGAATTTTCTCATTGAATGAAACAGCTATTCGGGGTGGCATACTTCAGATGATCAATCATGGAATTGTAACCGGAGCTCTCTTTATGTGTATAGGTGTTATCTATGAGAGAACTCACACGAGAGAACTAATTAAATACGGCGGTCTCGGGAAGGCTGTTCCAATTTTTGTTCTCTTCTACACCTTCTTTTCAGCTGCAGCAATTGGTTTCCCCGGAACAAACTCTTTCATAGGAGAATTTCTTGTGATGTTAGGTGCTTTCAAAAGTAGTTTCTACATAGGCACACCACTAATTCTGGGAATATCTCTCGGTGCAACATACATGATATGGCTTTACTATAGAGTCGTTTTAAATGAGATCAAACCAGAAATAAAGGAGCATCTTTACGATTTAAACTTAAGGGAGATAGTAATGTTTATTCCTCCTGTTTTTCTTGTGTTGCTCATAGGACTTCAACCTTCAATACCACTTAGTTTCATGGATACATCAATCAAGTATCTATTGGATATATTTTTGAATTCAGCCAGTGTGAGCATGAAGTAGGAGGTGTGTTATTATGGATAAATACTTACCGCTTATGCCTGAAATAGTTTTTACCACTCTTTTCCTCATCTATTTTGTTTTCGGTCTTTTTATAAAAAACAGACAGACTCTGGGCATTATGGTTATTGTTATCTCTTTGATAACCTCTTTAACTTTGTTTGGAGTAAACGGTTCTGCTTTCAATGATATGTTTGTTGCAGACAAATTCAGTCAGAGTCTTAAACTTGTCTTTCTTCTGAGTCTCTTTTTATGCACCCTGATCTCTTTGCGATATGAAAAAATTCAGGATAGAGTCTTTTACGAGTACTCTCTTCTCTTACTCTTAAGTACCCTTGCCATGATGCTTATTGTTTCATCAAGGGATTTTATTCCTCTTTTCCTATCAGTTGAGTTTATGTCTTTATGTATATATTTGCTGTCAGGATTTATTCTGTCAGATTTAAAATCAAACGAAGCTTCTCTGAAGTACTACATTCTTGGAAGTTTTGCCTCAGCCATACTTCTCTTTGGTATATCTGCTATTTATGGTGTTACAGGAACAACGACATTTGATGGTATAGCACAATTTTTTAAAAATTCTTCAAATATCTCGATTTATCACTATGTTGGAGCAATAGGAATAATAACTGCCCTGGCCTTTAAAGCAGGTTGTGCTCCTTTTCATCAATGGTCTCCTGATGTATATGAAGGTGCGCCAACAACTATAACAGCTTTCATGTCTGTAGCTCCAAAGGCAGCTGCATTAGGTGCTTTAGGAAGAGTTATATTTGAAACCTTTAGCTTAAAACCTCAATTGTGGCTCAGTCCTCTTATTTTAATTGCACTTCTTACAATGGCTACAGGAAACATTCTTGCCCTGAGGCAGAACAATTTAAAAAGACTTCTTGCATACTCATCAATCGCCCATGCCGGATATGTGATGCTTGCAGTAATTGCCTGTTCTCAGGAAGGTCTGGACTCAATAGTTTTCTATATGTTTATCTACACATTCATGAATATCGGAGCCTTTGCTGTTGTATTGATTCTACCTGAAGGAGAAAAAATAGATAGATATGTGGGACTTTCAAACACAAATATTTTCGTCGCCCTTAGTATGCTTGTTTTTATGTTTTCTCTTGCAGGTATTCCTCCTTTAGGAGGATTTATTGCTAAGTTTTTGGTTTTTAAATCAATTATACATGCAGGTTATGTATGGGTTGCTCTGGTTGGAATTATTTTTAGCATACTCTCTGCCTATTACTATCTTAGAGTTGTAGTGAAGATGTTTTTTGCAAGTTCATTGGAACAATCTCAGCCACTTCATAGAGTTCCAGCAAATTTAAAGTTTGCTATAGGAATTAACACCTTTTTAGTAATCACTCTGGGTATCTTCCCTGATATCTTAAGGTTTTTATTTATCTATTAATATTATCTATTAATTTGTTAAATTTTATGATAAAATTAGTTTATATAGTTTATAAAAAAGGAGGGATTGGATGAACATTAAAAGATTGCTTCAATTTATTAATATAATTATTCTGCTTGTTCTTGTCGGTTTATTTATAATTTCCTACTTTAATGAAAAGGGATTTCAGGAAAGAATTGAAAAACTTACAAAGAGGGATTTAAATCTTTTAATTGCCCTTAATGACATGTATGCACAGGGACTTCAGACAGGTCAGGCTACAAGAAATGTATTTATCAATCCAAAGGATGAACAGGCAAAGAAAAACTATCAAAAGGCTCATGAGGAATTTATGAAAGCAAATGAAGAGGCTATTAAACTCACAACAGGAGATTTTCAGACAGAGCTAAAGAAAATAGCACAACTCTGGCAGCAGGACCATGCAAAGAAAATGGAAATCCAGCAACTGGCTATAGAAGGCAAAAAGGATGAAGCAGTTCAGAAAATAGTTGAAGAGACAAAACTCTGGAGAGAGATAAAGGACTTGATTTTTAAGTTGACCGATTCTCATAAAAAAGAGTTTGAGAAACTGAATCAGGAAATTTCAAATGTGAGAAAGAGAAATTCTATAATTTATTCCGCTGTACTGCTTATTTCACTGGCTGGATTGAGTGCTTTGCTTTATTATTCATATAAATCCTATGAAAAGAGTATGAATTCTGCACTCAGTTGCTTTACAAAATTAGAACATGGAGACCTCAGAGAAGAAAAAACACAAGCCTGTGATTTAATTGGAGATATTTATCAGAGAATAGTGACAGGTATGAGAGGAACTATTATCAAAATAAGAGATGTTGTTAAGAGTACCAACAACATCGCGACATCACTCAAGGAAGAAACCGACAGTCTTGAGAAAAACTCCCGTGAACAGCTTTCCCGAATTGATCATGTAGCATCTGCTTCAACGGAAATATCTCAGACCATAATTGATGTGGCAAAAAATGCTGCCTCTGCCTCTGATTCTGCAAAACAGGCAAACGAGACAGCACAGAAAGGTAAACTTGCCGTTGAAAAGGCAGCAAAAGCTATGATTGAGATTGCAAACTCCATTAAATCTGCAGCAAGCACCATAGAAGAGCTTGGACAGAGTTCACAGGAAATTGGTGAGATAGTGCTTACAATCAAAGACATTGCAGACCAGACAAATCTTTTAGCACTTAATGCCGCAATTGAGGCAGCCCGTGCTGGAGAGCAGGGTAGAGGATTTGCAGTTGTTGCTGACGAGGTGCGTAAACTTGCAGAAAGGACTGCAAAAGCAACAGAGGAGATTGCTGAAAAGATAAGAAATATTCAGACTCAATCTGATGCCTCTGTTGATGCAATGAATCAAAGCAGTAAACAGGCAGAAGGAGGAGTCTCCTTGGCTCAGGATGCTATGAGAGCCCTTGATGAAATTGTTTCAGCTACCGAAGGAGCATTGGATATGATTCAGAGAATTGCTGTTGCTACAGAGGAACTTTCAGCAACAAGTGAGGAGATTGCACAAAACATGGAGACTATAAAAGAAAGCGTTGATGCAACTGTTAGAATGATTGAATCTGTAAGAGATGTCTCAGAAAAACTTTATTCTGAAATGAAAACTCTTGACCAGAGTGTGGAGTATTTCAAAATTTAACTGATTTCTTCATCTGGCATACCCCCCCACCCTCCTTAAAGAGGAGCTGGGAAGAGAGCTTTCCAGCTCCTCTTTTATTCATCTTCTGATTTTGGCAATAATCCATGATGCTTCATTTTAGTGCGCAGTTGTTTTCTTGAAATTCCCAGTATTTCTGCTGCTTTAGTCTGATTCCATCCAGTTGTGTTAAGTGCTTTAATAATTAATGATTTTTCAAGTTCAAGAAGGTTAAGGCTACTTTCATTTTTTGCAACCCATCCAGTTTTTTCCTGTATCCTTCTTGGTAGATGTTTAATGGAAATTAATCCCGATGGAGACAGTACAACAGCTCTCTCCATTACATTTGCCAGTTCTCTTATATTTCCGGGCCAGTCATAACTCAGAAGTAATTCCATTACTTCTGGTTCAAGCTGTGGAATCGGTTTGTTATTTTCCTTTGAAAATTTGTTTAAAAAGTGATTTACAAGAAGTGGAATATCCTCTTTTCTTTCTCTCAAAGGGGGGAGATTTATTCTTACAACATTCAATCTCCAATAGAGATCTTCTCTAAATGAACCTTCTTGAACTGCTTTTTCAAGGTCTCTGTTTGTCGCTGAAATTACTCTTACATCTACTTTGATTCTTTGTGTGCTACCAATTCTCTGAATTTCCTTTTCCTGAAGAAATCTTAAGAGTTTTTTCTGAAGAAACATTGGTAATTCTCCAATTTCATCAAGAAACACAGTGCCTTCATTTGCAATTTCAATGAGTCCTGTTTTTCTCTCCGAAGCTCCAGTGAAAGCTCCCTTTTCATGACCAAAAAGCTCACTTTCAAGAAGATTTTCAGGTATTGTGGTACAGTCAACTATTACAAAAGGTTTTGATTTTCTCAAAGAGTTATTATGAATAGCCCTTGCAACAAGCTCTTTACCTGTTCCAGATTCTCCAGTGATAAGAACATTTGCATTACTCTCCGCAACCATCTGCATTATGTAAAAAACTTCCTGCATTGCTTTGCTTTTTCCAATTATCTCAGGAAAGGGTGATTTTATATCTTCTATTTTTTGATTTCCCTTTGACTTTTCAATTGCTTCTTTTAGTACATTTAGAAGCAATTGGGTATCTACAGGTTTTACTAAATAGTGATGGGCACCAAGTTTCATTGCTTCAACTGCCTTTTCAATTGTTCCATAGGCTGTAAGCATTATGGTTGGAATTGATATTTCGCTTTGCCTGAGCCATTTTAATAGGTCTATTCCATCCATCTTGGGTAGTCTGTAGTCAAGAAGCAGACAATCAACAGAGGAATTTTTAAGAATCTCTATTCCCTCTTCTGCTGAAGTTGCAGTCAAAACTGTGTATCCTTCTTTTTTTAAGATTGCTGAGATTGCTTTAAGAGCACTTATCTCATCATCTATATATAGAATCTTTGCCATAATCAAGATTCCTTTATTGGTAATTCTATTGTAAATTCTGTTCCTTCATTTAGTTTACTATTTACGCTTATACTGCCGTCATGATCCTTTATTATTCTCTCTACACATGCAAGTCCAAGCCCTGATCCTGTAGTTTTTGTTGTAAAAAAGGGTTCAAATATTTTACCAATGAGTTCTTCTGGTATTCCACTTCCTGAATCCTTGATTGTAATTTTTATCCTTCCATCAACCTTTTCTGTTTTTACACTTATTATATCTCCTTCTTTGGTAGCATCAGTTGCATTTACTAAAAGATTAAGCACAGCCTGTTTTATTTGATGGTGATCAAAATAAAATTCGGGAATTGATGGATCAAATTCAGTTTTAAGAATTTTATTTTCCTCTTTTATTTCCCTATCTACAAGCTTGATCACATCTTTAATAGCATTATTGATATTGCCCTTTTCATATTTAAGGGGAACAGGTCTTGCATAGGATAGAAAACTTGTTATGAGTTCATTTAATCTTTCTGTTTCTCTATCTATGATTGAGAGAAATTCTCTCAATACTTCTCCCTGAAAATTTGATTTTAGATAGGAAGTTGATGCTTTTATGGCATTAAGGGGATTTTTTATCTCATGAGCTACAGTCATTGCCATCTCTGCCATGGCAGATGACTTTTCAAGCCTTAATTTTTCCTTTGTTGTCCTGTCAAGTTCCTGAAGTGAATTTCTAAGCTTGAAAATCATTTCATTGAAGGTTTCAATTAAATATCCTATTTCATCGCCACAGGAAATTTTATAAACATAACAGTCTTTACAATCAATATTATGACACTTTTTACAGTTTTCCTTTGCTTCACTGATAAACCAACATCTTTCCTTGCCATAGGCAGGGCAATCAGTTTTATCACATTTAAATACATCTTTACAGAGCACGTTGTTTGGATTTTCACATAGTTCAAGTTTATCAGTTCCTATGTTTGCCATTTTGCTTTTAAGTCGTTGTAAAGGTTTTATAAGAGTTTTTGAAAGCATGAAGGATAAAAATACTGTTAGAACAAAGGAAAGAATACTCAGGATATAGATATAGTTTTTAAGATTTCTTGTTGCCTCATCTATGTAATAGTTTATTTTATTTTCTGATATACCAGCCCTTAGAGTTCCAAAATAGTTATCTCCAGCTATTACCGATAAATTTATGTGAATAATACCGTTTTCATCTGTTTTCTGCCATTTACCGTAATCTATATTTATTAATTTTCCAAGTTGACTTTTATCACTATGCCCCACAATTCTTCCGTTTTTGTCAGTTAACATGATGTATTCCATACCTGGATTATTCATTGCTAAAGATATTTTTTCATCAATTGCCAAAGGATCAAAGAAAATGAGATTATCTATTACATCCTTTGACAGATTTTCAAGAATTAAGTAAATATTTTTATCTATCTGAGTTCTTAAGGATTTTTTCTGGTAATTAAGGATTAAAAGATTGAATGAAATCATTATAACTAAAAAGAGAACGAGAAATGAAAAAAATATTTTCCAGCCTATGCTAAGTCTTTGAATGTTTTTCAGAGTTTTGTCAATAACTGAGTTTTTTAAGTATTTTATAATCTTCATCTGTTGACTCTTTAAAACCTTTTACTTTAGCTTTGCTTAAAATTGTCTGGTCATTCAATTCTGTAATAAGCTTTTTAACCTTTTCTGTCAATTCAGAATTTTTATTATTAACCACTGCGAAGGGCCAGTTTGGAAGATATTCACCATAGTCAAGAATTTTTATTCTGGATAAATCAACTTCATCAGACCATACACTTAGGGCTGCTTCTCTTACAAAGCCTGCATCAGCCTCCCCTTTGTAAATGCCTATAATAACTTTTTCCTGTCTTTTTGCATCTATAAGTTTGAAGTCTCTATTCAGATTAAAGCCTTTTTTCTCAAGATAGAGTTTTTGAGATAGATATCCACCTGCTGAAGAAGGAGACACTATCATTATTTTCTTGCCTTTTAAATCATCAATTTTATTAATAGGGCTATCTTTTCTTGTGATTATTATACCTCTGAATTTCTCCCCTCCGCATATTCCTTCATCAGTGGTGCAGTCTTCACCTACAGTTATGGCAAGCGGTTTTATGGGATATTTTTTTGATATGAGCGAAAATACATAGGGATTTTGATAGGAAAAGTTAACCTTTCCTTCGCTAACAATCTGTATGAACTCTTCAAAATTTTTAGGAATTACCAGTTTAAATTCGTATCCTGTTTTTTCAGAAAGATATCGCATTAGGGGATCATATCTTTTATAGATTGTCAAAGGGCTATAAAGAGGCAAAACAGCGACCTTGATTGTCTTTTGCCCATATTCAATATAATCAACACCTTTAAGATTTCTGAAGAGGACTCTTATGTAGTCAAAATCCCTGTCTTCAGCAGGAACGAATTTCTTAACACCCATTGTTTTATATAAAAAATCACCTGCTTTGTTGATAACATTATCTTTTATTTTTTCTATTTCTTCCTCTTTTAAATTATTTGTATGGGCAATTAAAAATCTCGGTGTTGGTTCTGAATATCTTATTATTTTAAGCCCATCTTTAAGATACTTATTTGCAGTTATTTCGCTCATTGCTCCTATATCATGATCACCAATCAGTATGGAAAGGGCAATTCTCTGTTCCTTCTGGAGCATATCAACAGACTTGAAGTCCTTAATTGAGATATCGACATCTCTAAGCATTGAAAGAGGTATTAGATAGCTAAAAGAAGATTTTTCTTCCCCAAGGGCAAGTTTTTTCCCGAGAGAGTCAAATATTTTCTCAATCCCTTTTCCTTCTTTAGTTACAAAGACACTTCTTGTTTCTGCAATACCACCTTCAGGTTTAATGAGGGGAAATACTTTATTTTTCATATTCCATTTGAGTTCACAATAAGTTGCAGGATCTATAATGAGAAGGTCTATTTTGTCTTCTTTTATTTTTTGTTCTAAGTCATTGAAATCTCTTGATATCTCTATGGTTACAGGCTTTTGAAGGCTTTCAGAGAGAAATTTTTTTAACGGATATAATTTTTCGTATATTTCTCTTGGAGACTCTTCAGGCAATACTCCGATAACCAGCGGTTTAGCTATGTATTCATCTTTTTGTTCTATAGAATGCTTCTCTTGAGATGATTTACTGCATGAAAGGGTAAATATAAGAAATATGGAAAATAAAATCCTAAACAATGTCATGATAAAAAGGATTTGTCTTTATTTCTGTTTGAAGTTCTGTTTTAGGACCATGTCCTGGAAGCACTTCTGTATTCATGGGAAGTTTGGCAATCTTTTTGAGAGAATTTAAAAGTTTATCCATACTGCCACCGATTAGGTCTGTTCTTCCAACAGAGCCTGCAAAGAGGGTGTCACCTGTAAAAAGATGGTTTTCAATGTAAATACACATGCTTCCTGGAGAATGCCCTGGTGTATGAATAAATTTGATTTCTTTGCCAAAAATTGTGATTGTTTCCTCATTTTCAATTAATTTATCCGGTTCTGGCTGTGGTTCTATTTCAATTCCAAAAAACTGCATTGCAACCTGTGGTGAGTTTTTATAAATTTCAATATCTTCTCTATGAAGAATGACATCAGCTCCTGTTTCCTCTTTGATTTCTTTTACTGCTCCGATATGGTCAAAATGTCCATGAGTGCAGATAATATATTTTATATTTAAGTCTTCTTCCTTAACAAAATCAAGAATTAAATCAGGTTCATCTCCCGGGTCTATGATAATGCCTACTTTTGTTTTTTCGTCGTAAACAACATAACTGTTTACAAATAGTGGACCTACTTCAAATCTTTTTATTTTCATGTTTTCCTCCCCAGCTTTTTTAAAATATAACCAAGTTCTTCATTTTTTAGCAAATATTTGAGGAATAAATTAGAATATTCCCTGAGATAGCAGAAGATGTTGAATTAACTGAAAGGTAATTTTCACTTGATATTTAGATATCAATCTGTTAAAATTTGGCAGAAAAATGAAATTGAAAATTTTTCTGAGTTTAGTAATTCTTTTTTTCTTGAAAGCTGCTTATGCTGAAAACAATTATTTTCTCTCTAAAACCCTCCTTGTTCTTCCACAAAACAGTCTGGTAAAGATTAAGTGGATAATCTCTCCTGACCCTAAAAATAAATCAATTGATACTACAGCAGATAAATTTCACTTTTTTATTGACTATAAAAATGAACCTGTCATTCTTTATGACAACAAGCTTCTTTTTAATCCTCTTACAGGATACATGGCAAAGTTCAAAAATCCTGTAAAAGATGTCATATGTCTTGACAACGGAGTTTTGCTTTTTTCAGACGGTAGTAATCTCGGATTTATTGAGGTTAAAAAAGATAATGATATTATCCCTGCTGCAATTATAAAAGCTATTGCAAGACTGCCTATGTCAGAGTCTAAACTATTCAGGGGAGAGGATTCAGTCTATGCTTTAGCATTTAATAAAAAAACAAAAAAGCATGAAGTATATCTTTTTAATAACTCAAGAAGTGTTTTTCAAAAAATCGCGTCTCTTAATGAACCCCTAACTTCCCTTACAGGTAAAGGACAGCATCTTTTTATAGCCAGTGGTAAATTAATAAAAGAGTTCAGAAATGGCAAGCTGTCAGTTATCTATGAACATCCAAGACAGGAGATAAAAGAAATTTTTTACAATGATAAGGTTGGTTTAATTTACAAAACCTCAAATGGAGTTGGATTGGTAAAAAACAATACTGCCCTTGAGTTTTTGCAGACTGAAAATCCAACACTTTTTCTTAAAAACACCAGCCTCTATGTTTTCTTTAGTTCAGTTCAGGGAGTTCTTGAAATAATGAATATTGATGATTTAAAAAACTACAGTTTCAAAGTTGAAAAAATTATAGATATCAAGCAAACATTTCAGGAGGAACTGCCATGAGGCAGAAAATTATAGTTTTAGTTATAGTTTCTTTTCTAATTTTTCAGCCACTGCTTATTTCAGCAGGAAGCATTCCCATGCCAACAGGAAGAACCTGTGATGGAAGTCAGATGCCGGATGGAACTTTCATTCCTGCCGGTCAGGTAAGAGAGATAACCTATGGTGGAGTGAGATATAGATGTGTTGGCTGTGGCGGTTGCACGCCAATAAGTAGCGGCTCTTCAAGTAACTCCTCTTCATACACTCCCTATGTTCCTCCAGCTTCCACCTCTCAGCAGATGGCAATAGGACTAATGGGGGCTTTCCTTTCAGGATTTTTCAGCACTTTGATGAGTGGAATGTTTGACGATAACTCTGCCTATGATGCTCAGAAGCAGAGAGAGTATGAAGAACAGCAGAGAAGGCTTGCAGAGGAAAAGAAAAGGCAGGAAGAGCAGAAAAAACAACTACTTTCCAGGTATAATGCTCTTGTTGCTCAGGCAAAAACTCAAACACAGTCAAATCAGCCCACCTCACCATTTAGTTTTCAGACACTTGGTAGCCAGCTTACAGCTTTTCAGTGGCAGTCTCCAACTGCTGTCAATCCCAACAATTCAGCTATTGATGACAGTGATGAAAAATTAAGAGCAGGCTCAGAGCTTAATCCAATAGACCTCAATCAAATCTTTGGTAATGTATTGCAGGATAAGACAATTGAAAAAATAGAGGAAAAGATTGATGATTACGGTGAGAAAATCGTTGAAGAGCTCGATAAAAAATACGGCAAAGAATGGGGCTCAAAATACTATGGAAAGGGACTGCCGATTGTTAAAATTGCAGTAACAGCCAAAACTGAAGGAATTGCTCAGGCAGGCGCTGAGACAATTGACTACGGAATTTCCCTGATTCCAATGCCCACTCTTACATCAGAAATAGCAGACATAGGAAGAAAAATATATACAAAGATTGCATTCTCTGCTCTTGACAAATTTCTCTCTGAAACAGAAAAGGCTTGTGCCATGCTTGGTATGAACTGTGATAAAGAGAAATTCTGGCAGGAAACTGAAAGTGAAATGAATACAGGACAAAAAATCATATATAAATGGCTGAAAGGAGACTAAAGATGAAAGCTATCAGATTTTTGCTCCTTATACCTCTTGTCCTTGCTCTTATAAGCTGTGAACCCATAAGGATAACAACAAAAGTTGAACCTTTTAAAATTGAACCTCCAAAAGAGGCTCCTGTGGTAAAAAAGCTTCCCTATGAGGCAGTTGTCTTGGTTGATGATTCTGAAATCTCAAGTGCAACCCATTATGATTATAATGCAGGAGTAATTCACACCGTAGAGTTTCCAACGGGAAGTATTCTCAGACAGGTGCTTCCAATATATTTTGATTCGATGTTTACCAGAACAATATATGAAAAAGATCTCTCTTTTATCCCTTCTCAAAATCAAGTAGTAATTGATGCAAGAATTGACAATATAAACTTTTCCCAAAAATGCTGTTTACCTACAGTATTAGAGGTCAATGCAAGAACTAAGTTTATAATTTATGACAACGACCTGATAGAAATTGCCTTACCTGTGTATGGGATAGGTTATGGAACAACTTCAAAATCCGGTCTTTTTGTCTCAATAGATAAAAAAGATTATGGAAACACAGCCTATCAGGCAATATCCAACTCTTTAAAAACTACGACAGATGAACTTTATCAGGCAATTCAGAATCCAAAGGCTCAGATTTCAGAGGCAAAACAGTTGATAAATAAAGACCCATCCAATATTTATGCATACAGGGTTGTTGCAAATTTATCTTTGAAAAACAACGATATTGCAGAGGCTGTGGCAGCAGCACAGATGCATGTTCAGCTTGCTCCTAAAGACCCTGATGGTTATCTTTTGCTTTATAAGTGTTATTTAGCACAGAAAAAATATAAGGATGCCGCTTCACAGCTTGAGCAGGCAGTTGCCTTAGCGCCTAAAAATGCTAATTTAATCATGAAACTTTATGATTTCTACACAAAAAAAGGCAGATATGAAAAGGCAGTTGAAGCAGTGAAAAAATATATTGAGCAGAGACCTGATGACAATTATGCACCATTAAGACTTGCTTTGCTTTATTTTAAAATGGGTAGATATGAAGAAGAAGTCAAAATCTCTGAAAAGGCAATAAACAGCCTTTCTTTCTCTGGAATTGGTGCAAGTATTATAAAAAATGAAGATGAATATGCGAAGATAAAATCTATTGAGCCAAATAGCCCTGCCCAGAAAGCAGGTCTTGAGCCTAATTGTGAGATAGTTGAGATTGATGGAAAATCAACAGTTGATATGAAACTGAATGAGATAGTTGCAAAGCTTAGAGGAGAGGAAGGAACAGAGGTAAAACTTACATTAAGAAAACCTGAAACCGGTGAAACCTTTACCAAATCCCTTATCAGAGAAAAATTTTACACAGAGCCTGTGGCAGCATCATATATGAGTTTAATTGCGCTTATCAATCTTGAAACAAATGAAAAAACCAAGGCTCAGTCCTATATAGAGCAGGCTCAGAAAATCTCTTTTCAGAATGATTTTGTTAAAATTGCAAAAGCATCTCTTTATCTCAAAGAGATGCAGTATGAAAAAGCTTTAAATGAGGCAACAGCAGTAAAAGACAGTGACTATGCTTTACTTATTCAGGCAATAGCCCATGCAAAAATGGGAAACTATGAACAAAGCCTGAGTCTGTATAAAAAATTTTCAAACTCAAATAGTTTGCTGATTACAAAAAGAGCAATAAATGAGTTTTTCACAGCCCTTTATCCCTATTTAGAAAAAGTTGAAAACAAAGCCATTGAATATGAAAAAGCCGGGCAGTATGGACAGGCTCTAAAAGAATATGCCAGATTGATTGAAATATCAGACGCTGATAAAGCTAAATGGGTAAGAAGCAGAGTTGCAAGAATCATTGCTCAGAACCCCTCATTAGTAGAATTAAAGGATGAGGCGAGAAAATATTTTCTCCATGCAGAGGTTCTTTTTACAAAGGATAAATTTGAAGAAGCCATAGAAGAGCTTGACAGAGCAATACAAATTCAGCCCTTTAATCCTCAAATTTACTTTAACAAGGCTCTTTTACATGAAAAAATATCAGACTACGCAGGGGCTATTGAAAACATGGAGATTTATCTCCAGTTAAATCCCAATGCTCCGAATGGACAGACAATAAAAGATCAGATATACAAATGGAGGTTTATACTTGAAAAAGAACTATAATTAAAACATCAGATATTTTTTCTCTGTTTTTTCAATAAAACGATGATACTAAAATAGAAAAAAGATGTTTAGGATGCTTAAAAAAGAGAATATCTGGAATGAATCGGTTTATCTGAGCAGTGAGAGTAAATTCACAAAAGAATTGAAAATTTTAATTTTGCTCTTCATTGTGGTGGTTTTAGAATTACCAATAATATTTCTTTTACTGAAACCAGCTTTTCATGACGAGAAAGATTTTTACCTTTTTATTTTTGCAATGATTTTTATGATATTAGGAGTTTTTTCAATTGTCGTTTTATCTGCTCCTTCAAAACTATATTCAATCAGTGTAAATAGACACAAAAACTCAGTTGAGTTGAGGTGGATAAGAAATCTCTTTCTCGAAAAAATTGAAACCATCCCCTTTGAAAAATTATCAAAAATTTATGTATCTATAGTAAATACACGTGGCAAAAATAGAGTAATAATTAAAATAGAAAAAATTGATGGTAATAGAGTTAATGCAGTCTTTACCTTATTAGAAACAGATAAGGAAGAAATCGCAAATGTTTTTCTCAACATGGCATTGATAGCAGGTTTTCAAAGTTATACTGCCTTCAGAGAGGGAAATTGTTTTAGTATAAACTTCAGCAAAGGCTTTGAGGAAAAAACAAGACTTAATTACTCATCTAAACTAGTCTTTGAAGAAGGAAAAAGAGATATTGAAAAGGATAAATTGAGAATAACGAATCTTGTAATTGAGGAACTAAATCCATTAAAGGTTATTCTATATAGAAAACCCAATCTCTTTGATATAGTCAGATTTTTAATTTTGTATTTGATTTTTCCACTACTCTTTTTATTCATATTAATCTACGAGAAAACACAAAAACTCACTGCCCTATCCATATCGCTATTTGCCTATGTCATTATTTTATATTTAACTCGACGAATGATAGCTCCAATGAATATTCTGATTGATAAGATGAGAGGCACAGTCAAGGTAAAGAAAATTATCTATTCTTATACTTTCCCTATATCTGAAATTAAAGAGATTCAGATATCTGATATGATAGGAAGGAGAACAGGTACCTTTCTGTTTTTTGTAGATGCAATAATGAAAGATAATAGAAAAAATCAACTCTTTTTCATAGAAGTAAAAAGTCAAGAAAGTTTAATTCATGAAACCTATGTAAATATTAAAATTCTCTTGGATCAGATTTTCGGGGAACTTAATATACCAATCATTGAAATGACGAAAAATTTTTGACTGCTGCCCTTGACAAAACTGCCATTGTTGTGATTTAATTTTTACCCATGTATAGCAGGACATGTAATAATAGGAAATTACATTTAATACTTCTCTCTCTCTCTCTCTCTCAATCCAAATCTTCCTGGATTGGTTTAGAATTAGCCTATATTTTTTAAAAAATCAAGAATCTAACAGGAGGTATTAAAGACTGTTAAATTTTTAACAGATGGGGAGGGGAAAAATGAAAATAAGTTTGTTAATGAAAGTAATTTTATTACTTCTTTTTATTTTCTCACTTACTGGCACAGTTTTGATGTTTTTCTATATTTCAAATATGTTAGATGATGGAAAAGTTGTCAATTATGCTGGAATTGTAAGAGGAGCAACTCAGAGACTGATAAAGCTTGAACTTTCAGGAAAACCTTCTGATGAGCTGATTTTAAATCTCGATAAAATCATTGCAGGACTCTCGGAAGGAAGCAAGGAATTAAATCTTCCAAAGGTTACAGATTCAAAGTTTCTATCAAAATTAAATGAAACCAAAACTAAATGGACAGCATTAAAAGATCTAATCAAAAACTTTAGACAGGACAGAACACTATCAGGAAAACTTATTGAAGACTCAGAAAGTTATTTTAAAACAACCAATGAACTTGTCTCGGCTGCAGAGGAGTATTCAAGGAGTAAAGTTGTTACCTTAAAAATAGTTCAGATATCAATTTTTGTATTGAATACAGCACTCCTTGCATTGGTCTTTCTCATGACTCAGAGAAAAATCGTAAAGCCGATATACTACTTTTACAATTTGATTGAGCGTATTTCCAGAGGTGATTTGACTCAAAAAGCTGATGTTAAAGGAAAAGACGAAATCTCACAGCTTGGTGGATTTCTTAATGGAATGATTAAATCTTTCTCAGTGATTATAGATAAAATCCTTGATACAGTTCTGACTGTGGTGAATGAAACTGACCATCTTAGAGAAAAGGCTCAAAGAGCTTCTGAGGGAGCAAAAAATCAGTCCTCACAGGCATCACAGATTGCAACAGCTGCAGAACAGATGAGTCAGACGATAACAGACATTGCAAGAAATGCCACTCAGGCAGCAGAAAGTGCAGAAGAAGCCATGAAAACTGCCAATCAGGGTAAAGCACTATCAAGCGATGCTATAAAAGTGGTTGAAGATGTTTATCAATCAACATCCCAACTGTCAGAGGTTGTTAAGAGACTCAATCAGAGAGCTGAAGAGATAGGTGAGATTGTAACAGTAATAAAAGACATAGCAGATCAGACAAATCTTCTTGCCCTCAATGCTGCAATAGAAGCAGCAAGAGCTGGTGAGCAGGGTCGTGGATTTGCAGTTGTGGCAGATGAGGTAAGAAAACTTGCAGAAAGAACAATTAAGGCAACTGATGAAATATCGGAAAAAATTAGAAACATTCAGAATGAGTCTCAGCAGACGAGCAAATCAATGGAAGTTTCTCTTAAAAATGTTACAAGGGCAAATGATTTTATAAAGGAACTTGGTAACTCACTTTTACATATAGTTGATTCGGTGAACAGGGTTAAGGATCAGATTACACAGATAGCAACAGCGGTTGACGAACAGTCTGCAGCAAGTGAAGAAGTTGCCAAAAATATAGAGAAAACATCAGAAATTGCAAAGGAAATGGAAAAAATTGCATCAGATGTTATGATTAGCGTAAATGATCTTGTAAAAATTCTTGAAGAGTTAAGAAATGTTACATCAGGTTTTAAGACAGAGACAAGTCAATTTATGATAATTGATCTTGCAAAAACAGACCATAGAGTTTTCGTAGGGAAAATTGGAGCCTGTCTTACCGGTTCAGGTTCATTGACTGCAGAACAGTTACCAGATCACAGGAATTGTAGATTTGGAAAGTGGTATCAAGATGAAGGACAGAGACTGTGTGGACATCTTGCAAGCTTTAAAGCAATAGATGAGCCTCATGCAAAGATTCACGCTCTTGCAAAAGAAGCTATTTCTGCATGCAATCGTGGAGATACAAAGAGAGCTGAAGAATTATATATGCAAATAGAAAAACTATCACATAATCTCATGAATTTGCTTGATAATCTGAAAAGAGACTGTCAGCAAAATAGAAGGGCATGATAGAATAAAACATCAATAATTTGAGATTGATTCTCAGGAAAAAGCCTGCATTCAGCTTTAGTATCCCTGAATGCAGGCTTAAATGTTTATCCCAAAATCTCTTTCAAGTCTTCGTCTACTGTTTTTATAGGCTTTATGTTAAAGTTATCAACAAGAACCTTCAGAACATTCGGGCTTACAAAGGCAGGAAGGCTTGGTCCAAGACGGATGTTTTTAATGCCGAGATAAAGAAGTGTTGTAAGAATAGCAACAGCTTTCTGCTCAAACCATGAAAGAATTAGTGAAAGAGGAAGCTCATTTACTCCTACATTAAATGCCTTTGAAAGTGCCAGAGCGATCTGAATTGCCGAGTAGGCATCATTGCACTGACCAACATCAAGAAGTCTTGGAATCCCATCAATTGAACCAAGTTCTTTATCAAAAAATCTGAATTTACCACAGGCAAGGGTAAGTATTACAGTATCTTGTGGTGCTTTTTCAACAAACTCTGTATAATAGGATCTTCCAGGCTTTGCACCATCACATCCTCCTACAAGGAAGAAATGCCTGATTTTACCAGCTTTAACAAGCTCTATAACTTTATCGGCAACACCTAAAACAGCGTTCCTCGCAAAGCCTACCATCACTGTTTTGCTTTCTTTGTCCTCTGGAAAACCAGGCAATTCAAGAGCTTTTTCAATGACCGGGGTAAAGTCCTTATCTTTGATATGTTTTACTCCGGGCCAACCAACAACACCTGTGGTGAAGATTCTATCTTTATAGGAATCAAGTGGTCTTATAATGCAATTGGTGGTCATCAATATTGCCCCTGGAAATTGAGCGAACTCTTTTTGTTGATTCTGCCATGCTGTGCCATAGTGTCCATAAAAATGCTTATATTTTTTCAACTCGGGATAAGCATGACATGGAAGCATCTCTCCATGGGTATAAACATATATACCTTTTCCTTCTGTCTGTTTAAGAAGAATTTCAAGGTCTCTAAGGTCATGTCCTGAGACAACTATTGCTTTACCTTTTTTATAACCAAGTGGAACTGCTGTTGGTACAGGATGCCCGTATCTGCCTGTGTTTGCTGCATCAAGAAGTTCCATTGCTCTGAGGTTTGTTTCACCTGCTTTTAAAACCATGTTAAGCCAGAAATTAAGGTCTCCATTCCTTTGCATTGAATCAAGGGCATCATATATGAAGGCATATACAGAGTTATCCTCTTTTCCAAGAATTGCAGCATGGTCAGCATAAGCAGCAATGCCTCTCAAAGAGTAAAGGGTAATTTCTTTAAGTGACTGAATATCCTCATTTTGATAGCTGTGAAAAAGTTTTCTGTTCGCATCTTCTCCTTGTTTTACAAGTTCCTCTAAACTGTCTGCTGGCTTAAAATTGCATGCCTCTGTTTCCTGAACTTTAATCCCTTTTCCTTTAAGTTCCTCTCTCAGATTCACTGCTTCGTAGATAAAGTTTTTAATTGCCTCCGAATCAAAGTTAACATTCGTCAATGTTGAAAAGAGTGCTTCCACAGTAAATCTGTTAACTTTGCTGTCAAGCTTGCCTTCTTTCAATTCTTCCTTTGCATAAGTTGCAAGCCCCTGAAGTGCATAGGTCAGAAGATCCTGAAGATAGGCTGTATCTGGCTGTTTTCCGCATACACCCAGTTTTGTACATGGATTTGCTGTTTGCTCACATTGTCTGCAAAACATAGATAAACCTCCTTAAAAAGTTTTTTATAATCTAATTTTACCAGATTAATCAGGAGAAAAATATGATTTAAATCATATTGAGGTAAATTAAAAAAATTTATCATTGAAATATGAAAAATTTTTTGATAAAATGAAAGCAAACAAGAAAGGGGGTGAATTATGAAGAGGGGTTGGATAGTTGTTGCAGTAGTAATTTTTATTTTTATTCTGGCTATCCTATCTCCTAAGCTTCTTGCTAAAACAAACACTCCAGAGTTTTGTGCCAGCTGTCATGTTATGGAAGAACAATACCTAACTTTAATGAAAGGAGGATTACACAACTCTCTTAAATGTGTTGACTGCCATCTTCCCAATAATTCAAAGGTAAGTTTTTATTTCTGGAAAGCAGTTGATGGTAGCAAGGATTTTATAGCCTTTCATACAGGAAGTGTCCCAGATCAAATCAAAACTTCAGCCCATGGTAAAAAAACAATCCAGCAAAACTGTATAAGATGCCATGAAGGTATGGTTTCACGAATTACCATCTCAGACAGAAAATGTTGGGATTGTCATAAAAGAATATCACATAAACAGGCAGGTTTAAGAGAAACCTTTAAGGAGGAGGTTTTTAATGAAAAGATTTAGCTTTATTTTATGCTTTATTTGTTTGCTTATTCTTTTTGCCTGTGCACCAGAAAAACCGAAGGAGTACAAAACCGCCTCTATCCCTGAAAATGAAGTTGATCCCGAAGTATGGGGAAAAGTTTATCCAATCCATTATGAAATGTATAAGCAATCACAGGAGCCTACACCTGCAGGTAAAAGTAAATACAAAAGAGGATGGGATACAGATAAAGTTATTTATGATAAGCTTTCTGAGTATCCCTTTATGGCATTGCTTTACAATGGATGGGGCTTTGGAATTGAATACAATGAACCGAGGTCTCATTTTTACAGAGTAATTGATCAGCTGGAAATAGACCCATCAAGACTTAAACCAGGAGGAGTATGTCTTACTTGTAAAACATCCTATGCACCTGAACTTGAAGCGAAATACGGTATTGCCTACTATAACAGACCCTATAAAGAAGTCTGGAGCTGGATTCCAGAAAAACATAGAAAGCTTGGAGACTCATGTATTGACTGTCATAATCCAAAGGATGCTTCTTTACAGATAAGAAGAGGATTTACCCTTGTTAAGGCTTTGCAGACTATGGGAGTTGATACAAACAGTATTCCTCATCAGCAGATGAGAAGCATAATCTGTGCCCAGTGTCATGTGACCTATGTAGTTCCAAGAGACAAAGATATGAAACCCACAGGACTTTTCTTCCCATGGCAGGGAAGCAAGCTTGGTGGAATTTCCATTGAAAACATTATAAAAGTTCTGAAAAGTGATCCTTCCTATGGTGAGTGGAAGCAGGCAGTTACAGGGTTTAAGCTTGCCTACATAAGACATCCTGAATTTGAGTTTTTCTCAAACAATTCAACTCACTGGAATGCTGGTGTATCCTGTGCAGACTGTCACATGCCCTATAAAAAGGTGGGTGGTTTTAAAGTATCAGAACACAGAATTATGAGTCCTCTTAAGTCTGACATGAAGGCATGTCTGCAATGCCATGAGGAAACCCCTGAATGGCTGAAACAGAGAGTGCTAACTATACAAGACAGGACAATGAGCCTGCTTATTAGGGCAGGTTATCAAACAGCAGTTGCTGCAAAGTTGTTTGAAATAGCAAATAAAGCTCAGGAAAGTGGAAAACAGCTTGACCAGAATCTCTATAATAGAGCAAAAGATTTATATCTTGAGGCACTTTATAGAGTTATATTTATCGGAGCTGAAAATTCAATTGGATTCCATAATCCTACTGAAGCTGGTAGAATTCTTGGTGATGCCACTGCCTATGCATCAAAGTCAGAGGCTGTGCTAAGAACAATGCTTGCTCAAGCCGGTGTCAGTGTTCCTGTAAACATAGACCTTGAGCTTAAGAAATACCTTAATAATCGTGGAGAAAAGAAGCTTAACTTTAAGCCAGAGCAGGAATTCAAGGATCCATATGGAACTCAACAGAATATAGAGGCTTTGCTTAAGTAATCTTTGGGCGACAGTGTTCAGAAAATCTGAGCACTGTCGCTCTTTATTATTCTCCTGATTCAAAATCTGTTAAAATTATCTATGCTCAGAGATTTATCAATTTTAAAAAATCTTAACGAAGAAGACATTGAAACTCTTGAGAAAAACATTAAAATAGTTAAATTCAAAAAAAGAGAAACCATTTTCTCTGAAGGACAGGAGCCTGAGTGGTTTTACATCCTCCTTAAGGGTAAAGTAAAAATCTCAAAACTTTCATCAGATGGAAGAGAGATTGTTCTTGAAATAGTTGATGCACCAGATTTTTTTGGAGCTCTGGCAGTTATTAAAAATTTTCCCTATCCTGCAAATGCCATAGCTATTGAAGACTGTGAATTAGGAAAAATACCTTCAAAAGTTTTTCTTAAGATTATCAAAAAAAATCCCCATCTTGAAGCTCATATATTACATCATGTTACAGTAAGACTTAAATCAGGCATAGAAAGTCTTAAAAATATCGCTCTTGAAGATGTAACATCAAGAGTAGTCTATCAACTTCTCAAGTTAGCAAATAAATATGGCAAAATTACCCCAGAAGGAGTTCTTATTGATATTAAAATCACAAAACAGGAACTTGCTGAAATGACAGGAACCACAACTGAAACCGCTATAAGGACTATTAGCAAATTAAAAAAAATGGGCTATATTGGTGAGCTTAATAAAAAAATTTTAATAAAGGATATAAGAGCAATGGAGTCACTTTTCTAATTCTTGTCCATTGGTAATCTTTTTTGGTCATTCTACTCAATTTTGAAGAATAGTTCTTTTATAAAATCTTTTACGACAGGAATATTTGTTTTGATAAGTTCATCTTTGCTTCCATCAAATTTGATCTCTCCATCTTTGAGGAAGATAAATCTGCTGCAAAGTTGCCATGCAACATAGACAACATGCGTTATTATCATAAAACCTATATTTTCTTTATCTGCTAAATCTTTAATCAGAGACACAATTCGTTCAGAGTTTACAGGGTCAAGTCCTGCTGTTGGTTCATCATATAGAAACATTTTTGTTTTTCCAACTGCCAGAGCTCGTGCTATTGCTACTCTGCGGTGCATACCTCCACTGAGTTCCTCTGGCATAAGTTCTTCTGCATCTTCTACTCCTACACGTTTAAGCAGATCTTTTACTCTTGAATAAATCTCTTCATCGGGAAGATTTAAAAGTTCTCTCATGAAAAAGGCAACATTTTCTTTTACAGGTAAAGAATCAAATAAAGCTCCTTCCTGAAAAACGATGCTAAACTTTCTTCTTATTGGTATTAGTTCTTCTTCATTTAGTTCAGTTATATCAATTCCGTCAATTATAATTCTTCCTCTGTCAGGAGTTATTAACCCCAGTATTAATTTTAAAATGGTTGTTTTTCCACCACCACTTTCGCCAAGAACTGCTATGCGTTCATTGAATTTTGCAGTAAAACTTACACCTTTAAGAACTTCTCTATTCCCGTAAGAAAACCATACATCATCAAAAACTATCATACTGTGAATCCCAGAGCATAAAGTAAGATTCTTGTAAGTATAAAATCTGTTGCTATTACTATAACAATTGATGTAACAACTGCTTTGGTAGTTGAGGTTCTTAAACCTTTTGCACCACCCCGAGTTGTAAGTCCGTAAAAGCAACTTATGCAAGATATGAGATATCCAAAAATAAAAGGTTTTATTGAACCAGAAAAGACATTTTGAAAGTTTAGTTCTCTAATAATACTTGACCAATAGAAGGAACCACTCTGGTTACTTACAAAAACAGCTATGTAGTATCCACCTAAAAGACATACAAGATCTCCTATTATCGTAAGGCAGGGAAGCATTATAACTGAAGCAATTACTCTCGGGATTACTACTTTTTTAACGGGATCAATTCCATAAACTCTTAATGTATCTATTTGATGACCGAGAATCATTGAGCCAATTTCAGCGGTCTGTCCAGCACCAACCCTGCCTATGAAAACCAGTGCTGTTACAAGAGGACCAATCTCCCTTATTACTGCAATTCCAACAATTTTACCTGTGTACATTTTTAATCCAACTCTGCTAAGTTCTGCGCTAAGCTGTAGAGTAAGTGCCATCCCAACAAAAAGACAGACCAGAGACACGATAAAAACAGAGGAAGAGCCAGCATACTCCATCTGCTCAACTATGTCATCAATGTAAAGAGGTCTTTTAAAAACTCTTAAAGTAGAGTTTATGCAGAGCAGGTAGAAATCCTGTAAATCTGCCATTGTTTTCTTTATTTTTTCATTAATTTTCATAAGTGTAACAATATATTAACATAAAAGATTTATAATAAAATAAAACTTCATGAGGAGGTGGAATATGCCTAAAAAAATTTTAATGCTTGTTGGAGATTTTGTGGAAGACTATGAGGCAATGGTCCCATTTCAGATGCTTAAAATGGTTGGACACACTGTTCATGCTGTATGTCCCGGTAAAAAAGCGGGTGAAACTGTAAAGACCGCTGTGCACGATTTTGAAGGAGATCAAACCTATACGGAAAAAAGAGGTCACAACTTTATGCTAAATGCAGATTTTGAAAAAGTTAAACCAGAAGATTATGACGCCCTCGTAATTCCAGGTGGAAGAGCTCCTGAATATCTGAGACTTAATGATAAGGTGCTGGAAATAGTAAAACACTTTGTTGAATCAGGTAAACCTGTTGCTGCCATATGTCATGGAATTCAGCTTCTCACTGCTGCCAATGTTATAAAAGGTAGAACTCTCACAGCATATCCTGCAGTAAAAGCAGAAATCTTACTTGCCGGCGGAAAATGGTGTGAGGTCAATTCGACATTTTCAAATGCCTGTGTAGATGGAAATATTGTGACTGCGCCTGCCTGGCCCGCTCATCCTGAATGGATAAGAAAATTTTTGGAACTTCTTGGAACAGAGATAAAAGCTTAAAAAAGAGCTTTTTGTTTTGGTCCGGCTCTATTCTGCCGGACCTTTTTTATTACATATTCCTCGGGTATATCTTTAAGAAAGGAAGAAACAGGCAGGGTTATTTTTTTACCATTTATGAGTCTTTGTCTTGAGTGAATAAGTATTAATTCATCCATTGCACGGGTCATTCCAACATAAAAGAGTCTTCTTTCTTCTTCAATGTCTGTATCAGATGTTAGCGTATATGGTATTAGACCTTCATCAAAGCCTGCAATAAAAACAACAGGAAATTCGAGCCCCTTTGAACTGTGAAGAGTAAGAAGACTTACTGCATTAATATTTTCTGGGAATAGATCAACAGGTGTAAGGGATGTAAGTTCATCAATTAAAGCTTGAATTTGCTCTATAAGTTTACCATCTTTGTATGTTTTTGCAATGTTACTTAATATAAAGATTTCTGTATTTGAGAGCTCTTCATAGAGGTTGGAAGATTCAATAAAACTCTGTAACGGCATATTTGTGAAAAGTTTGTCTGAATAATTAACTATTGCATCAGTAATTTTTTTTGTGATCTTAGATGTCCAGTGTTCTGTATCTTTCTTTATAGTCTTTACAGGAATTCCTTCTTTATCTAAGCAATCTTTGATTATTTTTAGTTGATTGTTTGTTCTTGTAAGAACCGCAAAACTTGAAAAGCTGCAGGACGTTTCTTCTTTATTTTTGTAAAGTTCTGTAAAATCTGTTGCACCAAGCCTTTGTTTTATCTCTCTGAGAATTGTTTTTGCCTCTTCGTATTCATCTTCGACCTCAAAAAGAATTATAGGAGATTTTTGTTCTCTCGTAGATTCAATTTTTTTGGAAAATCTCTTTGTATTTGCTGTTATAAACTTGTTTGAAGCTTCTATAATGTTTTTCTGGGAACGATAATTAAGAGAGAGATTTATTAAAGTTAAATCTGGAAAATCCTTTGGTAGTTCAAGAAAAAGTTCAATTTCTGAGCCTCTAAAAGAGTAAATAGCCTGATCAGGATCACCAAATACTGTAAGGTAGCCATTTTCTTTAAGAAGTCCTTTTATAAGTGCATATTGAATTTTATTTATATCCTGAAATTCATCAATAATTATATGTGAAAAAAGAGCTGGTATCTGTTTTTTATTGACTAATTCGAGGGTTTTTAACAATAAATCATCAAAATCAAGAAGATTAAGTTCTTTCTTTTTTTCTTCGTATTTTTCATAAATCGGTAAGATTTTTTCATCGAGGGGTGTGTTTGTATTTTTAAAATTGGTTATTTTTTCAATGATTCTGTCCACATTCTTTTTGTGTATGGCAGAGATTATCTCTTTCTGTTTTGTTCTTGTGCAGATTTGAAAGTGTTTTTCTCTATCGGAAAGAAATTCTCTCAATAGTTTTAAGCAAAGAAGATGAAAAGTCCCTATAAAGGGAAGATTTTTTTCCTGTCTCAGGTTAGTTATAACTCTCTGTTTCATTTCAATAGCTGCTTTCTGTGTAAAGGTAAGAGCAGCAATCTCTTTGGGTGAGACTCCTTTCTCTAATAAATGAATTATTTTTGCTGTTATCGTGAGAGTTTTACCAGTGCCAGGACCTGCCAGAACACAGCATATTCTATCTGAAGTTTCAGCAGCTATTTTTTGATTTTTATTGAGATTCATCTAAAAAGAAGTGTTTGCCCTTTAATAGATGTCTCTGATTGTTCACCAAAAACTTTCACTTTCCCATATTCTCCATCATACCCTGGTTCTACATAAACTTTTCCTTCTCTCATTCTTTTAATTGCCTCTGCCAGTTTGGAATCAAATTTTTCAATATCCAATAGATTTTTTTTCAAAAGTATATCATATTCACTACCAATTTTATAAAGCGCTTTCATGTATGTATCAAAAACTGATTTAGATTGGACTGAGCATTTTTTTATTTCAGAAATTATTTCAGGTAAGGGAATTATTGATTTAAAAGGAAGTGCTCCGTCAGGTTTGAATTCTTCAGGTCTGTCTGAAAGGAGTTCAACTCTATGCATAACTCCTACAGTAACTTTTTTGCCACATACAGGACATAGATAGTTTCTCTTTATTGTTTCTTTTGGCGAAAGTCTTACTCCACAACTTCTATGTCCATCATAGTGATATTTCCCTTCTTCAGGGAAAAACTCTACGGTACCAAGAAACCCTTTGCGTGTTTTTATTGCCTCAGAAATGGCATTGTAGTTAATTTCAATATCAAAGATATTGGCTTCTCTGCCAATTTTTGCAGGTGAATGGGCATCAGAGTTAGAGACAAGAACTACTCTGTCAAGTTCACTTAGTCGCCAGTTCATTGGTGGATCAGAACTTAAACCAGTCTCAATTGCATAGATGTAAGGAGTGAGTTCTTCAAAGCATTCACTGAGACTGTCAAAACCGGATTGAGAACCAAACACTGAAAAATGAGGTGTCCATGCATGAGCTGGTATTATCATTGAAGATGGTGAAATCTCAAGAATTATCTTCATAACTTCCTTTGCATCCATTCCAATAATGGGCCTGCCATCAGAGCCAAGACTTCCAATTTGAGACAAAGTATAGTTTATCTTGGTCACATCCTTTGTTGAAGGGGACAAAATCAGGAGATGGATTTTTCTTAATTTGCCATTTTTTTGATATATGCAGCTTATCTCAGATGAAAGAATGAAGAATATTTCCTGTTTGCATGAGTCTGGCACATCAAGACAGTATTGTTTTTTGAGAGTGAGCAGACCGTTTCCTTCTTCATTAAGTTTTTTTTCTATTTCCTTCAACCATTCTGGATGGGTGAAATCACCTGTGCCAATCAGTTTTATGCCTTTAAGCTGAGCCCACTGGTGTATTGTCTCAAGAGTCATATCTTTACTTGTTGCCCGGGAAAACTTTGAGTGAATATGAAGGTCAGCGTAAAACATTTACTATAATAACATCCAGTTCTGTAGCTTTTTTTATCGCACCTTGTGTTTTTTCTTTACATACTACAACAGGTAATGTTTCAGTGTCTGTAGCTTTTTTAAAAATCTGGGCTCTTCTGTAAGCTCTTTCTACATCTTTTCTGTCAGCTTTTACAGAAGCTTCGGCAATGAGGAATACTTTTTTTGTAGGGTCCTCTGTTAGCACACCTGTTGCTACAAGATCAACATCAAGGGCATCCTGTCTTTCTTCAAAGGTAATTTTGTTTTCGTCAAGGGCATCATCTAAAATTTCTACATATTTTTCACCATTTAAAACCTTACACCTTCTTATAATATTGCCAAAAATAGATGGTGCTTTGTCCTTTAATTTTATTTCAAACATATCACCTTTAAGCATCCCAACATCATCCTTTAATATTTTTACATCCTGCTTAAGCACCGCCACATCCTGCTTAAGTATAGCAACATCCTGCTTAAGCACCGCCACATCCTGCTTAAGCACCGCCACGTCCTGTTTAAGTACAGCCACGTCCTGTTTAAGTACAGCCACGTCCTGCTCAAGGTTTTCCACCTTTTCTTTTAGAGGGTGAAAATCTTTTATTAAAAATTCCTCAAATTTTTTTGGTAGTTCTAAAAGTTCTGTAGTTAAAATGAGCTGTCTTAATTCTTCAAGCCATTCAGGATGAGTTTTAAGAACCTTAACAAGGTCTTGAAAAGTTTCTATTCTATCATTGGCTTTGACTTGCATGTCTAATTATAACATTTTTTAAGGGAGTTTTCTATGAATTGTATGATTTCAAGATGCTCTCGGACTCCTTTGTCTTCAATGTATAGAGGTTTCCCTATAAAAAAACATATTGGCTTTGAAGGATCAATTTTACCAAAATCTTTAAAGATTTTACCTACTCCCCACGCATCTGTCCTTAAAGCTATAGGTACAGCAGCAACATTAGCTCTTTTTGCAAGTTTTATCCCAAGAGTATTGAACTTGGTCGAATCAAAAACAACTTCTCGGGTTGCCTGAGGAAAAACTATAACAGATATACCTTCCTGAAGCCTTTTTAATCCTTCAGTCATGACTACTCTGTAGTCTTCCTTTGGATTTTTTCTTGTAACAGGAATGGGATTTAAGGCAGACAGAATTTTACCGAAAAAGGGATACTTAAGAAGAGAGTTTTTCACTACAAAGGTGACTCTAAAATCTTTACCAATTACTGCTGGCAGAACAAGTGTTTCAAGGGTGCTCATGTGGTTTGCTATAAAAACGCAGGGTGGTTTTAGTTTTTTCAGGTTTTCAGTTCCTTTAATTGAAATTTTGCACCCTACATTTCTCATAATATCAAGAATTTTTAAGCCATCAATGACTAATTCTTCATAGGTATATTTGCCTTTTTTTGTTTTAATTGCGCTGAGAATTATTTTTTTTACTACACTTGTATGAACTCTAAGTGTGATCATCTTAGTAAAGGGTCTTTTATACCTGCCTCTTCAAAGCCTTTTAATCTGTATAGACAGCTTGGACATTTAAGACATGGTTTCGGAGGTTCACCCTGAGGGTTATAGCAACTCCATGTAAGAGAGTAATCAACTCCAAGTTCAAATCCTTTTTTAATTATTTCTCCTTTTGTAAGATAAAGAAGTGGAGCTTGAATTTTGAATTGCAATTTTCCTTCTACTGCGACTTTTGTGGCAAGATTTGCCATTCTTTCAAAAGCTTGAAGATATTCAGGCCTACAGTCTGGATATCCTGAGTAATCAACTATATTGGCACCGATAAAGATATATGGTGCCTCTATCACCTCAGCCCAGGCAAGGGCAAAACTCAAAAATATTGTATTACGGGCTGGTACATAGGTAACAGGAATTCCCTCTGGTGTTCCTGATGGTACATCGATCTCTGATGTTAAGGCTGAACCTCCAATCTTTCTTAGATCAAAGGAAATAATCAAATGTTCTTTTACTCCTATATGATTTGCCACCTTTCTGGCTGCTTCAAGCTCTATTTTATGTCTCTGTCCATAGGCAAAAGAAAGAGCAAAACAGTCAAATCCTTCGTGTTTTGCTATTGCAAGTGTTGTTGAGGAGTCAATTCCGCCACTTAAAAGCACAATAGCTTTCATCTTTTTTCTCCAATTTTGGGTTCTTCTCCCTTAATCAGTCTTTTTATATTTGAAATATGCCTTGTATAAATTAAAATTGTAAAGAGCCATGCAAAAACTAAAAAATCTTTTGGATAATTTATCAAAATCACATTCAAAGGTAGTAAAGCAAAACTGACAAGAGCTCCCAATGAAGAAATTCTTGAGATTTTAACAGTTATTATCCAGATTAGAACTGTAAGGGCTCCAGCCAGAGGCATATAGGATAAAAGAACACCTATGGAAGTAGCAACGCCTTTGCCTCCTTTAAACTTAAGAAAAGGCGTAAAACAATGCCCGAGTATAGCACATATTCCTACAGTTCCAACCAAGATATGATTGTTTCCGTAGGAGGTAAGTTTTATAACTAAAACAGGGATAGCACCTTTTAATATATCAAGCAAGAGGGTAATCAATGCCTCTTTTTTCCCAATGACTCTCATTACATTTGTTGCTCCAATGTTTCCACTTCCTGTTTTTCTTAAATCAATTCCTTTTGTTTTACCGATAAGATATCCCCATGGTATGGAGCCTAAGAAAAAAGATAGTATGCAAAAAAGAAGACTCATTTTATATTCCTCCAGAAATGAAATAGATACTGAATTCCAGACAGTACAGCCATAAAGGTTGCAATATATATTAAAATGAGTCCTAAGTCATAAAGATCAACTCCATATATTTCTTCAGCAATAAGTAAAAGTATTATTGATAACATCTGTAACACGGTCTTTACCTTCCCTGCAGTTTCAGCAGGGATGACAATACCACGCGATAAGGCATAAAAACGCATTGTGGTTATTATAAACTCCCTTAAAACAATAACAGTGGCTATCCATGCAGGAACTCTTGCTATGTCTACAAGAATAATTAAAGCAGATATTACAAGAAGTTTATCAGCAATGGGATCTAAAATGATTCCTAATTTTGTAATCTGTCCAAATTTTCTTGCCAGGTATCCATCAAGAAAATCTGTTATAGAGGCTATAATAAATAGAAATGCTCCAAATTGCGGATTTGCAGGTGCTTCTATTATAAAAATTGGAATAATGAATATGCGAACTATTGTTAATATTGTTGGTATATTAAAGATTCGTATATTCATCTATAAATTTATCCCACAGTCCCTTTGCTTTCAGAATTATATCACAGAGTTCTCTTACAGCACCCTGTCCGGCTTTACAGTGAGTAACTAAATCTACTATTTTTTTAACCTCTTCATGGGCATCCTGTGGCGCCACTGATAGTCCTGCTCTGCTTAAAATAGACAGATCAATTATATCGTCTCCCATGGCACTAATTTCTTCTTTTTTAAGGTTATATTTTTCAACTATTTGCTGAAAAATTTTAAGTTTTTCACGACTGCCCTGATGAACCTCTGTAATTCCGAGTTCTTTCATTCTTCTTTGAAGTGCCTTTGAATTTCTCCCTGTGATTATCGCAACACCAATACCTGATTTATTAAGCATTACAAGACCATGTCCATCTTTAACATTGAAAATTTTAAATTCATTGTTCTCTTCATCAAGAATTATGTCTCCACGAGTTAAAACTCCATCTACATCAAGAATAAGAAATTTTACTTTTTCTGCTTTTTTAATGATTTCAGCTGAAGGTTGACTTTTGAAAGTTTTATATTTACTCAAAATTTTATTAATAATTTCAGTTGTTGAAACTCCTTCAACATATGGGAGACTGTAAACTTCTTTGACAATATCTGCACCGACAATTTCTTCAATTTTCCAGTCTCCTCCTTTAACAAGAACATCTGGCTTTAGATATTTGATTAGTTCATAGGGTGTGTCTTCATCAAAGAATGTTACGAAATCAACAAACTCCAAAGCAGAAAGTACTTCAGCTCTTTCATTTTCCGGATTAATGGGTCTCAGAGGTTTTATTTTTCTAACAGATTTGTCAGAGTTTATTGCTACTATTAGTATACTGCCGAGTTTTTTTGCTTCTTTTAAATATCTTATGTGTCCTACATGAAGTATATCAAAGCATCCATTTGTAAAAACTGTTCTTTTACCTTCTTTTTTGAACTTATCTATCTTTTTTTTGAGTTCTTCAGGTGTTAGTATTTTGCTCATAAATCTTCTGTAGGGCTTTTTTAAGAATTTCTCTATCAGTTTTGAATGTAATCTTATCCATTGCCTCTTCAGGATCAAACCACTCTGCTGAGTTAATTTCCCACTGAGGAGTTATCTCTCCTTCAGTGTATTGAACAAGAAAGTATTTTACAGTTTTAAAGTATTTTTCTCCTTCCATAACAAACCAGTAAGAAGTTTCTCCAATTTCATCAACTATTTTACCACTTATGCCTGTCTCTTCTTTTATCTCTCTTAAAGCAGTTTGTTCAGGCCTTTCTCCTTTTTCTATTAATCCCTTTGGTAAAGCCCATATTTTACCTTCTTTTGTTGAGATCAATAAAATTTTTAACTTTCCATTTTCAAATTTATAAACAACTCCACCTGCAGAGAAAACTCTTTTCATTATGGCATTTTTCCTGGATTTAAAAGTCGTGCAATATCATTATAAAAAGCAAGCATCATTAAAGCAATTAAAAAGGCTATACCAATTTTTTGTGAGAGTGCAATAAATTTCTCACTAAGAGGTTTTCTTCTTATTGCTTCTATTAAGAAAAATAAAATATGCCCACCATCTAAAACAGGAATTGGAAGGAGATTAAGGATCCCGAGATTTATACTTATTATTGCTGCAAAGCTTAAGAAACTTATCAGTCCCTGTTCAGCTGTTTTGCCTGCAGCTTGAAATATAAGAATAGGACCTCCTATGACGTCTGTTGAAACAACTCTTTGGAAGATTTTTACTATTGTAAGATAAGTAAGCTCTATGATTTCATAACATTTTTGAATAGATTTATTGAGAGCAGTAAAAGGTTCCTCCCTTTTTATAAAAACTGCTTTTTCATCTGGTTTTATTCCAATTTGTCCTACAATAATTTTTTCTCCAAAGATATTTTTTGCCTCCTTTGGTTGAGGAGTTATCTGAATTTGAATAATTTCTCCATTTCTATCAACTTTGATATTGAGAGCTTTATTAGGATTCTGCTGGATAAAATGAGCCATATCAAACCAATTTGAAATTTTTTGTCCATTGATCTCCACTATAGTATCTCCGGGTTTTAATCCTGCCTGAAAAGCTGAAGAATTCTCCATCACATCTCCTATAACAGGTTTGATTACGGGAACTCCATGAACAAATACGACCCAGAAGAGAAAAACAGCACCAGCTATGTTAAAAAGAGGACCTGCAAAAACAATAAAGATTTTCTTGTATATTGGTTGATTTTTAAAAGACCGTCTTGCATCAACTACTTCTTCACCAACTTCTTCGCCATACATCTTTACATATCCACCAAGAGGTACAGCACTTATAAGATATTCTGTTTCACCAATTTTTCTGCCAATTATTTTGGGACCAAAACCAATTGAAAATTTAAGAACTCTTACTCCACTTATTTTTGCAGCTAAGAAGTGACCAAGTTCATGGACAAATATTAAAAAGCCGAATAGAATTATTGCATAAATAAAATTCATCTTTTAATTTCCTCCAGTGCTTTTTTCCTTGCCCAGCTATCAATTTCAAGAATTTCTTCTATCCTTTCAGGATAAAAAATCTTGTGGGCATCCATTACTTTTTTAATTAACTTTGGTATCTCATTAAATTTTAACTTTCCTGAGAGAAAAGCTTCAACCGCTATCTCATCAACTGCATTTAAAACTACAGGCATACTGCCTCCAAGCTTAACTGCCTCGTAAGCAAGTTTGAGACATGGGAAAATCTCTGTATCTGGTAATTCAAAATTAAGCTCTCTCAAACTGCTCCAGTCTATTGGGGAAATGATATCTGGAAGTCTTTCTGGAAGTGATAGAGCCAGTGCAATGGGTGCTTTCATATCAGGATTGCTTATCTGGGCAAGATAGGTTCCATCAATAAATTCAACAAGACAGTGAACAATACTTTGAGGATGAATCAAAACTCCAATATTTTCAATTGGAATATCGAAAAGATGGTGAGCTTCAATGACCTCAAATCCTTTATTCATGAGAGTTGCTGAATCTATTGTAATTCTTTTTCCCATTTTCCATTTTGGATGATTTAGTGCTTCCTGAGGAGTCACATTCTCTATTTCTGAGGCTTTCTTCCCCCTGAAAGGTCCACCAGAGGCAGTAAGCCAAATTTTTTTTATGTAAGCCCTATTGCATCCGTTGATACACTGAAAAACAGCACTGTGTTCACTATCAACAGGAATTATCTGAGCTTTGCTGAGGTTTGCCTGTTTTTTTATTAAATCTCCAGCCATTACAAGGCTTTCTTTATTTGCAAGTGCAATAACTTTACCAGCCTTTACTGCTTCAAAAGTAGGCAAAAGTCCTTCAGCACCAACGATGGCTGAAAGAACGATATCTGCTTCTTCAAGCCTTGCAATTTCGCATACTCCTTCAACTCCGCAGAGTATGTTTAGTGAGTTTGTTTCTCTCTTTAACTTTTCATAGGCTTTTTTATCATAAACTGCAACATACTCTGGTTTAAACTCTTCAATCTGCTCTTTAAGAAGATTGATGCTACTTTTGACAGCCAGTCCCAGAACTTTAAATTTTTCAGGGAATTGCTTTATTACCTGAAGAGCATTCTTTCCTATGGAACCGGTACTACCAAGTATTACAACTTTTTTCAATGAATCCTCCTACAAAAAATTCATAAGAAAATAAAGTAAAACTCCTGCAAAAAGCATACTATCTATTTTATCAAGAACTCCGCCGTGCTCTGGAAATAGAAAGCTTGAATCTTTTACTTGAGCATCTCTTTTAAACATTGATTCAACTAAGTCACCAAATATACTGATAAAGCCAATTAAAAAGCCATTTAATAAGAGTGTAACAGGACTCTTTGATAATAACAGATACCCAACAAAAAAAGAAGCAACCACTCCACCTATTAAAGAACCATAAGCACCAGCCCATGTTTTTTTAGGGCTTACTTCTGGGTAAAGTTTTCTTTTACCAAATCCCTTTCCAATATAATATGCAAAAGAGTCTGCTACCCATACAATAGCATAAAGATATATGACCCACTGCCAGCCCTGGATTCTTAAAAACCAATGAAAGGCAAGTAAAGCAGGAATATAAAGAAGTCCGACAACAATAGGGGAAATTTCATTTAGTGCATACTGAGGATTCTTTTTTATGAATAAACGTATAGTGGTCAATGCCATAAAAGTTAAAGCATAGTAGTACAATGCAAATTGGTGGTAAAAACAGTTGAGTAAAAAGAGAATAACAGAGCATAAAATTCCAGAAAATATCCAGAAATTATTTGTTTTATACATCCTTAAAAACTCCCACATTGAAACAGCACACACTAATGTAAGCAGTCCTAAAAAGAAATAAGGCGGTAGTTTTACAATAATAAGGATTAAAAGAGGCAAAGCAATAAGTGCAACAAGAACTCTTTTTTTATGACCTTGTAAACTCACTGACTTTTCCGAATCTCCTCTGTCTTTTTTGAAAGTCGAGAATTGCTTCTGTAAACTCATCTTCTGTGAAATCTGGCCACAGGGTCTGGGTAAAATAAAACTCAGAGTAGGCAGACTGCCAGATTAGAAAGTTACTGAGTCTTTGTTCTCCAGAGGTTCTTATTATAAGGTCAGGCTCTGGAGTTTCAGCGGTATCAAGCATTGATGCAAATAAACTTTCATTAACTTCATCGGGTTTTATTTTGTTTTCAATTATTTTTTTTACTGCTCTCAAGATTTCATCTCTTCCGCCATAACTGATAGCAAACTGTGCAATAAGGTTGTTGCAGTCTTTTGTTTTTTGTTCTGTTTCTTCAATTATTTTAAGTATATGGGATGGAATCATCTGACGATTTCCTATCATTTTAAATCTGACTCCCTGAGAGACAAACAAAGAAGTTTCTTTTTTTAGATGATTTTGTAATAACTCCATAATTATATCAACTTCTTTCTTTGGTCTCTGCCAGTTTTCTATTGAAAAGGCATAAAATGTAAGAACATCAATGTCTAATTTAAGTGCAGCATTGATAATTTCTCTTACCTTATCCACTCCTCTTTTATGTCCTTCATAACGGGGTAGTCCTCTTATCTGAGCCCACCGTCCATTTCCATCCATTATTATTCCAACGTGTTTTAAGAATCTGCCCATTTTTTAATATTTTAATGACAGTATGTGCAAAATTGTCTCAAAAGGACTTTCTCCTTGAAGGATTCTCTTTGGATTAAAGCCAAAAGGAGGTTTTACAAGAACAATTAATTTATCTGACGAAACAGCATAGTCAAGAATTTCTCCAGACATCTCCTCTGTAATAGCAATATCCTCAATCCCGATTCCTGTCCACTGAAGAAGATGCAATCTTGAACTTCTATATCCCAATGTTGACAGATTTACAAGTCCCAAAAGAGGTTTCTTTTCTATGATTATTATTCCATTACTTAGTGGTTTTATTCTACTTTGAACTGTCCATTTGCCGAGACTTAACATGGCAATTCCAGTTTGTTTTTCATACTGTACTCCGTATCCAAGCGGTTCCTGTGATCGCCAAAGAGAGACACCTTTAGAGTTATATACTGAAATGGAACCGTCATCTTCCCATTTAAACATGACATCGCCAAAAAGATAAAAATCATAAATATTTGCTTTAACTGGAAGTTTGAAGATATCCAGAGTTTTGTAATCTGTTTTTTCAGGTTTTACGTAAAAGATTTCTCCATCAAAACCAGCAGAAAGAGAATAGCTCTGACCTATTAATTTTCCATCATAAATTCTTAAGAATACACTATTAAGTCTTGCCGCTTCATTAAATCCGTCACCAACCCACTTGATTATTGAGGAAATTACTCTCTCATCTTTTTTCAAAGTTATCACTATTTCATCCTTGCCATCTCTGTCAATATCACCTGTGTCAAACCAGATTACATCACCACCGACTGGAATTGAATAACTGCTCTTAAGTTTTAAATCAACATCTATATTGTAAAGGCTTATTTCACTATCTGAGGCAATTAAAATTTGATTTGGACTCATGCCATCAAAATTACCAACAGCAACCCTGTTAATACTTCTTGAAAGTCTAAAGGAAAGAAGAGTATGTCCTTCGGGTACTATTAGTGAAGCATATTTCCTTCTTAGCTCATTTAAAGCTAAGGCTTGTAACTCAATTTCTGATTGAGAAAAAAGTTTTTTATCCTTGAACCAGTAAAGTTCTTGAGAAATCTTAAGATTTCCATTTTGCTTTGATTGTTTGAGTAATAGTAACACATCAGCATTAGTTGGCTGTTTTAAGAGCTTTTCTACTTCAGTTATATTTACAGGAGCATCGATAAGTTCAAATCTATCTGTATTTTTCAACTCTCGGTAATATCCTTCACCGACTGCCCATTCAGTGTTTCCCTGAGCATATAAAATTTTAATTTTTGATTTTGGTATCTTAAACAGAAGAGAGTCTTTAAATAAAACATCACCTTCTAAAAGTGTAGCTATAGAGGAATTTTCTTCAACGCTTACAACTTCAGCAGTACCAACTATTTTTTCTGACTTACCTATAATCTGTCTTGTTACAGGATGAATTAAGGGAACAGTTTCTTCAAATATTATCAATCTTTGCCCCTTTTTTATTCCCTCTCTGGAACCTTTGTCAAGAATAAGTTTATTGTTTTCAAGCTTTAAAACCTTGCCTGAGACAGTAGGAAAGTATGATAAAAGAGTTTCTTTTAAATTTTGGAAATAGCTAACTTCTCCATAACATGGTTGTAAGTAAAACAAAAACAGACTAAAAAAAAGTATTAACCCATTTTTTACAAAATGCATTCTAAAGTTTATACTAAATTGTTTTTACATGTCAAAATTTTTTAAAAATCGCAACCTGAGGGTTTTTTATGGTATATTTAAGACAAGGATGAAAAAACTTTTATTAGTCGTTGCGAGTTTGATTGCTGTGATAACTTTAGTTTCAGTTCTTGATTATTTGGACAGAGAGTCTCCTGTTAAAGTAAAGGTTTCAATGGAAGGTTCTTTTTTCAAGGATGCTCAGTTTATTCAGAAAAAAGATGGACAGCTGAAGTTACAACTATTTTCACAACAGGCATTCATGAGTGAAGATGGTAAATTAATGGAGTTACAGGGGCTTACAATGTTTTTCCCTGAAAAAAATTTTACTGTGAAAGCCAGAAAAGGATTTTACTGGACTGAATCCGGTGATCTTATTTTAAGTGAAGGTATTGAAGGAATTTCAAAGGATTATAAAATCTATGGCTCTGAGGCATATTGGATTGCGAAAGATAAGACTCTATATTCTGATAATCCACTCAAAATAGAGGGAAGTAGATTTATCATAGAAGGTAACTCTGGTAAAGCTAGTGAGAATTTGATAGAATTAAAGAAAGGGGTGAAGGCAATTGTATATTCTAAGAAGTAGTATTATATTTCTAACATTTTTCCTGCTTCTTATCAATTCAGTTTTTGCGGAAGAAAAAAAGGAGATGGCCGAACCTATAGTGATAACTTCAAAAACCCTCATAAATGATAGTAAAACAAAAACAGCTACTTTTGAGGGAAATGTGGTTGCTAAAAGAGGAGAGGTTACTCTTTATGCCAACAAAATGATCGTTTATTATGAAGATGAACAAAAGGGTGGGAATATTAAAATGATAGAGGCAATCGGAGATGTAAGGCTTGTAAAGGCAGACAGAGTAATTACCTCACATAAGGCAACATATCTTCCTGAGCCAGAAGAAAGGGTGATTTTCACAGGGGAGCCAAGGGCAACAGAAGGTAAAAATCTTGTAACAGGAGAAAAAATAACATATTTTGTGAAAGATGATAGATCACTGGTCGAAAAAAGCAAAGTTTATTTAAAAGAGAAAAAAGCAGGGAAATGAGTATACTGAGGATAGATAATCTTAAAAAGAGTTTTGGTAAAAAAGAAGCTGTTAAAGGTATTAATTTTAGAGTAGAAAGTGGAGAAGTTGTGGGTTTATTGGGACCCAATGGAGCAGGTAAAACAACAACTTTTTATATGATAATAGGCATCATAAGACCAGATAGTGGTAGTATTTTTCTTGACGAACAAGATATTTCATCAATGGCAGTTTATGAAAGGGCAAGACTTGGATTGGGATACCTGCCTCAGGAACCTTCTATCTTTAGAAAGTTAACAGTCAGGGATAATCTTAAAGCTGTTCTTGAAATTAAGTATGAAAATGATAGAGATGCATTAGAGAAAATTGATGAAGAGGTTGATTCAATTCTTAAAGAGTTTAATTTAACAGAGTTTGCCGATAGAGAAGGATATAAGCTTTCTGGTGGAGAGAGAAGAAGAGCTGAAATTGCAAGAGCAATTGCTCTAAAGCCGATTTTTATGCTTTTTGACGAGCCTTTTGCAGGGATTGACCCTTTGGCTGTGGTTGAATTGAAAAAGACCATAAAAAATCTGAAGGACAAAGGGATAGGGGTAATAATAACAGATCATAATGTTAGAGAGACTCTCTCAATAACTGATAGGGCATTTATAATACATAGTGGAAAGTTGCTTGCCGAGGGCTCACCAGAGACTCTCATTAATGATCCGTTAGTAAGAGAAGCCTATTTAGGAGAGGAGTTTAGACTATAATGGCACTGGAACAAAGAGCTGAACTTAGACTTACTCAAAAACTGGCACTTACACCACAGCTGCAACTTCAACTTAAACTTTTACAGTTGCCACAGCTTGAACTTGCTGAATTTATTGAGCTTCAGTTGATGGAAAATCCTATGCTTGAACTTGATGATGAAAGTGAATCTGACCGTGAGACAGAGCTTTCATCAGAAGATATGGTAGAAGAACCCGTAGTAGTTGATAAATTAGAAAAAATAATAGTAGATGATTATTTTGCTGAAAGAGCTGATGATGGTAGAGATCTCGGCTATTTTAACCCCGGAGTGGAAGAGAAACCTTCCTTTGAACTTTTTTATTCAACATCTTCTGATCTGTGTGACCATCTTTTATGGCAATTAAGATTAAGCAGAGCTTCAGATAAAATAAGAGCAGTGGCAGAGGTAATTATTGGTAACATTGATGAAGACGGATACCTAAGAGCAACAGAGGAAGAAATTGCAAAAATTTCAGATGTAGATATGGAAACTGTAAAAAAAGCAATTGAACTTGTTCAAAGTTTTGATCCTGCAGGAGTTGGAGCAAGAGATATTAAAGAATGCCTTTTTTTACAAATTAGAGAGCTTGATCTGGAAAATACCTTGGTTCAGTCTATTATTGAAGAACACCTTGAAGATATAAGAAAGAAAAAATATGAAAATATAGCAAAGAAATTCAATGTTTCTGTTGACGAGGTTATCAAAGCTGTAAAAATAATAGAAAAACTTGAACCAAGACCAGGTAGAAACTTTTCTAAAACACAGGTAACTATTCCTGTCCCTGATGTTTATGTAAACAAAATTGAAGGTGAGTATCAGATTGTATTGAATGACGAAGGAATTCCAAAACTCAGATTAAGTAAACTTTATAAAGAACTTTTTACAGAAAAGGATTTATCTGCCGATGAGAGAAAATATTTGAAAGAAAAGTTTAAAAATGCTGTAGAACTTTTAAAAAGTATAGAGCAAAGAAATAAGACGATTTACAGGGTAACTGAGAGTTTAATTAAGTTTCAGAGAGATTTTTTTGATAAAGGTATAAGTTATTTAAAACCTCTCAATCTGAGAGATGTGGCAGTTGATCTTGGACTTCATGAAAGCACAATAAGCCGAGTAACCTCAAATAAGTATCTTGCCTGCGATCATGGTGTTTTTAGTTTCAGATTTTTCTTCAGCAATGCTTTGCCATCAAATGAGGGAAATGTCTCTACCACCTTTGTTAAGGATTTAATTCAAAAAATTATAAGCGAGGAAAATCCAGAAAGTCCCTTATCTGACAAGGAAATTTCAGAAATGCTGAAAAGACAGGGTATAGATATTGCACGAAGAACTGTTGCAAAATATAGAGAGGAACTTAAAATACCACCAAAATCTTTAAGAAAATTAAAAATTATCAAGGAGGACGAGGGATGAAGATAACAATCAGAGGAAAAAACATCGATGTTACAGAAGCATTGAGACAGTATATTGAAAAGAGAGTAAGTAAATTTGAAAGATTTTTAAATGATCCTGCAGAGGCAATAGTGACAATAAGCACTGAAAAATTTACTCACAAAATAGATGTTTTGCTAAAGGTCAATGGACATCTGATTCAGGCTGAAGGCAAAACACAGGATCTCTATTCAGCAGTTGATCAGGTTGTAGAAAAGCTTGAAAAACAGGTTTTGAAATATAAAGAAAAAATTCAAAACAAAAATAAAAGAGACACTATTAAGTATCCATCAGCATCTCCTGAAGAGATAGAAAGTCCGAAGAGAATAGTAAAATATAAAAAATTTGATTTAAGGCCCATGTCTCCAGAAGAAGCGGTTGATCAGATGGAACTGTTAGATAAAGATTTTTTTATTTTCCTAAATTCAATGACCGGAGATGTTAATGTGGTATACAGAAGAAAAGATGGTAATTTTGGCTTGATTGAACCTGCAAGATAAGTTGAGCTCTGATAAATTTATAGTAATAGTTACTGGACTTTCTGGTGCAGGTAAAACTGTAACTCTAAGAACTCTTGAGGATATAGGCTTTTTTTGTGTAGATAATCTTCCACCTCCAGTTATACTTGAATTTTTGAAACTGTTAGAGGAATACACAAATGTAAAAAATATTGCAATTGGAATTGATATCAGAGTTCAGCAATTTCTTGAAGAAGCAACAAAAGTAATTGAAAAAATAAAAAATACATACAAAGCGGAAATTTTGTTCCTTGAAGCTGATGAGGATACAATTCTTTTACGATACAAAGAAACAAGACGACCTCATCCGCTTTCAACTTATTCCAGTAATTTAATTGAGGCAATCAAGAGAGAAAGAACTCTGCTTTATTGTTTAAGAAGTCTTTCTGATAGAATCATAGATACATCAAGTTTCAATCCTCATCAGTTAAGAGCTTTAGTTCGCTCAATTTATGCATCTGAAGAAATATTACCTTCAGTAACTATCATTTCCTTTGGTTATAAAAAAGGTATTCCAACCAATGCTGATCTTGTCTTTGATGCAAGATTTCTACCAAATCCTTATTTTATACCTTCATTGATGGATCTTAATGGAACAGATCAATCAGTAAAAAATTTTGTATTATCACAGAAAGAAACCGTTGAATTTTTGAGTCATGTTAAAAATTTTTTAACTTTTGCAGTTTCCGGTTATAAAAAGGAAGGCAGAGCTTATATAACAATAGCAATTGGATGTACAGGAGGCAAACACAGGTCAGTGGTTTTAGCAGAAGAAATAGCACAGCATCTAAAAAGCCTTTCTTTTAATCCTGTGGTGATTCACAGGGATTTATAAGTAAATTTTAATAAAACCATAAAAATTTAAAATTAACAATTTCTTGACAAAATAAAGTTTCTATGGTATTCTTTTTTGCAGTTGTTTTTTAATAGCCAAAAAAATCTAATAAAAGAAGGTGGGGTATGTTAGAGTTCAACAATTGGTTTTTTGTTCTAATGATTCAATTTTTTATCTTAATGTTTATTCTTAACGCTATTCTGTTTAAACCTATGATGGAGCTGTTCAGGCAGAGAGAGCAGACAATCAAGGGAGCTCTGGAAGAAGCCCAGATAATGAATGAGAAAAAGGAAAAGGCAATTGCTCAGATGAATGCAGAGTTAGCACAAGCAAAGGCTCAGGCAAAGCAGATTATTAATTCACTAAGAGAGGAAGGGCTTGCCTATCAGAGAGAGGTTGTTTCCAGTGCCGAGAAAGAGGCTGTTCAGATGATTGAAAAAGCACGGGCAGAGATTAAAGCAGAAACAGAAAAAATAAGAGCAGCTCTGAGACAGGAAGTTGAGAGAATCTCAGAAGAGATTGTTAGTAAACTGGTCAAAGTTTAAATGGATGGAGGGAATATGAAAGCCATAACACTTTTAGTATGCATAATGATAATGAGTATTGCATCCTCAGTTTTTGCTGCAGAAGCAGAACATGTAGGTGGTGATTTTAAAGATTGGGCATTTAAGATAATAAATTTTGCCATCTTGGTTTTTATAATTGTAAAATTTTTAGGTAAACCTATAAAAAACTATTTTGCTCAGAGAAAAGAGTTAATTGAAAAAAGCATTCGTGAGTCCCAGGAAGCAAAAGAACTTGCTCAGAAAGCACTTCAAGAAGTAGAGGAAAAGCTTAAGTTAAAAGATCAGGAAGTTCAGGAGATTTTGAATACAGCTAAGAAAATTGGTGAGCAAGAAAAAATGCAGATTATTCAGGAAAGTGAAAAGATGAAGGAGAAAATTCTGGAGCAAGCAAAGACAAATATAGAGTTTGAGGTAAAAATGGCTAAGGATGCTTTAAGGCTTGAAGCTGCAGAGCTTGCAATTCAACTGAGCGAGCAAAAACTAAAAGAGAAGATAACACCTGAAGAGCAGGAAAAGCTTCTTCAGGAATCAATAAAAATAATTGAGGGGCGGAAAAATTGAGAAAGGTAAGAGGAGCTAAAGCAAAAAAATATGCAAAACAATTTTTAAGCCTGGTAAGTCTTGACCAGGTTCCAGAAATTGTAGCCAAATTAGAAACAATGGCAACGGTTATGCAGAAAGAAAAGCAGTTTAGAAACATGCTTACTTCTCCTTCTTTTAGTGATGAGGAAAGAGCAGGAGTAATTAGCTATCTCTGTGAAAAGCTCTCACTGCCAGAAGAAGCGAAAAAGTTTCTTACCTTCCTCAGCTTTGAAGGAGTTCTTGTAGGATTAGGAGAAATTGTCAGGTACATTAATTTACTTTATTTAGAAGCAAAGAAAAAGGTTAAAGGAGTTGTAACATCTGCAGTAGAACTTCCTGACAGTATTAAAGAAAAGATCGTTGAGGTTTTAAAGTCAATCACTGGAAAAGATGTTGAATTGCAGTATGAGGTTGATCCTTCTTTAATAGGTGGAATTAGTGTTAAGATAGGTAGCACAATGTATGATTTGAGCATAAAAGGCCAGTTAGGTCTTTTAAGAGATAAGCTTATAAAGGGGTGAAAAACTATGGAACTTAAGATGGAAGAAATTAGCGAGTACCTTAAAAAGCAGATTTCTGACTTTGAGAAGAAAGCTGATGTAAGTGAAGTTGGAATTGTTACTTATGTTGGTGACGGTGTTGCAAGAATTTATGGATTGGACAACTGCATGGCTGCTGAGATGCTCGAGTTTCCAAATGGTGTTGTTGGAATGGCTCTCAATCTTGAAGAGGACAACGTAGGTGCAATTCTGTTTGGCGATGACAGGCTAATAAAAGAAGGTGACATTGTTAAGAGAACCGGAAGAGTTATGGAAACTCCAGTTGGAGAAGAGCTAATTGGAAGAGTTGTTAATGCAGTTGGAATGCCAATTGATGGTAAAGGGCCAATTAATGCAAAAAACTTTAGAAAAGTTGATGTCATAGCCCCTGGAATTATTAAAAGACAACCTGTTAAGGAACCTCTTCAGACAGGTATTAAAGCAATAGATGCAATGATTCCAATTGGAAGAGGACAGAGAGAGCTTGTTATTGGTGACCGTCAGACAGGTAAAACAGCAATATTGCTTGATACAATAATTAATCAAAAGGGACAAAATTGTATATGTATATATGTAGCATGTGGACAGAGACGTCAAAGCGTTGTTCAGGTTGTTGAAACCTTGAAAAAATACGGTGCGATGGAGCACACAATTGTTGTTGCGGCTACTGCTTCAGAACCTGCTGCTATGCAGTACATAGCTCCATATGTTGGATGTGCAATGGGTGAATACTTTAGAGATAAAGGAATGCATGCACTTGTATGTTATGATGACCTTACAAAACAGGCATATGCATACAGACAGATTTCATTGATTCTCAGAAGACCACCTGGAAGAGAGGCTTATCCAGGTGACGTATTTTATCTCCATTCAAGACTTCTTGAGAGAGCAGCTAAACTTTCAGATGCAGAAGGTGGAGGTTCACTTACAGCGCTTCCTGTTATTGAAACACAGGCAGGTGACGTTTCAGGATATATTCCAACAAACGTTATTTCCATTACAGATGGTCAGATATATCTTGAACCAGAGCTTTTCTATGCAGGTGTGCGTCCTGCTATTAACGTTGGTCTATCAGTTAGCCGTGTCGGTGGTGCAGCTCAGATCAAGGCAATGAAACAGGTTGCAGGTATGTTAAGACTTGACCTTGCTCAGTACAGAGAGCTTGCAGCATTTGCTCAGTTTGCTTCAGATCTTGATAAGGCAACAAGAGCATTACTGGAAAGAGGTCAGAGAATGGTTGAGCTACTGAAGCAGGATCAGTATGTTCCAATGCCTGTTGAAGATCAGATAATGCTTATATTTGCTGGAACTCAGGGCCATCTTGATGATTTACCTGTTTCTGCTATTAAAGCTTTTGAGCAGGGCTTTTTAAGCTTTATCAGAAGTCAGAAAGAAGATCTGAGAAAAGAAATTAGAGAAAAGAAAGAGCTTGATGATACATTGAAACAGAAGATTACAGATGCGATTTTAGAATTTAAAAAGACTTTTCAGCCTTAATGAGTAAAAACTAACGGTAGGAGCAGGTAAATGCCATCACTAAGGGATATTAGGAAAAAAATAAAAGCAATACAAGGAACAAAAAAGATTACCTCTGCCATGAAGATGGTGGCAGCAGCCAAACTCCGCAAAGTTCAGGATAGTATGCTCAGATACAGACCCTATGCTTCAAAAATGCAACAGGTTCTGGCAGATTTGGCTGGTGCAGTTGAAACAAGAGGTGATCTTCCTCCATTACTCATAAGAAGACCAATAAAAACAGTAGAAGTGCTGGTTATTACTTCTGATAAAGGACTTTGTGGAGCTTTTAATACAAATATTTTAAGGGTTGCTGCAAAAGAGATAGACAGGATAAAAAAAGAAGGATTAAATGTTTCAATATCAGTAGTTGGCAGAAAAGCAAGAGACTACTTTAAACGTAGAGATATTCCAGTTAAAAATGTGTGGACAGGTATCTCTGGAAAACTTCAGTACACTCATGCTCAAATGATTGCTCAGGAGCTGATTAACTCCTATGTTAGCGAAGCGGTTGATGAAGTTTTAGTTATATATAATGAGTTTAAATCAGTGATATCTCAACGAGTTGTGATTAATAGAATTCTACCAATCGGTAGAATATCATCTGAATCTTCAGAACAGCCAACATTTATCCCATTTACCTATGAGCCAAGAGCTCCTGAGTTGTTTGCCATGCTTCTTCCTATTTACATAGAAATTCAGATTTATAGAGCTCTATTAGAATCTCAGGCAGCTGAGGAAGCAGCAAGAATGACAGCTATGGATAATGCAACAAAGAACTGTGATGAACTCATCAAGAAAACTACTCTCATAGCAAACAAGGTAAGACAAGCATCAATCACAAAAGAACTTATGGATATTGTTGGTGGCGTTGAAGCTTTAAAACAAAGTGAAGGATAAAATTTTAAAAAAGAATAAAAGGAGGTTTAAAAATTATGAACGTAGGTAAAGTAGTACAGGTAATTGGAACAGTTGTTGACTGCGAGTTTGAAGAAAAGTTGCCAGAAGTTTTGAATGCATTAAGAATAGATGAGCCTGGTGATCCTCAGAAAGGTATTCCAGAGATTCATCTAACCCTTGAAGTTGCTATGCACCTTGGGGAAAAAAGAGTTAGAACAATTGCCATGGGTTCAACAGATGGACTTGTCAGAGGAATGAAGGTTGTAGATACAGGTGCTCCAATTATGGTACCTGTTGGCAAGCCTGTTCTTGGAAGAATTATAAATGTTATTGGTGAGCCTGTTGATGAAATGGGTCCTATTCAGGCTCAAGAAAAATATCCAATTCATATCCCAGCTCCAGAGTTTACAGCCCAGTCACCAACAACTCAGCAGTTTGAGACAGGTGTTAAAGTTTTTGACCTGCTTGTCCCATTCGTCAGAGGCGGTAAAATGGGAATGTTCGGTGGTGCAGGAGTTGGTAAGACAGTTATCATTATGGAAATGATTCATAACATAGCTATGAAACACGGTGGTGTTTCAGTTTTTGCAGGTGTCGGTGAAAGAACCCGTGAAGGAAATGACCTTTATCTTGAAATGAAACATTCTGGAGTTTTACCGCAGGTTGCTCTTGTTTATGGTCAGATGAATGAGCCTCCTGGAGTTAGAGCAAGAATTGCTTTAACAGCACTTACAGTTGCTGAATACTTCAGAGATCAGGGTCAGGATGTTCTTATATTTATAGATAATATTTTCAGATACACACTTGCAGGTTCAGAGGTTTCCGCACTTCTTGGAAGAATGCCATCAGCAGTTGGATATCAGCCAACACTTTCAACAGAGATGGGTGCACTTCAGGAAAGAATTACCACAACAGCAAAGGGTTCAATTACTTCCATGCAGGCAATTTACGTTCCTGCAGACGACTTAACAGACCCAGCAGTTGCAGCAGTCTTTGCTCACCTAGATGGAACAGTTGTTCTTTCCCGTCAGATTGCAGAGCTTGGAATTTATCCAGCTGTTGACCCACTTGACTCAACAAGCCGAATTCTTGATCCAAGAATAATTGGTGAAGAACATTATCAGGTTGCAAGAGGTGTTCAGTCAGTATTGCAGAGATATAAAGAATTGCAGGATATTATCGCAATTCTCGGTATAGAAGAACTTTCAGAAGATGACAAACTTATAGTTGCAAGAGCAAGAAAACTTCAGAGATTCCTTAGTCAGCCATTCCATGTTGCAGAAACATTCACAGGAACACCTGGAAAATATGTAAAGCTTGAAGACACGATTAAAGGCTTCAAGGCAATTCTTGAAGGTAAATATGATGATCTGCCAGAGCAGGCATTCTACATGGTTGGTCCAATAGAAGAGGTGGAGGAAAAGGCTAAGAAGTTGGGGTATACAAGACAGATATAAAATAAAGAGGAGTGAAGGATGGCAGATAAGCTGAAGTTAGAAGTTATAACTCCCTATGGGGAAGTAATAAACGAAGAAGTTGATGAGGTCTACACAACCGGTGCAGAAGGAGATTTTGGAGTATTTCCAGGACATTGTGCGTTTATGACAGCAATAAGAATTGGTTCTCTCTCATACAAAAAAGATGGACAGATGCATTATCTCTTTGTGAACAAGGGATACTGTGAAGTTCTCAATGATAGGGTTCTTGTACTGGTTGGAAGTGCCGAAAGAATTGAAGAGATTGATGTAGAAAGAGCAAAAGCAGCTATGGCTCGTGCTGAGGAGAGAATTCGCAGAGCTCAGGCTGGTGAAACAGACATTGATCTGGCAAGAGCTCAAGCAGCTCTTGAGAGAGCAACTATAAGAATTCAGCTCGCCACAAAACTCATACCAAGATAAAATCTTTAGGTAAAAGGGATTTTCTCAATCCCTTTTACCTAAATTTATAAAATTTTCAAAATTTACGTTTTAACTGTTCCTAATTATTAATTTGTGGAGTGGAATTCTATTTAAAAATTTCCAATTTTTTTGATAAAAAGAGATGATATTGCTTAATTTTTATAATGATTGAGAAAAAAATAGATTTTTACATAAAATCAAACGATTAACATTTACAAATAATAGTGTATAAAAATACGATAAGATAATTTTTATAATCTCATTAACACTTTGAGGCTTTAAGAGAAAGTATTTAGAAGCGGGAGGAAACCCTCCCGCTATTATTGTTTATCCGTGAGATGCCGGGAAGAAAGTATAGCTGACCCAAACGAGAATGAACAGTAAAGCTATACCAAGCCCTATGCTCCATACAATGAGCTTTTTTTCAATAGGAAGTAAAGGTTCATATTCAGCTTCCATTTTTTTAAGCTCTTCAGTAAGTTTTGGCTCTTCTGCCATTTTAACACCTCCCTTAACCAGTTATTACCGGAGGTTTTACTCCGTGGAAGAATATATAGGATATTAACAATCCGATCCAGAGAATGAATCCAAATAGACAGATGAGATAAACCACAGCAAGTCTTCCAATTCCCTCTTCCCAGAGCTTTCTGAAATCAGACATTACTCCGATCGTAAAGAATGTGATTAAGAAGAATAGCACTCTTAAAGCATTTGTTCCAGCTGTAGCAGTGCTTGTCTGAGATATTATTTTCTTTGAATCTTTTATGCTTGCCTCAAGGTCTTTGATCTGTTTCTTTTTCTCATCAATCTTTGCTACAAGCTGAGTTTTCTGAGTTTCATCTGTAACTGTTGCAAGCTGTTTTTCGATTGATGTTATTTCCTTATTAATCTTCTTAATTTGTGCATCTACGGGCTCAATTTTAGGAGCATGTGGAGCAGAAATAAGAAGAATTACTATGAATGTAATAGCATATGCCATTACGAACTTTGGAAATCTTCTCCATATCTCTACAGCTGAAACTCTTTCACCAGGTTTACATTCAATCTTTGCACACCAGATATAGGCAAGAATGAATGCCCAGATACTGATGAATATGTCAATAAATAGCTTTGTTGTAGATGCTGCCATTAGCATCCATCCGGGTTCATACTTAATACCAGCAGCAGTTTCAGCCTTAGCTCTTATAAGTGCATCAACAACTGCACCGGATGCAAAGGCTGCACCGTCTGTTTTAACTGCCAAACCCATCCATGCACCAGCAACCATTGGCTCTTTCCACAGGAAAGCTTGAGCAAAGAATGGAAGAATAATCAGCTCAACAACAGCAAATATAACTACAAGGGAGCTAACCATTATTGGGACAACAGGTCTTGCCTTTATTGCTCCACCAGTTGCAATGGCAGCAGAAACACCGCATATGGAGATTCCAGATGCCAGAGGAGCTGCCCATTCTTTGCTGAATTTAAACCACTTTCTTGCGATAAAGTAAACAAGTGCCCAGTAAATAAGATATGCTTCAATTATAGCGCAGAGTCCTCTGAAAAGAACTGCTGAAGCAAGTCCAAACGCTTGAGCTGATTTCAGACCAAGTAATGCACCCATCAAACCAATGGCTGTTTTAATATAAAACTCAGGTTTTAATGCCTCACCTATAAATTTTGCGAACCCTCTGAAGAAGTTACCAACTATCAAGCCAAGTAATAGGGCAAAAATAAAACCACCTTCACCTGTGAGTTTCAATGACCATGGAATATTGAATTTTTTGGGATCTGTTGCAGCAAAGTAGGCATAGTGACCAATAAACCAGCAGAGATAACTTAACCAGAAGATGAAGAAGAATCCTATGTTAAATTTGACTACGTTTGCCCGCATGAGTGCTGCACCTATTGAGAATACAACAGCCATAAAGATATAGGTAAGCACCAGTGAAGTAAAACCTGAAAGACCTTTCTTTTCGTAAGTATCACCAACTTTATATTTCGTTGGATCAGATACAGTTACAGTTTCCTCTTTGCCATCGGCTTTCTTGATAGTGAGCTTGTTTCCATCAATCTTTGTAATCTCACCTTTAACAGATTGATACATCTTTCCTGTTGGCGCTATTGCTTTGCTTGAATCTGTCCATTCCTTTGTTGAGACAACCCAGCCAAGCGGGTCCGTACCTGTGTAAGCAAGTAGTGAAATTAAGAAGATAACAATTGCCAGCCAGAACGCCAGCCAGTCCTCACTAACACCCTTTTTTTGTTCTACCATACTTCAACCTCCTTTCTTGAAATTTTTTAGAGTTAATAGAAGAAATTATTTTATCACCTCCTTTTTTGAAAGGATTTACTAATTAAATTGCAATATGCGTGCCAAATAAAAAAACAAGAAAAATCTGAAGTTTTTTTAAAATATTGTTACCTTTTGGTAACATTTTAGTATAATTTTTGTTACTTTATGGTAACTAATTTGTAGAGAAAAAAATTGAGTTTTAATTTATAATAGGTTTATGAACAAAACCGGGATTGCAAATCTACCTCTTCATAGTGGAAGAGCTCCCTATTGGTTATTTAAGAGAATGGTTGCTCTATCAAGAGCAATAATCGAGCTAATGATAATAGAGTTTGGAAGAGAAGAGTTTTTAAGAAGGCTTTCTGATCCTTACTGGTTCCAATCTCTTGGCTGTGTGCTCGGTTTTGATTGGCATAGCAGTGGAGTTACTACAACTGTTACAGGAGCTCTAAAAGAGGCCTTAAAGGGAATGGAAAATGAGTTCGGATTATTTATTGCAGGAGGTAAGGCACAAAGAGCTATACAAACTCCGCAGGAGATAATCAATTATGCTGAAAGTGGAGGATTTGATTCAGAACCACTTGTCTATGCAAGTAGACTTACCGCAAAAGTTGATAATGTGGCAGTTCAGGACGGTTTTAATCTTTATCATCATACAATATTTTTTACTTCTGATGGACATTGGTGTGTTATTCAGCAAGGAATGAATGAAAGTCTTTCAATTGCAAGAAGATATCACTGGCTTAGTTTTACACTAAAAAGTTTTGTAGAAGAACCTCACGAGGCAGTATGCTGTGATGTAAAAACTGAAACTTTGAATTTTACAGCAAAAGAATCTTCAGATTTAAGAAGAGCTTCGGTAATTGTCTCAAAGGAAAAACCTGAAAAAATAATAAAAGAAATACAAAAAATAAGTGAACTAAAACTGCCAAAAAGACATTTAATAACCCTAAATGATATAAATCCACAACATCTCTATAAAATTTTTCTAAAAACCTATGAAAAACAACCTGAAAATTTTGAATCTCTTCTTGAGATTAAAGGACTGGGACCAAAGGCATTGAGAGCAATTGCATTAACTTCAGAAATTATATATGGAACTCCAATTGTTTTTAAAGATCCAGCGAAGTTTAGTTTTGCCCATGGTGGTAAAGACAGAACTCCTTATCCTGTTGATAGAAGAATTTATGACAAAACTATTGAGGTTATGAAAAAAGCTATTTCATATGCAAAAATTGGAAGAATGGAAAAAATCTCGGCATTGAGAAGGATTTCAAAAATTATTGAATCTCCATATTGATAATTTTATATTCAAGTTGATATACTGCATACATGCTTTTTTAAAAAGGCAAAATATAAAAGAAAGGAAGACAAAAAAATGTTTAAGAAGAGTTTAATTGCGCTTTGGGTTTCTTTATTTTTAATTTCATGCAGTTCAAATACCTCTAAAACTTCAGGACCGAATTTAAAAGAGGGAAAATGGGAGATAACTATTACCATGGAAGCAAAAGGTCAGATGCCTTTTAAAATGCCACCACAAACTTTTACTCAATGTATAACAAAAGAAAAAGTTATTCCTGTGAGTGCTGAGAATGAGACTAACCAGAACTGTAAATTTATAAGAAATACCATAACAGGTGATACTGTCTCCTGGACAATGGAATGTAAAACTCCTGATGGTTCAGTAATTAATGAAGGAACAATTACCTATAAAGGAGACAATTTTGAGGGATTTTCCAAGGTAAAACACTCTTCAACAGAGTTTACTCAAAAAATGATTGGAAAGTGGGTTGGAGAGTGTAAATAAATTTTATACAAGTATAACAAGATTGTCTCTGTGAATTACTTCATCTGAGTATTTATATCCAAGAATCTTCTCAATTTCAGAAGATTTTTTACCTTTTATCATTTTTATTTCACAGGATGAGTAATTAACAAGCCCTTTTGCAATTTTTTCGCCCTTTTCGTCAATGCAGTATACTGCATCTCCTGTATCAAAATCTCCTTCAACCTTTTTAATTCCTGATGGTAGAAGACTTTTTCCATCATTAAGCAAAGCTTTTACTGCACCTTCGTCTATATAGAGATTACCCTTGGCTCTTGTTGCATAGGCTATCCAGCCTTTTCGAGAGGTTACTCTTTGAGATACAGGTTCAAAGTATGTGCCAACCTGTTTGCCTTCAATTACTGCTTTAATATTTCCATATTTTCTTCCACTAACAATATGAACAGGAATACCAAATGATGTTGCCTTTTTTGCAGCAATCACTTTTGAATACATACCTCCAGTTCCATATCCTGTGCTTGTTGGTTTTGCTATTTCAATGAGGTCTTTTGAGACTTCTTTTACATGTTTTATCAATTTAGCATTTGGGTCTTTTTTAGGATCAGAAGTATATAGACCTGGAACGTCTGATAGAATTATCAGGTGATTTGCCTCAATAAGTCCTGATACAAGAGCTGCAAGCTGGTCATTATCACCAAATTTTATTTCATCGGTTGCTACTGTATCATTTTCGTTAATAATTGGAATTACACCCATCTCAAGAAGTGTGAGAATTGTATTTTTAGCGTTTACATATCTAACTCTATCACTGAGATCATCTCTGGTAAGAAGAATTTGAGCTATGTGTTTTTTAAACTTTAAAAAATACTTCTCATACATCCACATTAATAGAGGCTGGCCAACTGCAGCAGTTGCCTGTTTTTTGCGTATTTCTTTTGGTTTTGTTTTAAGTCCAAGTTTTTTCAATCCTGATGCAATTGCTCCAGAGGATACAACTACAATTTCCACCTTTTTATTGTGCAGTTCAGAGATCTCACGGGCGAGAGAGTGTATTCTTTTTTGATTAATTCGTCCTGTTTTGTCAGTTAAAAGATTACTTCCTACTTTTACAACAATCCTCATTTTTTCAACCTTTCAGCAAGATATTTAAGAAGTTTATAAATACCTTCTTTTTTTACAGCACTTATTGGGAAAAAATCAATTCCTTTTTTTTCACAGTAATTTTTAAGCTTATTTAGTCTTTCTCCTCTATGGGCAATATCAATTTTTGTTCCAACTACTGCAAAAGGCTTTTGTGTGAGAGACTGGTTGTAAAGTTCAAGTTCTCTCTGAATTTTCTCAAAATCTTCCACAGGATCAGATTCTAAAAAATCTGATACATCAACAAGATGTAAGAGCATATAAGTTCTCTCTACATGTCTTAAAAATTGATGTCCCAGTCCTGCGCCCTTATGAGCTCCTTCTATTAAACCTGGAATATCGGCTATGACAAAACTCTTGTATTCACCGTATTTTACAACTCCAAGAACTGGAGCAAGTGTAGTAAAAGGATAGTCAGCAATTTTTGGACGGGCAGAGCTTATTACAGAAATTAATGTTGATTTTCCCGCATTTGGAAGGCCGATAAGTCCTACATCCGCTAAAAGCTTAAGTTCAAGAATTATCCATCTTTCTTCACCTTTTTGCCCTGGCTGAGCATATCTTGGAGCCTGATTTGTCGGAGTTGCAAAATGAGCATTACCAAGTCCTCCTTTACCACCTTTTGCTACAACCACTTGTTTACCTTCTTCGTCAAGATCAGCAATTATTTCTTCTGTATCAGCATCTTTAATAACTGTTCCAACAGGGACTTTTATTACTAAATCTTCTCCATCTTTACCTTTCATATTACTTCCTTTACCGTGTTGTCCCCGCTGTGCCTTATATGTTTTTTGATATTTATGATCAATGAGAGTGTGGAGTTCACTGGAAGCTCTAATTATTACATCTCCTCCTTTGCCACCATCTCCACCATCTGGTCCTCCTCTTGGAACATACTTTTCTCTCCGGAAGCTGACACAGCCTCTTCCACCATCACCAGCTTTTACATAGATTTTAACATAATCAACGAATTGCATAAGATTGAAAAGGGTGGCATCAGCCACCCGAGGTTTTACTGGACAGGTTCTGTTACTGGATAAACGCTTACTTTAAGTCTTTGTTTGTCTTTTCTTTCAAATTTCACAATTCCATCAATTAATGCAAAGAGAGTATAGTCAGAGCCAACACCTACATTAGCTCCGGGATGAAACTTTGTTCCTCTTTGCCGAACAAGAATATTTCCGGCTTTTACAAACTGTCCACCAAATCTTTTTACGCCAAGCCTTTTAGCATGGCTATCTCTTCCATTTCTTGAACTTCCAACCCCTTTTTTATGTGCCATTTTATCCTCCTATGATTTCTTTTATCTTTACTTTAGTATACCACTGTCTATGACCTTTTAGTCTATGAATAGCCTTTTTTGAAGGTGGTCTATAAACAAGTACCTTTTTATCCTTCCCAGTTTCAACTACTTCACCTTTAATCTTTAATCCTTCCACATAAGGTGAACCTATCTTAAGACCCTCATTACCTTGAAAAAGTAACACTTTGTCAAACACTACTTCATTTCCTTGCTCAACATTAAGCTTTGCAATTTTTAATACATCTCCCACTTTAACCTTAAACTGTTTTCCACCTGTTTCTATAACAGCATACATGAAAAACACCTCCTTATGGAATTACTTTATTCAATGGATATTCAACAAATCCAGAAGCACCTGCTTCTTTGAGCTTTGGTAAAAGTTCTCTAACTCTCTTTTCATTTATTATAACTTCTACTGCATACCAGTTTTCATCATAAAGTTGAGATATTGTAGGAGAGTGTAAAGAGTTAAGAAGACTTAGCACTTTTTTGAGAGATTCTTTTGGCACATTCATCTTAAGTCCAACTTTTTCTTCAGCTAACAGAGCTCCTTGAAGAAGCATTGCTATATCCTGCATTTTTCTCTTTTTCCATGCATTTTTCCATGCATTTTTATTGGCAATAAAGCGAGTTGTTGACTCAAGAATTGTTTCAATAACGCGTAATTTATTTGCTTTTAATGAAGTTCCTGTTTCAGTTAAATCAACTATTGCATCGGCAAGATAAGGAGGTTTAACTTCTGTTGCACCCCAAGAAAAATAAACTTCAGCTTTGATTCCTTTTGATTTTAAATATCTCTTTGTATATCCAACAAGCTCTGTAGCAATTCTTTTGTTTTGCAGATCTTCTATTGTTTTAATTGGAGAATCTTCGGGAACTGCTATAACCCAGCGAACCGGTCTGAATCCCTCTTTTGCATACCTGAGTTCAGCCACCTCTACTACATCTACATCTTGCTCAAGAATCCAGTCATATCCAGTAAGTCCACAGTCAAGATATCCCTTTTCAACATAAACAGGTATTTCCTGAGCCCTTAAAAGCATGGCAGAGATCTCTTCATCATCAATTACTGGATAGTAGGATCTATGGGATACATGTATGTTATATCCTGCTTTCTTGAAAAGTTTTAAAGTTGTCTCCTGAAGACTTCCCTTAGGCAATCCGATTTTTAAGATTTTATCTTCCATATTTCTTAAGACCTCCGAATTAAACTTAGAAATTTTAGTTTAAAATTTTTAAGAATATTCAGTCAACTTTTTAAAAAATTGACATACATATAAAAAATTTTTTATACTTTTGCATGAAGAATTTGAAACTTTCTGAGATGGCAAAAGTTTTTCATGCCCTATCTGATGAAACAAGGTTGAAGATTATCAAAATCCTTGAAAAAGGAGAGCTTTGTGTATGCGAGATAGTTGCTGCACTTGATATGATTCAACCTAAGGTTTCTTTTCATCTTGGAGTATTGAAGGAATCTGGATTAGTAAAAATAAAAAGAAAAGGCAAATGGATTCTTTACAGCCTTGATGATTCAGATTTATTTAAAAGATTTTTAATCTTTTCTGTGCTTGAAAAAATTTCAGATGATGAAATCAAAAAAGAGTTAGAGAATTTAGAAAATTTTAAAACTAATCAGGACCCCCGCTATTGTAAAACTTAACTAAAAATTAGGGAGGATAAAGTTGAAGGAAAGAACTAAATTTGGATTAATTTTGCTCATGTTTCTCATCTTTTATTTTCTACCTATTGAAAATCAAAGATTTATAAATGCGATTTTCGAATCCCTTGCCCTTGCAAAGTGGTATGCTCAGGAACATGTTCTTTTATGTCTCATTCCAGCCTTTTTCATTGCAGGAGCAATTGCGGTTTTCGTAAACAAAGCTGCTGTGATGAAATACTTCGGTGCAAAGACAAATAAGTTAATTTCCTACGGAGTAGCTTCAGTATCCGGTTCAATTCTCGCTGTATGCTCATGCACAATTTTACCCCTATTTATGAGCATCTATCAAAGAGGCGCAGGTCTTGGTCCTGCGATTGCTTTTCTTTATTCAGGTCCTGCCATAAATGTGCTTGCTATAATTCTGACTGCAAGAATTCTTGGCTGGGACATAGGAGTTGCAAGAGCAGTTGGTGCAGTTCTTTTCAGTATAATTATTGGTTTACTCATGCATCTAATTTTTATTAAGGAAGAAAAAAATAGGCAGGCAGATGAGGAGTTTGAAGTTGCAGGAATTCAGTCTAAACCTCTATATCAGACAGCACTGCATCTATTTTTTATGATAGGGTTTTTAATTTTTGCAAATTGGGGAAAGCCTCAGGAAGGTTCAGTTGCTTTCTGGTGGACAGTATATAACATCAAGTGGATACTTGCAATAATATTTTTTACATTAGTAATTTTATCCAGTCTTAAATGGTTCAGTAAGGATGAACTTACTCAATGGGTTTATCAGACATGGTATTATGCTTATTTAATTATTCCTCTTCTTTTTGTTGGTGTTCTTGTAGCTGGATTCTTTTTCGGAAGAGTTGGGCATGAAGGTATTGTTCCTTCAAAGTGGGTTTATTCTTTGGTAGGTGGAAATTCTTTTCAGGCTAATTTTATTGCAAGTGTTGTAGGTGCCTTTATGTATTTCGCAACTCTTACCGAGGTTCCAATAATTCAGGGATTACTTGGTGCAGGAATGGGGAAAGGACCTGCACTTGCACTTTTGCTTGCTGGACCAGCCTTGAGCCTTCCGAGTATGCTTATAATTATGAGAACAATTGGTTTTAAGAAAACAGCCGTTTATGTAAGCCTTGTTATAATAATGGCAACTCTATCAGGTATGATTTTCGGTTCTATTGTTGATTGAGTTTAGCATAGATTAAATATTCTATATTCCCCTTCTGTCCAGGAATTGGAGACTCTATTAGTCCGGCTACTTCTAAATTCACTGATTTAAAAAATTCCTGAATCTCCTCTACTATTTTCAATCTCTTTTGCGGATCTCTTATTACTCCTCCTTTTGGCACTTCACCTTTTCCTGCTTCAAATTGAGGCTTTATTAATGCAACTATTTCTCCTTGAGGTCTAAGAAACTCAATTACTTTTGGAATTACAAGTTTGAGAGAAATAAAAGATACATCAACTGTTGCTATATCAACTTTTTCAGGAATTTTTTCTTCTGACATGTATCTTATATTTGTTCTCTCAATTGGAATTACTCTCGGGTCTGTTCTCAGTTTCCATGCAAGCTGTCCATATCCAACATCTATTGCATAAACACGCTTTGCACCATGCTGCAAAAGACAGTCACTAAAACCTCCTGTGCTTGCACCAACATCCATTGCTACTTTGTCTTTGACATCAATAGAGAAAGCTTTCAGCGCTGCTTCAAGCTTTAATCCACCTCTGCTTACATAGGGAAGAGTCTCACCGCAGAGTTCTATTTTTACATTTTCATCAACCTGTGTTCCGGGTTTTTCAATTTTTTTGCCATTTACAAGAACCTTTCCTTCAATTATAAGAGCACGGGCTTTCTCTCTGCTTTCTGTGATTCCTTTTTTAAAAAGTAGCTGGTCTAAACGAAACTTCACGATGAGCGTTTTATTATGTATTTTGCAATTTCTCTTAAAGGCTCTGCTTTTTGATCAAAGTTTTCAATGGCTCTCAGAGCAATATCAATCAGTTCCTTTGCCTTTTTCTTTGATGCTTCAATACCAAATACTTTTGGATAGGTCATCTTGCCTTTTTTCTCATCTGAACCCTTTGGTTTACCAAGTTTTTCTGTTGTGCCTTCTATATCAAGGATGTCATCAACTATCTGAAAGGCAAGGCCTATGCTTAGCCCGTACTTTTCAATCTTTTTTATTTGTTCACTGTCAGCATTGGCAAGTATTGCTCCAGATTTAACCGATGCAGAGATTAATTTTGCCGTTTTATTCAAATGAATGAATTCAACTATTTCTCTGTCAGGCTCTTTCCCTTCTGATATTAAATCCAGTGCCTGTCCTCCTACCATTCCGTAAACACCTGTTGAACTACTTAATTCTTGGATCACTTTTATAAGATTTGATGGATCAACGTTTGCATATGAAGTATTGGAAAGAATTCTGAAAGCTTCTGTTAATAAACCGTCACCGGCAAGTATGGCAATACCCTCTCCAAATACTTTATGATTTGTTGGTTTACCACGTCTTAGGTCATCATTGTCCATTGCTGGAAGGTCATCATGGATAAGAGAGTAGGTGTGAATAAATTCTATTGCAGAGGCATAGGGAGTTATATCCTGAAGCCCTCCACATGCTTCATAGGAGGCAATACAGAGAATTGGTCTCAGTCTTTTCCCACCAGCAGTAAGTGAATAAAGAACAGATTCATGAAGTATGGAAGGTATTATTGATGGATTAAAATATGATTTTATAAATTCGTCAACTTTTGCTTTTTTTTCAGAAATGTATTCTTTTAGGTCAAACATCTCATTCCCACTCAATTGTCCCCGGAGGCTTTGATGTTATGTCATAAACAACTCTGTTAACTCCTTTTACTTCGTTAATGATTCTATTTGAAAGCCTCTCAAGCAGTTCATATGGAAGCCTTACCCAGTCTGCTGTCATTCCATCAATACTGTGGACTACCCTAATGGCAATTACATGCTCATAAGTTCTTTCATCTCCCATAACTCCCACTGTTTTTATAGGAAGAAGCACCGCGAAAGATTGCCACACTTTGTTATACCATCCAGATTTTTTTATCTCCTCAAGTACAATTTTATCTGCCTCTCTTAGTATTTCAAGTCTCTCACGGGTAACTTCTCCAATGCATCTTATTGCAAGTCCAGGTCCTGGGAAAGGATGCCTTTGTAATATTTCATCGGGAATTCCAAGTTCCCGTCCAAGCTGTCTTACTTCATCCTTGAAGAGTTCTCTTAAAGGTTCAATCAACTTGAGTCTCATTCTCTTAAGAAGACCACCCACATTATGATGGCTCTTTATAGTTGCAGAAGGACCTTTAAATGAGACACTTTCAATAACATCAGGATAAAGAGTACCCTGTGCTAAAAATTTCACTCCTTCAATTTTTCTAGCTTCCTCTTCAAATATTTTTATGAACTCTCTACCGATTATCTTTCTTTTCTGTTCCGGATCACGAACTTTTCTGAGTTTTCTAAGGAACCTTTCCGATGCATCAACCACTTTAAGATTTATATGAAAATTATTCCGTAACATTTGTTCTACTTTTTCACGTTCTCCGGCTCTTAAAAGTCCGTTATCAACAAAAATGCAGGTTAAAGCATCTCCTATGGCTTTATGAATCAAAACTGCTGTAACAGTTGAGTCAACTCCTCCACTGATAGCACAGACAACTTTTTTGGAACCAACTTTTTTTCTTATTTCCTCTATCTGTTTTTCAATAAAAGAATGCATATTCCATGAGGGACTGCATTTACAAACTTTAAATACAAAATTACTGAGTATTTTTTCCCCTTCCTCAGTATGTACAACCTCAGGATGAAACTGTAATGCGTAAATTTTCTTTTCTTTATGAGCCATTGCTGCATAAGGAGAGTTTTCAGTGTAGGCAAGCCTTACAAAACCTTGAGGCATCTCTGTGATTTTGTCAGCATGGCTCATCCAAACAACTGTTTCCTGAGAAACCCCATTGAAAATGTCGGATAAATCTTCGATTTTTAAAATAGCTTTACCATATTCTCTTTTTTCAGCACGGGATACCTTGCCACCGAGCAGATGGGTAATAAGTTGCATGCCATAGCAGATTCCAAGAATTGGTATGCCAAGATTAAATATTTCTTTATCAATAGAGGGAGCACCTTCTTCATAAACACTTGAAGGTCCGCCTGAGAGAACTATGCCAGAAGGTTTTCTCTTTTTTATCTCAGAAAATGGCACATTGCATGGAATTATTTCGGAGTAAACATTAAGCTCCCTTATTCTTCTTGCAATAAGCTGAGTATACTGAGAACCAAAATCTATAATCAAAATCTCTTCTTTATGCATATTAATCCTCAACCCAGTAATTTGGAGCTTCTCTTGTAATTGTTACATCATGAACATGGCTTTCTCTTAATCCAGCAAGAGTAATCTTTATAAATCTTGCTTTAGTTCTTAATTCCTCAAGATTTCTACAGCCACAGTATCCCATTCCTGATTTAAGACCACCGACGAGTTGATGAATACTTTTAGCGAGAGGTCCTCTATAGGGAACTCTTCCTTCAACACCCTCCGGAACAAGTTTTTCAGGAGCAACCATTTCCTGTGCGTATCGGTCACGGGAGCCTTCCTGCATGGCACCAATTGAGCCCATGCCTCTGTATGTTTTATAACTTCTTCCCTGATAAAGTATTATCTCACCAGGAGCTTCGTCTGTTCCAGCAAAAAGGCTTCCTATCATCACACAATGAGCACCTGCTGCAAGTGCTTTTGTTATATCTCCTGAGTACTTAATTCCTCCATCAGCAATCAAAGGAATATTATACTTTGAAGTTACTGAATAACAGTTCATGATTGCTGTAATCTGCGGCACTCCTGCTCCAGCAACAATTCTGGTTGTGCATATTGATCCAGGTCCTATGCCAACTTTTACTGCATCAGCACCTGCCTGAATTAACTCTTCTGCAGCCTCAGCAGTTGCTATGTTTCCTGCAACTACATCTATGTCAAATCTTCTTTTAAGTTCTTTCAATGTTTCAATAACAGCCTTGCTATGTCCATGGGCTGTATCAATAACAATTGCATCTACACCAGCTTTTATAAGCAATTCTGCCCTATAGATCGCAGGTTCTCCAACTCCAACAGCTGCTGCAACGCGGAGTCTTCCAAGATGGTCCTTACATGCATTTGGATACTTTCTTCTTTTTTCAATATCTTTTATCGTTATCAATCCTTTAAGATTAAAATTGTCATCTACAATTGGTAGCTTTTCAATTCTGTATTTATGAAGAATTTCCTGAGCTTCTTCAAGAGTGATTCCAACAGGAGCTGTAATAAGTTTCTCTTTTGTCATTACTTCTTCAACTTTTTTAGTAAAATCTCTCTCAAATTTAAGGTCTCTGTTTGTGATTATACCTACAAGCTTTCCGTTAACTGTAACTGGAACACCTGAGATTTTATATCTTTCCATTAAAGCTAATGCTTCTGATATAGGAGCATCCGGTCCAATTGTAATCGGATCAACAATCATCCCACTTTCTGATTTTTTTACTTTATCTACTTCCATTGCCTGCTTTTCAGGAGGCATATTTCTGTGAATTACTCCAATTCCTCCTTCCCTTGCAATAGCTATTGCAAGATTTGCATCAGTAACAGTGTCCATTGCTGCACTTACAATGGGAATGTTTAGTTTTATATTAGGTGTAAAATAGGTTGTAACATCTACTTGGGAAGGAATAACATCTGAATAAGCAGGAACAAGCAATACATCATCAAAGGTTAAACCTAAAGGGATTTCATTTTCTCTCATTTGACCACTCCTTTTTTGTTATAATTATTTATTAAAAATGCGCCTGTAGCTCAGGGGAAAGAGCGTGGGGCTCCGGACCCCAAGGTCAGAGGTTCAAATCCTCTCAGGCGCATTATACTTTTGTCAATATGTGTCCAAGTTTTTCTTTTTTTGTTTTTAAATAACATCTATTATTTTCATTAGGTTTGATTTCAATTGGAACTCTCTCAATTACTTTAAGTCCATAACCTTCCAATCCTACGATTTTACGTGGGTTGTTCGTCATAAGTCTCATTTTTCTTACACCGAGGTCAACTAAAATCTGGGCTCCTATTCCATAATCTCTAAGGTCTGGTTTAAAGCCTAACTTTATATTAGCTTCCACTGTATCATAGCCCTTTTCCTGAAGTTCATAGGCTTTTAGTTTATTAAGAAGTCCTATGCCTCTTCCTTCCTGTCTCATATAAAGCAGAACTCCTTTACCTGCCTCTTCTATCATCTGAAGAGCTCTATGGAGTTGTGAGCCACAGTCACATCTTTTTGAAAGAAAAACATCGCCGGTTAAACACTCTGAATGGACCCTCACAAGAACTTCATCGTTTGATTTGATCTCTCCTTTTACAAGGGCAAGATGAACTTTGTCATCAATTAATGTAGTATATGCTATTGCCTTAAACTCACCATAGTCTGTTGGAAGTTGAACTATAGCAGCTCTTCGTACCAGGGTTTCATTTCTCATACGATATCTAATGAGGTCTTTAATTGTTGTAATTTTTAAACCATGTTTTTTAGCAAATTCCATTAACTGTGGTACTCTTGCCATTGTTCCATCTTCGTTCATTATCTCACATATGACACCTGCTGGATATAATCCTGCAAGCCGGGCAAGATCAACAGCTCCTTCAGTGTGTCCTGCTCTTTTTAAAACTCCACCTTTTTGAGCTTTTAATGGAAATACATGCCCTGGTTTTACGAGATCTTCAGGTTTTGTTTTTGGATTAATAGCTGTCAAAATTGTATGAGCCCTGTCATATGCTGAAATTCCTGTAGTTACGCCTTTTCTTGCTTCAATTGACACAGTAAATGCTGTTTGATGGGGTGTTTCATTAATATCAACCATCATGGGAAGCTTGAGCTCTTCAACTCTTTCAGGTGTTAAAGCCAAACATATAAGTCCTCTTGCATATTTTGCCATGAAGTTTATTGCCTCAGGTGTAACTTTCTCAGCAGCAATGAAAAGGTCTCCCTCATTTTCTCTATCCTCATCATCAACAAGGATAATCATCTTTCCCTGAGCTACATCTTCAAGAACTTCCTCTATTGTATTAAACTTAAATGTTTCTTTTGTCATGAGTTTCATCCCTCCTTTTAAAGATTAATTTTTAATATATCAAAATTTGAAAAGTTTTTGCGACTTTTAAGCAAAAATTCAACAGTAGAAGACCTTTTGCCCTTTATCAGATTATGTTATAATTTTTATCATGGAAAAAACATATTTTAGTATTGAAGGGGATATTGTAAAGGCTTTTATACCTAAAAAGAATATAGAAGATTCCAAATTTTTTGAATTTTCCCGTGATGAACTTATGGATTTTATTAAAGAAAATTCAATAAAAGAGCTTTATATTTCAGCTTTTTTCCCTGATTTATATACATTTAGATTTTCACTACCTTTTCAGATTCCAAATAAGAAAAAAATTCTTGAAAGGTTGATATTTAACGAGATTCAAAAAAGATATCCCTCTTTGCAACAATTTTCATTTATCTATGAAACTCAAATGGCAGAAAAGAGAAACTGGATAAGATGTTATGTTGTCCCTGACTTTTCATATAGTTTTATTGAGGAAATTTTGAAAGAAAAGATTAATATAAAAGCTCTTTATCCAATGCATATTCCATTGATTTCTCTTGTAGATGCTAACTCAGAGCTCAAAGAAAAAAATAAATTAGTATGTTTTCTTTCTGGAAAGTCAAGATTTTTATTCATTTTTGAAAAATCTGAGATGCTTCTTGCAAGGGAGTTTGAAGGAAGTGATGATATAACAGAGGAAGATGTATTAAATATAAATATGACTGTCAACTACGCAGTGCAAAATCTTAGAGTAAATCTACAGGAGATTGTTTTTGTAGGAGCAGAGGATAGAGAGATATCAGGACTTATAGTCCCATACAGATTTTTGTCAGTATTGCCGCAAAAAGAAAAATATGCTGTTTTACTGAGCATGTTGACTTTTGATGAAAAATTAAAAAATTCAAATATGCTACCTCGGGAATACAAAAAATTTAAACAAATAACCAAATATTTAAACTATGCAGGGTTTACTCTAATAATAGCTGGTGTAATGTTATTAGGTTACAATATAAACTCCCTGTATAAATTAAAATCTCAGTATGAGACATTGACTGCTCAAAGACAGTATATCTTGAAACATGAGCAGGAGTTTGTCAATTTTCAGAGAACTATCCAGAAATTTGAAACAGATTTAAAACCTTTTGTTGAATTACAAAATAGAAGAAATTCAATGACTGATACAAGACAAATTATTACAAATATTGCTCAAGCTAAACCAGATTTAATTCAGCTTGATTCATTGGAGATATCTAACTCTGAAAAGTTACAGATAAGAATAAAAGGAAAAAGTAGTGGAAAAAGTTTTTCTGAAAGACAGATTTCTTATTTAAAATTTAAATCATCTTTGACAGAAAAAGGATTTAAGATTACTAATGAAAACTGGGATATTTCAAAGGGAGATCTAAGCATAGATGCAGTTTATGAGCATTAAAGAATTTTATAATAGGGAAATTGGAAGGAAAGTATTTTTTGTTGCTATTGTCTTTGCTTTTGTAGTTTTTCTCCTTTCTGCTATGATCTATCTCAATAAAGCAGAAAAATCCATTAAAAAGGATTATGTTACATTAAATAATTTAGAGCAGAAGATAAATCAGAGCATAAAATTGAAAAAAACAATAGAGAGTATAACCTTACCTGAAGGTAAGAATTCTGAGATTTTTTTAGCACAATTTATTGACGATTTAAAATTAAAATTCCCTGAAGTTAATGTAGAAGTATCAAAAATGAAAAAGGAGGACAGGCAGCTTACTCTTGATATGACACTTAAATCTGAAACATCTTGGAGCAGATTTTCTGAGTTGATAAACTTTCTTGAGGGGACAAATTACCCATTTATCTTTCTCAAATCAATAATGCTTTCTAAAAAGGATAAGGCAATAGCTATTGAGCTTAAGAGCGAATTAAGGTTAATTTATCGAGAAAATGACAAAGGAATTTAAAATATCTATTGTCATAGTTATATTTTCCCTTTTATTTTTGGTTATTTCTCTGAAAATCAATCCACCATCTTTTATTACTCCATTTGAGAAAACTCTTTCAAATTATAGTGTTCCAGAGATAAACATCAAAGAGAGATTCCAAATTGCCTCTTATAGATTAAACGATCCTTTTGAGACATCTATAGTGTTAGAGACTGAAAAAAAGTCTAAAGAATCAACTCCTCCATTTACTTCTCTCCCAGTACTGTCATTCATATATGAAGGTAAAAATAAGTATGCTGTCATAGGAGACTCAATTGTGAGAGAAGGTGATTTTATAAATGGATACCAAATTAAGGTTATACTTAAAAATAAAGTTTTAATTAAAGACAAAAAGGGAGAGACAAAATGGTTAAACTTGGAAAATTATTAGTTTTCCTTTTTTTATTTCTCTATGCTTGCAGTAGTATGGAGATGAAAGGAGATATAAAAATTCCCCAGATTGATTTTCCTAAAAAAGAGGAGGTAGTAACAAAGGAATCTCCAGCAGATTTTAGAATAGCTACAGAAGATATAACTCCTCTTAAGTTGAAAAGAGTCTCTGTAAATGCAAGACAGACACCACTCAGGGATATTTTACTTGTTTTATGTAGAGATGCTGGATTAAACCTCATTATTGAAAAAGATGTTGACCCAAATGTTCCTGTAACACTGGTTTTGAGTAATGTAACACTGAAGGATGCTCTTGACGCAGTTTTTTCCTCAACTGATTACTTTTATAAAATTGAAAGAAACATGCTTATTGTAAAAGATACGGATACAAAAATATTTCATCTTAGTGCAATACCAATTCAGCAGAATTACGCAACAGATGTTGGTGGAGATATTCTTGGAGGAGTAACAGGTCAGCTAACAGGAGGGACAACTTCAGGAACAACATCTACCACTTCAGGTACGACCATTCTTAAAGGAAATGTCTCAAAATCTGAAAAAGCAGATGATGCGGCATACAAATTCTGGGATTCAATAGAAAAAGCACTTTCTACACTTCTTAGCATTTCTCCATCTCAAACAGTAACAACTGCAGGACAACCCGGTCAGGCAGCTGTAAAGAGTTCTCGTGAGAGTTATTTGATCAACAGAATGACCGGAACAATTATGGTTACGGCAACAAAGAAAAATATGCAGAAAGTAGAGGAATATCTTCAAACAGTAAAGAAGGTTATGTCAAGACAGGTTCTTATAGAGGCCAAAGTTATAGAAGTAGCACTTTCAAAATCTTTAAAATACGGAATCGACTGGTCCTTTTTAAGAGAGTGGAGTCATGGAACACATAACTGGAGCATAGGTGGTGCAACTTCAGGTTTTACGAGAGTTATACCATCTGATTCCCCCTATTCTGAATTGAAATTTTCTCTAACAACCACAGCTATTAAAGATTTTTCATTCATAATAAAAGCTCTTGGACAGTTCGGAGATGTAAGAACTTTATCAAATCCCCGTGTAAGTATAATGAATGGACAGACTTCTCTTTTTACAGTTGGAAGAAATTACTCCTTTATTTCAAAAGTTGAAAGCAATGTAACCACCTCTGGAACAGGTTCCCCCATAATAACTTATACAGTAGATACAGGCAATCTTCTTTCAGGGTTAATAATTGGAATAGTTCCTTATATTGATGATAAGGGAGAAATTTCTCTCACAATTACCCCAATAGTTTCAAATCTGATAGAGATGAGAGAGGTAAGTTTTGGTTCTCAAGAGGCAACAACAAAAATTCAGCTTCCAAGTGTTGATTTGAGAGAACTTAGCACAACAGTCAAAGTCAAGGATGGAGATGTTGTAGTAATTGGTGGAATGATTAAAAAGGAAGAGAGTTTATCGGAAAATAAAATGCCACTTTTAGGAGATATTCCTCTGTTGGGTGAGCTTTTTAAAAGTAAAGATAAAGAAGACAAAAATACAGAGCTTGTGATACTTCTTCAGCCAAGGATTATAACACAATGAGACTTGGAGACCTTTTATTAGAAAAAAAATTGCTTACTGAACAGGAACTTAGTATAGCTCTTAGTGTGCAAAAAATCACTGGTCAGGTTCTTGGAAAGTGTTTGATATCACTTGGATTTATTACATCTTCAGAGCTTGCAGAGATTCTTGCAATTCAGCATGGACTTGAATATATAGATATAAGGCAATATCCTATTGACACTGAACTCCTTAAGCTCTTTCCCAAAAATGTCACAGAGTCAGCAAAATTTCTTCCAATTGAACAAACCGATGCAGTTTTAAAGATAGTAGTTACTGATCCAAGCAATATCGTTGCTCTTGATAAAGTAAAAGCAATAACAGGAAAGAGAGCAAAGCCCTATCTTACAGATGAAGAAGGTTTTATGGACACCCTTGAGAAAGCTTACTACTTTTTAGAAAATCCAACAGAAAAAATTATAGAAGATTCAATAAATGTAACTTTAACAACAGGAGTAACTCCTCCCGATAGTTTTCCACGGATTGTTGATGCTATTTTAGCGGAAGGAATAAGAAGAGGAGCAACAGATATCCATATAAACATTAATGCTGGCGTTGTAACTATCTTATACAGGGTTGATGGAATTTTGACTGAAGGATATTTTCTTCCAAGACAACTTCATACTGGAATAGTATCGAGAATAAAGATTTTAGCAAGGCTTGACATAGCAGAGCAGAGACTTCCGCAAGATGGCTCATTTATCTTTCCTTTTGTAGGTAAAAGATATGAAGTGAGAGTCTCAACAATTCCAACAATAGATGGAGAAAGTGTTGTCCTTAGATTACTATTTGGCGGTTCAGATGAGTTTTTCAGTCTCAATAAACTTGGCTTTAGTGAGACTCTTGCTATGAAGTTAAGGGAAATTATAAGAAAACCAAATGGAATTATTCTTGTTGTTGGACCAACAGGAAGTGGTAAGAGCACAACACTCTATGCTTTGTTAAGAGAAACGAACAGACTTCAAAGAAGTGTTATCACAATTGAAGACCCTGTGGAGTATAGAATAAGTTTTGCAAAGCAGAGTGAAGTTAATGAAAAAATTGGCTATGACTTTGCTCTTGCAGGAAGAAGCTTTATGAGACATGACCCTGATATAATTTTGCTTGGTGAGATTCGTGATGAAGAAACTGCAAAGATTGCAATAAGAGCATCAGTCACAGGACATCTGGTTCTAAGCACACTTCATACTTCTGATGCAGTAAGTGCTGTTCCGAGACTTTTTGATCTTGGTGCCGATAGATTTCTTCTCAGCTCTTCTTTGCTTGCTGTGCTGAGTCAGAGACTTATAAGGAAGATATGTCCATTCTGTAAAACTTCAAGAGATTTAACAGAAAGGGAGAGGGAAATTTTTAAAAATGCCAATATGGAAGTTGAAACAGTTTATTATGGTGCTGGATGTAAAGTATGTAAAAAAACTGGATATTTAGGTAGAGTGGCAATAGGAGAACTCATGATAGTAAGTGATAAAATGAGGGATATGATTTATGAAGGAGTTTCATTTAATGCTCTTAAAGGGGCAGCAAAAGACAGTGGCATGATCCCGCTCAAAATTGATGGTTTAAAAAAGGTTGCAGAGGGAGTTTCAACTATTGAAGAAGTTGAAAGAGTCGCAGGATGAATATCTTTTTATACAAAGCAGTAACTGAAGAAGGTAAAGTTTTCAGAGGTTTTATTAAAGCAAACAGTTACACAGATGCTATAAATATTCTTACTATGAAAAATATTTATGTGCTCTCTGTTTCAGAAATTCCAAAGATTTTTTTACCATTTATAACTCTTCTATCTGGCAGGGTAAAAAATGTTCAGCTAATTGAGTTTGCAAAAAATCTTTCTCTAATGCTTAAAGCTGGAGTACCTCTTACTGTAGCTCTTGCTGATATTGCTGAAAATATAACAAAAGAGAAATTTAAAAGAGTAGTATTAGATTTGAAAGATTTGATTGAAAAAGGAATGTCTTTCAATGAAGCAATATCAATGCACAAAGATATTTTTCCTCCGGTAGTTCAGTATCTCATAAAAATCGGTGAAGAAACAGGTCGGCTTGACGGTAGCCTTAGTGAGATAGCAGATTACTTTCAAAGAATTGAAGATTTAAGAACAGCTATAAAGAGAGCACTTATATATCCAATATTTGCAACAGTTGTCTCTTTTGGTGCTGTATGTTTCTGGCTTGTATATGTTTTACCAAAGATTGTAAATGCAATGGAGGGAATGGGAGTTAAAATTCCATTTATTACGCAGATTCTTGTACAGGCAGGAAATTTGCTGTCCAGGTTTTTTTATCTTTTACCTCTTTTTCCTTTAGTTATCTTTATTTCAATGCCTATGATAAAAAAAAATTTAAGGGTCAAATTGATGATTGACTTTTTGTCTTTTAAGTTGCCGATTATAAAACAAATAGTCTATAACAGAGCCGTTGCATTGTTTGCAGAACAGTTACGCATTCTTACAGTAGCTGGTGTTCCAATAGACAGTGCATTGGATATGACAGCAGAGGTTGTTAATAATGAAATAATGAAAAAGGCAATAAAAAATGCCAAAGAAAAAATTATTACAGGAGAAAGGATGTCTCATTCTTTAAAAGAACAGAATATTTTTCCTCCAATGGTAATAAGACTCATAGATATTGGTGAAACTTCAGGAAATCTTGATGAGCAACTTGAATTTTTGAACAACTACTACACATCAAAACTTCATGAATACTCTGTAAGACTTGGTAAAATTATTGAACCTGTAATGATTTTATTTATTGGTTTGTTTTTTGCAATAATTTTCATTAGTCTTTTAAGTCCACTTTATGATTTAATTTCCAAGCTCGGGAGATAGTAATGGAATATTTTGAGTTTTATAAATTTAAGGAAGACCCTTTTGGTATAACACCTGATCCCGATTTCTTTTATCCATCAAAAAGTCATATGGAAGCCCTTGAATCTATAAGATATCTTATTCAAAAGGGTGAAGGTTTTATGCTAATTACAGGAAATCCAGGGACAGGGAAAACAACATTGATAAGAAAAGTTTTAACAAACTTTAAAAATGAAAATATAATTCCTATTGTAATATACAACTCCTCTCTTACTCCTGATGAACTACTTAGGGGAATAATTTATAAATTAAGCACTCAGGACAGCAGCATTGATATAAATAGATTTCATAACAAATTATCAACAGTAGAATTCCTTACAGATTATCTTAAAAATAGAAAGCTTTCAGGCTATAAAAATCTTTTGATAATTGATGAAGCACAGGATATGCCTGAGGAAACCCTCACAGAGATAAAACATCTTTCAAATATTGAAACAGAAAAGGAAAAGCTTCTTCAGATTATTCTCTTTGCTCAGCCCTATTTTGAGAATATTCTCTCACAACCAAAGTATTCTCAGATAAATCAGAGAATTAGTATTAAAGTTAGACTCTATCCTTTGACAAAGGAGGAGGTTGGTGAGTATATAAATTTCAGGCTTCATAGGGCAGTAGAAACTCCAGTTTATTTCAAAAAATCAGCAATAAGGCGTATATATAAAGCATCAAAAGGAATTCCAAGAATTATAAATCTTATATGTTCAAGGGCTTTGATGGTTGGGTATCTCAAGAATTCATATAAAATAAAAAAATCATATGTTAAAATAGCCTTGAAACATCTTCGGCTGTAAAAATGGAGAAATTTTCTTTCAGTAATAAAATAGAGCTTTTGTGGGATAATATCGAAGAGTTAAGAAAACTTGTAGAAGAACTTGAGTATTATTTCAAAAACTTTCCTGAAATTTTTAAAGAAACAATGTCTCTGGCTACTGAGGTCAAGAATCTTATTTTAAAAATTGATCCTTTTATTGATATTTATGCTAAGAAAGTTTGTTCTCAATGTATTAATATTTGCTGTTTGAACAAAAACAGCCGGTATGAATATGATGATCTAATTTATATTTTGGCATTGAGAGAAAAATTCCCTATCCCTGAAAGAAATCTTAAGGAAAAAGAGCCTTGCTATCTTCTTACAGAAAAAGGATGTAAAATACCTCGCTATCTTAGACCTCTTAGATGTAACTGGTATTTTTGTAAAGAACTCTTGCAGGAGATGGAAAACTCTCCTGCCCGTGCTTTCAGAGAATTTTCAAACACCTTTAATAAAATGCTCTATTTAAGACAGCAGATGCTGAACTCCTTCTTTAGTTCACTTCCCTATACTGAGCGTAATGTATGAAACTCTTCCATTTCTGTAAAACCAGACAATAGCTTCAGTTTGAGCTTTTTTTGCTATTTTTAGAAAATCCTTAACATTGTTTATTTTCTCATTGTTAATCTCTATTATCACATCTCCTTTTTGTAGAAGTCCTTCAGCAGGACTACCCGGCTCTAAAGATGTTATGACCACACCTTTGATTTTCTTAGGAATATTGAGTTGATTTCTCAGTTTATCTGTCAGTTCATCAACATAAATACCTGCCAGAACAGATTCTGCCTGAGAAAGTTGTTGTGTTGCTGGAAGTTCACCGATAGTGACAGTAACTGTATAATATTTTCCGTTTCTTATTATTTCAAGAGTTACGGTTTTACCTGGAGAAGTGTTTACTACCATATTTCTAAGATGGGCAGAATCCTCCACTTCTTTACCGTCAAAACTGATTATGATGTCCTTTCTCATAAGTCCTGCTTTTTCTGCCGGAGAGCCTTCCACAACATCTGTAACAACAGCACCTTTTAATTCTTTAAGTTTAGCCATCTTTGCCATTTCAGTATCCAGATCCTGAACTGTTACACCAAGCCATCCACGAATTACTTTTTTGTGCTTGATAAGGCTATCCATAACTGTTTTTGCCATATTGCTTGGAATGGCAAATCCGATTCCCTGATATCCTCCTGTTGTACTGAATATGGCAGTATTTATACCAACGAGCTCGCCTCTAACATTAACAAGAGGTCCACCTGAGTTTCCGGGATTGATTGCAGCATCTGTTTGAATAAAGTCTTCATAATCTGATATTCCAACATTTGCTCTACCTGTGGCACTTACAATTCCGCTTGTTACAGTAAGATTTAGTCCATAGGGATTTCCAATTGCGATTACTGTTTCGCCAACTTTGAGCTTATCCGAGTCTCCCCATTTTATAGCACGCAATCCATCTGCTTTTATTTTTATTACTGCAATATCAGTTTTTGCGTCATAGCCAATTACTGTTCCATCAAAAACTCTCTTATCATAAAGTTTTACCTTAATTTCGTCAGCTCCTTTAATAACATGATAGTTCGTAAGAATGTACCCTGAAGGATCAACAATTACTCCTGAACCAAGTGCGGTTTGAGTGTATTCTCTTGGTCTTTCAAATATATCGCCAAATTCTTCACCAAAGAATCTTCTGAAAAAAGGATCATCAAAGGGAAAAGGCATTCCAGGTCTTTTAATTTTCTTAGTGGTATAAATATTCACTACTGAGGGTCTTACAGCCTGAATAACCTCTGCCATTGCACTGCTAATTTTTGATAAAAGTTCCTGAGATTCCTTAGAAATCTGATAATCCTCTGTAAAGCCTTTGCTTTGCAGATCAAACTTTGAGGCAATTACAAGTCCAATGGTTATACCTATCAGGAGAAAAAGTACGGCAGGAACAAGAATTTTTTTATTTTTAATCATTTTTCCCTTCCTCCTTTCATTTTTTTATTTTTTCCCAATCACTAAGGAATTTTTCAATGCCAATATCTGTTAAAGGATGCTTAATAAGCTGTTTTATTACAGAATAAGGAATTGTTGCTATATCTGCACCTATTCTTGCTGCTTCAAGAACATGAATGGGATTGCGAATACTTGCTACTATAACTTCGGTTTCAAAGGCGTAGTTTTCAAAAATTATCTGTATGTCTCTTATAAGTTCCATACCAAAATGACTTATGTCATCAAGTCTCCCAACAAATGGGCTTACATAGGTAGCACCAGCCTTTGCTGCCAAAAGAGCCTGCATTGGTGAAAAAACAAGGGTTACATTGGTCTTTATCCCTTCCTGAGAAAGCTTTTTAACTGCTTTAAGTCCATCCTCTGTCATTGGAATTTTAATTACAATGTTTGGATGAATTTTACTTAGTTCATATGCTTCTTTCACCATGTCTTCAAATTTAAGAGAAACTGCCTCAGCACTGACAGGTCCATCTACAATCTCACATATTTCTTTAAGAAGAGATATTGGCTCACGCTTTTCTTTTGCAATAAGTGAAGGATTTGTTGTAACTCCATCGATAACTCCAGTTTCCCATGCTTTTTTGATCTCTTCAACATTTGCGGTGTCAATAAAAAATTTCATCTATCTGCCTCCTTCATAGCTTTAATTATAAAATTTTCTCCTTCTTTTTCTATTAAAATGCCATAAAGTGGAGCAATTTCCATGAGGGATCTGCCAAAAAGCAGAGGCAAAACACTATCCTCAATCTCCAGTTTTTCTTTTATCCATTCCCTTAATGCATTATCATATACAATCATCTCAACAATCTTTTCAAAGTTTTCTTCTTTGCCAGAGGCAAATTCTTCTACGAAGTCATTAAATTTGTTGAGAGAGCATTTTTCTTCATGTTTATCTATAGCTTCTTTAATAATATCAATGCTTCCAAAAAGATCATATCTTGTCAGTCTTCTTGCTTCAAGCCCTGTAATTGTTATGTTTTGGCTCCAGCATTCAAATTCTCTGCATACAGTAGGTCTCATCTCATAAATTGTGCATCCAACCTCAGGATCATAAAAAAGGCAGGTAGAACTTCCAAAGATAGGGCGAATTTTTATTAATTCCATTGATGAGTAATATGTATCACCATCAATAAAAGAACGAATTTTTTCATCTTCTCTTATTGTATATATATCTTTTTCAGAGATAACACCTCTTCTGAGAAGTTCCATATCATCTTTAAGAATTACAGGTGTGTCTCGTCTACAACACTCTCCACACCTTTCACACTCTGTTCTTGGTGAGAATTTCATTCTCTTGGGTTTTCCATCAGAATCATACCCCTGCACTACAGATTCTTTTTTGGGTTTATAAACTGTTCCATCTGGTAAGATTATTTCAAAAGGCTCTTCCATTCTTTGCTCCTTTTAAAATTTTTTCTATAGCTTCTGCATAGTGAACTATTTTTTTATTTTTCATAGCTAACTTAAATTGAATTATACAGTTTGGACAAGAGCTTATTATCATATCTGCTTTCTCATATTCTAAAACTTTTTTTCTTAGAATATCCATAGATTGTTTTTCAAATAAAAAAGAGAAAAGACCACCAAATCCGCAACAACCTGTTTTTTTCTGAGCATTGTAACCAAATTTTTGAAGTAAACTTAATATATCGTCCGAATCTTTAACATAGTTAGAGGTGTGGCAGGAGATGTGAAAAAAAGCATTACCTTTGTATTGCCCGCTAATCTCTCTATCTTTTTCTCTAAATAAATCTGCAAGTTTTAATACTTTTAGTTTTTCTCCTATTAGCTCTTTATATACATCCCCAATAAAGTGAGCACAGGTGGGGCAGGGAGTTAGTATTCCGTCTATATTAAAGGATTTATATACTTCAAGATTTTTTATGGCAAGATTTTTTGCCTCTTTTTCAAAACCTGCACTCAAAAGAGGAGCTCCACAGCAGTGTTGTTTCGGTACAATTACTTCATAGTTTAACCAGTTTAATATGTAGATTAGAGCTTCAGTAATTGAAGGAATTAGATATTTTGATGTGCATCCTAAAAAAATGGCAATTCTTCCCGCAGGTTTTACTTTACTATGGACTTGAAGAGAATTAGATTGAGGTTTAATTTCCAGTGAGGAAATTCTATTGAAATATGGCAAATTTATGATACTCATAAATTTATCAAAGCGATTTAAAATAGACAAAATTGAGAAAAAAATATGGGGATAAAGTGAAAAATATTTAAAAAGATATTGTAATAACGTTTTTTTTGATTCTGTCCTTGCTCTGTATAAGATGCTGGTTATATTTATATTCAATGGACAAGAGGTTTCGCATGATCCACAGAGAAGGCAGCTAAAAAATCTTTTTTTTAAAGATTCATCATAGAGTATTTCTTTTTCCTGCAAAGCTTTCGCCAGTCTCAGTCTTCCTCTTGGACTAAAGGACTCTTTTAAAAAAGCCTGATAACCTGGACAGGTTTCCTTACATTTTCCACATTTATTGCACTCTGTAAGAAATTCCATTTTAGGATAGATTTTTATGAATTGAGTAGTTTTCCTGATGTAACATTGTGTCTTTTTTTATCGTAATTCTTATTTTTTTAGAGTTTTCAATTTCCTCTATCGAGTCTCTCTCTTCGTCACTTAGTAGATCAGCTACAGATGGATTTGTAACTACTGTTAGCTCTGTTCCCTGAGGGACTGTCATAAATTTTAGTTTTCTCAGGATTTCATAGGCTACAGTTCTTATACTTTTTACTCTTCCTTTGCCTTCACAGTAGGGGCAACTGTCACATAGAGTATGTTCAAGGCTTTCTCTTGTTCTTTTTCTCGTCATCTGAACTATCCCGAGTTCAGTAATGTTGTATATTGTTGTTTTTGCTCGATCTTTTTTCATTGCTTCAGTCATTGCGTTGATTACTTTCTGTTTATTTTCATCCTTTTCCATATCAATAAAATCTATTAGAATGATACCACCAAGATTTCTAAGCCTTATCTGATAGGCAATTTCTTTGACTGCTTCAAGGTTTGTTCTCAAGATTGTGTCTTCAAGATTTTCTTTGCCGACAAATTTACCTGTATTTACATCTATTACTGTCATTGCCTCTGTCTGATCAATCACAATGTATCCTCCAGATTTAAGCCATACTTTACGGTGAAGTGCCCTCTCAAGGTCAACTTCTATTCCAAAGGCATCAAATATTGGTTCTTCACCTTCGTATAGTTCAATTTTATCGGCAATTCTTGGAAAATAAACCTGAGCAAACTCTTTCAATCTCTGCCATTCAATGTAGTTGTCAATAATCATTCGGTCTACATTTTGACTCATAAAATCTCTGAGGCTTCTTAGCACCAGGTCAAACTCACTATGAATAAGAAAGGGTGCATGAGCTTTTTCTTTCTTCTTCTGAATATTATCCCAGAGAAGAAGTAGAAAATCTATATCCCTTTGAATCTCCTCTTCGGTGGCATCCTCACTTACAGTTCTCATAATTAATCCAAATCCTGCGGGCTTAATTTTTGCAGCAAGCTCTTTTAGATGTTTTCTTTTTGTCTCATCTTCAATCTTTCTTGACACTCCAATGTGTTCCATCCCTGGCATAAGTACAACATATCTGCCGGGTAGGGTAATTCTTGATGTAACCCTTGCTCCTTTTGTTCCTATGGGGTCTTTTGCAACCTGAACGAGGATTTCCTGTCCTTCCTGAACAAGTTCTTCTATTGATACATCTTTATAGTCAATCTTCGGAATAATCTCAGTTTCTTCTTCTCCCTCAAGAAAAGGATAGAGCTCTTTAATTCCACCTTTTATGTCGTCTACATAGAGAAATGCAGCTTTATCAAGTCCTATATCCACAAAACAAGCCTGCATGCCTTTAAGCACCTTTACAACTTTGCCTTTGTAAATGTTTCCAACATAACTTGAATCACCTTTTCTTTCGATATAAAACTCAACAACCTGACCACCCTCAAGAAGAGCAACCCTGCATTCCTGTTTTGTTATGTTTATTAAAAGTTCATTGCTCAAGGCTCTAACCATCCTCCCTTAAAGCCATACATGGCTATTCTTTTTATGTTTAAATCTTTGAGAGCTTTTCCAAAAATAGCCTCTACTATCTCAGAGATTCTTGCTTTGTCAGTAGAATCTTTTACTATTATACATACTTGCTTGCCATTTATCTTAATCTCCTCTAAAAAATCTTTGAGTAAAAGCAGTTTTTCCTGCCTTTTTAATGTGAGACTTTCTATCTTATTTTGGTCAAGCTGAAAATCATAGTTGAGCTGTACAATGTATTTGTATCTCTGAATAAATGAAGAAAGAGAAGGACTTTCTGGTGGGACTGTCTTTGCCTCAACTATTTTTAAGCCTTCAGGTAAAACTCTATTTAATCTTTCAACGTATTCTTCCCTGAATTCATCATAAATTTTCAGGTCAAAATACTCTCTTTCGCTTTCAACTCCCACAGGCAGAGAAGGTCCAAAAGAAATCTCAGGCTTTGGATGAAATCCCTTTGATATGACAAAGGGAACATCAGCTATTCTTAATGCTCTTGTAAGAAGGTTTCCCAATTCAAGCTGAGAAAGATACTTCATCAATCCTGTTTTTCTATGACAAAATCTTACTGTGGTGATAGAAATCTCTTTATTATTCGGTTTTTTTGCCCCTACTGATAGATGTAAAACCTTATCCTTATTAGAATCATTGCTACATTTCAATCCGCATCCTTCACATCTAATGGTGCATTCCTTTGAGGATTCAAGATTAACTGCTTTTTCAAGCTCTCTCTTAAGAAACTCTTTTTTAACGCCCGTATCAATGAAGTCCCAAGGGAGCGGTTTTTCATAAGAAAACTCTCTTTTAGCATAGTGAAATAGATCAACTCCTGTTTCATCCATTGCTTTGAGCCATCTACTAAAATCAAATAAATCTGACCATGCACTTAGCCTCTCTCCGTTAATCCATGCTCTGTATAAAACATCTCCAATTTTTTCATCACCCCTTGAAAGAGCAGCTTCAAGAACACTCATTCGGGGATTGTGTCCTTTGTAGTGGATTTTACTTTTATTAAAGGATTGTCTTATAAAATCAAGTTTTTTAGCCATTTCATCAAAATTAATCTGTCCAAGCCATTGAAATGGAGTATGAGGTTTTGGCACAAAGGGAGACACAGTGACATTTATCTCAACAAATCTGTTTGTGTGTCTCTTTGCAATTTTTATTATTTTCCTTGAAAAGTTAACAATTTCTTCTATATCCTGTTCTGTCTCAGTTGGAAGTCCTATCATGAAGTAAAGCTTTATATTCTGCCAGCCTTCCTCAAAAAGAAAGGTGCATGCTTTCTCAATATCTTCATCGGAAATATTTTTATTAATTACACAGCGAAGCCTCTGAGTGGCAGCTTCAGGTGCAATTGTAAATCCTGTTTTTCTTGCAGACTTAATTGCCTGAAGCAAATCCTTTGTTACTTTATCCGCTCTTATTGAAGGAAGGGAGACAGCAACTGCCTTTTCTGAAAAGCGTTGATTTAGAGCGCTAACAAGCTCAGTTAAATAGGGGTAATGTCCTATGCTGAATGAAAGAAGGGAAAGTTCTTCGTATCCTGTATTCTTTATTAGATTTTCTGCAATTTCAAAAACTCTACCGGGACTTCTGAATCTTAGAGGTCTATATATAAACCCTGCCTGACAGAACCTACATCCCGAAGGACATCCACGGGATACTTCAATTGAGACTCTATCATGAACAACTTTTGCATAGGGCACAACTGGTGCATATGGAAAAGGTGCATTTTCTAAGTCATTTATAAATCTCCTTTTAACAGTTCTTTTCCCACTATAGGGAACATAAAATCCCTCTATTTCTGATATTGCCTTCAGTAAAGACTCTTTAGAAGAATTTGACTCTTTCCACTCATCAAACACTTTTATAAATTCCAGAATTGCTTCCTCTGCCTCTCCAATCAGGAAAGCATCTATGAAATCATTGAGAGGCAAAGGATTAACAGTACAGGGACCACCGGCAATAACGAGAGGATATTTACCCTCAATTCTATCCTGCCACCTTAAAGGAATTCTGCCAAGTTCAAGCATGTTTAAAACAGCAGTGTATGAAAGTTCATACTGAAGCGAAAATCCTACAATATCAAAATCTCTGAGAGGTGTTTTTGTTTCAAGGGAACTGAGTGCAATATCATTTTTTTGCATATATTCCTGCATGTCAATCCATGGTGAAAATACTCTTTCAGCATACACATTCGGAAGACTGTTTAAAAGGGAATAAAGAATTTTTAAGCCAAGATGTGACATGCCTATTTCATAAATATCAGGAAAACAGAGGGCAAATCTGATGAGTTTCTCCCTGTCTTTGTAAATTGCATTAATTTCGTGGTTTATGTATCTTGTGGGTTTTTCAAAATAAAGAAGGTTCATTAATTTATTATGACACTTTTCATTTCTTTTTCGGGAAGAGGTTTTGAAAAGAGAAATCCCTGAACCATATCACATTTTAAAGATTTTAAAATTTCAAGCTGTTCTCTGGTTTCAACACCTTCAGCAAGGGTGAGTTTGTCAAGCCTTTTTGCGAGCTCAATTATTGTCTGAACAATTGCAAGAGCCTTTTTGTCATAGACCATCTGTTTTGTAAAAGCCATATCTATCTTTATGATGTCAATTGGTAAATCTTTCAGATAAACAAAAGAGGAATATCCTGTACCAAAGTCATCCATTGCAATTTTCGGTGGATTTTTAATCTTTTTTATCATTGAGATAAGAACCATCGCATCTTCAGGATTTTCAATAAACACTCTCTCTGTAATCTCTATGGTAATTTTATCTCTTATTTCTTCAGGAATCTGAGCTAATTTCTTAACAAATTCTGGATTATTAAAAGTCTTACCTGAGATATTTACAGATATGTTTAAGTTGCACTTTTTTATCTTTTGCACGATTTCATTAATTGCCCAGTCTTCAAACATTCTCAGGTATGAACTGTTTTCAATGTAATCAATAAAAACTTTTGGATAATAAACTTCACCACTTTTATCAACTATTCTAACAAGAGCTTCATAGCCGGCAAGTTTTAAACTGTCAGTGTAAAAGTATGGTTGATAATAAAAAACAAACAGATTTTCATCAAAGGCTTTTTTAACTAAACTTATTACATCCCATTGTTTTTCCACATCTTTTTCAATTGCTGGATCAAAGAATTTTATTGCTCCTTCTCCTTCAGCTTTTGCTTTTGTAAGGGCTATGTCAGCCTTTTCATATAGAGTTTTAAATGTTTCCCCATCCTTTGGGAATAGTGATATGGCAGCATTGATATTTATAGAAATTGATTTATCATCAAGCTGAAACTCTGTATTATTAAGTTCCACAAGCCTGGAATAAACATTTGATATCTCAGGAGCCATATCTACACTCAGGTATATTCCGAAAGTATCTGCTCCAATTCTTGCGATTGTATATGTTTCTTTAAAAAGTTCCTTTAATCTTTGAGCAAAAAGCCTGAGTACAAGGTCACCTCCTGAAAAACCTAAAATTTTGTTTATATAGGTCATGTTAACAATATCAATAAGTATGAATACTCCCAAGCCTCCCTTAGTATGAGTTTCCCTTAATTTTAAAGTTACCTCTACAGAGAATCCATTGAGATTCAAAAGCTCTGTTAATGCATCATAGTTTTGCAATTTATTGATTCTCTCAGAGAGCATTATGTTTTCCGTAACATCTTTTGCAACAGCGACAAATCTTAAAACATTTCCCGGGAGCTTCAATGGAATAATTTTCAGGTCAGCATGGAAAATTTCGCCATTCTTTTTTCTGTTGGGAGTTATCGCATTGAATATTTTTCCAGAAAGAATTGTATCCCACATTTGCTTGTAAAATTCTGGAGGATTGAGTCCTGATTTAAATATTCTCGGATTTTTACCAATAAGTTCATCTCTTGTGTATCCGCTTATTTTCTCTACTGCTTCATTTACATAGAGGATATGACCATTTTCATCTGTAACAAGCACCCAAGTATCGGAGTGTTTAAGTGCTTCAGAAATAATCATATCGTGTTTTATCCTATCTACTCTCTCAAGAGCAAAAGAGAGGTCATTCTGAATCTCTTCGAGTATGTTTACTATGTTTTTGTTAAAAAATTTAGGGAATTGAGAGTATATTTTAAGTAGAGAAACGACTTTGCCGTATTTTTTTAAAGGTATGGTGCAGGAAGACATAAAATTTCTATTTATGAGTTCTACTGCACAGGGCTCTTTTTTAAGATATTCTCTTGAGTCTTCATTTATCTGAATTTCACCTGTTTTGAATGCTATTTGAGAAAGCCCATATCCTTCTTCAATTTTTATGTCAAGAATATCAAAAAATCCCTGTTCCTCACCATAGTGATAAAGGGGTACAATTTTACCTTTTTCAGGAATTCCAATCCACACAAACTTAAAACCTAAATTTTCAACAAGAGACCTGCATATTCCTTCGTAAATCTCCTCTTCAGTGATGGATTGAGTGATAATTTTATTGACATCTCTGAGAATTTTTAAAATTTCTTCATTCTGTTTTCTCTCAGTAATATCGTGAAATAGAATTAAACCTGAGTATCTGCCCTGATAAAGTATTGTATTCGTGAGACACTGAACCCATGAAATACTACCATCTTTCTTTATGAACTTTAATTCATAAACTGATGAAAATTTTTCTCCTCTAAGCCTTCTATGATGGTTCTCTATAATTTTGCTCTTTTCTTCGCCGTAAACTAAGTCAAAGCTACTCATGTTGTATAGTTCTTCTTTTTCATATCCAAGAAATCTTAAAGCATAATCGTTTGCATAGACAATCCTTTCCTGATAAATTATTATTCCAAGATTGGGTGAATTTAAAAGAGCTTCTATTATGTTGCTATTAGCCCATTCTTCAAGCATTTTTTCAAGTTGTGCAAACATCAGCTTTAAATTTTCCACTTCTTTTTGAGTTACTCTCTCAATTTCTGGCAGGGAAAGAATATCTTCTTTGAAATTACTGATAGAAGGATGAATTAAGATATAGTGGGGTAGATTAAAACAAAAGTTTTCATCAAATTTTATATTGTATTCATCTTTCAACCTTCTTAGCATTTTTGTGTAGATAAAACCTACATCTGCCTCTTTTTTTTGCAAAAGTTCAATGATTTCCTCATAGCTATTTGCAAATACTAATTGAAACTTTCTAAATTCTTTTTTATGGAAAAGAATAGGTAGGAAAAAATACTTTCTTTTGATAACTGCAAGCTTGATTATGTCCTTATCGGATGAATAATCTTTCCTGCTGATACTGCAGAGTTGGTTATTTTCATCTTTTAGCTTTCCGATGATTTCATAGCCTTTTTGCATGAGATAAATTGCTGTGTCAGGATTAGCATAATATATATGAAAATTTTCTTTCCTCAGGGATTCTTCCTCTTTCATAAAATCGCTAAATGTAATTAAATCAATTTTCCTATTAAGAGTTTTACTGAGATTTTCAGATATTTTTCCCCATAAATAAAGTTCCTCTTCATTAATGCAGTGAGGACAAATGGCAAGTTTTAAAATATTATTTTGCATGTCTCAGAATTTTGTCATCTTTGAGATTTCGTCATTGACTTTTACTACAGTTGAGAAAACTTTGTATGTTTCATTGAGCATTGATGCCGTATTGGTAATTCTCTTTGAAACATCAGTTAATACCTGACTTTGTTCTTCTATTGCTGTTGAAAGAGTATTTACTGCATCTCCAACAGTATCTGACATTGCTTTAGTTTTTTCAAAGGACATTCTTATTGTTTTCATATCTTGCTCAATTCCTGAAAATAGCTCCTTTATTTTTTCAACCTCTTTAACAGCAACTATCACCCTTTCGCTCAAATTACCAAGTATTTTGCTGATATCCTTTGTTAAAGCCTCTGTTTTCTGAGATAGTTTCCTTATCTCATCTGCCACAACTGCAAATCCTCTTCCCGCTTCTCCAACTCTTGCTGCTTCAATTGATGCATTAAGAGCAAGAAGATTTGTCTGATCCGCCACATCAGAGATAGCGGTAACGATGTTACCAATGTTCTGGGTAGCCTGTCCGAGGTCTTTTATGTTTGAGACAACCTCTATTATTTTTTCATTATGTGATTCAATATCTTTTACTCTTTTTTCAAGTTCATTATCCATCATTTCATTCTGTTTAACCATCTGCTGAACTTCCTCGTTTATGGAGGCAACACTTCTTGACATATCCCTTATGGTGGTGTCAATCTCTTCCATAGCTGTTGCAATGGATGAAACTTCATCTCTTATCCTTGAAAAGTTAGAGTCAATCAATCCCATCGTATTTGAAATCGTTGAACCGACAATATTTGATTTTATAATACCAGATGATAGAGTCTTGATAAGGGCAAGATTTGTATCAATATCTTTTTTTGTGAGATTTGTCCTTTTTTTTCTTCTGAAAAACATAGTTTCCCCCAATTTGTTTTTATTTGAGTTTATCTGTAGAACTCATCTGCAATGTCAACACCGCATTTCAAATTTTCAAGCCAGTTAAAGAATCTATGAATGTGTTCTTTTTTATAGATTATTGCTCCATGCTGGGGAGCTATTCTTTCAATCTCAAGCCTTCTTACTTTTTCAATGTATTTTCTAACTACACTGTTTGAGGCAAGATATCTTCTATGAAATCCTTCCATAAGTTTCAAGTGACTATCAAAATCCTCCACATAGGCATATCTCTGTCCCTTTGGAAATATGGCAGCGCCGAGATCGCCTGTAAATAAGGTTTTTGAACGGGGATCATAAACATGGAAATTGGCAACAGAGTGGAGAAAATGGGCAGGAATTATCTCAAGATAGTCTCCTGAAGGAAGTTGAATTCTGCCACCACCTTCCTCAAGTGGAACAATTCTTGCCATATCAAATATTCCATAATGGGGAAGAAACCTTACCCACCATTTTGAGATATATACTTTAGCAGGCGTTACGCTTAGCCATAGAGCAACTCCAGAGGATACATCAGGGTCCTGATGGGAAAAGAAAAGATGCTGAATTCTATCAAGGTCAACATACCTTGAGACATTTGCCACAACTCTTGGAAAAACATGAACACCTCCGGGATCAAGAATTACTCCTACATTTTTATTCTCAATGAGATACTGATTTACCTGAACCAGTCCTTCTTCTTCATGTTCTTCCCATCCAAGCCAGATAAATTTGTGAGTTCCATCATCATAGATTACATCACCTCTTACAATATCAACTTCTTTTGCCAAGCCTGCCATATTTTCCTCCAGTTTATAATTTTTCTTAAGTAAAATTTTACAAAAAAATTGAAAATCCTGCAAATTACTTCAAGATGTTTCTATTGCGAAACTCTCTCAACATATTGGTATGATGTGCTGAAGCTCTGTCCATTTTCTCAATGTGACAGACAGAGCACTTCATCTGAGCTCCAATTGGAAGAGGATTACCCTGATACTGCATTGGCTGAATGTTGTCTCTGTTTTTGCCATATTCATTAAATGCAGGATAGGTTGCATGAGGTGAGCTATGGCATGCTGTGCATGGCAGTCTTCCTGTTGAGTCATCTCTATTTCTGAAAAGCATTTTTCCATCTGATGTCCATTTATTAAAAGAGCTTGAGCTTTTATCAGGTTTCTGAAAACCTATATGACAGTTAAGGCAGTCAGGTTGGTTAACCCATGGTTTTCGAGGATTTATCTGAGCGAGGGGAGTTTCGGGATTTAAATTTTTAAGTAAAAGTTTTGCTGTTCTTGTTCCTTCCTGAGAGAGTAAAACAGATGCTGCATGGTCATCAAGCTTTCCATGACATTGGGTACAACCTATTCCAAGTTTTGAGTGAATATCCCTGTTACATCTTGTATTTCCCCTTGTATCATTGGGATGGCAGAAGTTACAGGCTCTTTCATCTTTGTAGGGAATGTAGTTTGCATGCCAGCCATGCATGGAAGCTGAAAAGCTATTATGACCCTTTATTCCCTTTGATTTAACTATGAAGTCTTCATGACAGCTCTGACACATCTGAGGTTTACCTTTTAGTGCACTCTCAAGAAGCTTTGTACCGTGTCTTCTATCATGAATTTGAAGTATATTTTTTGCGGTCTCATCGGAAATTCCAGAGATACCATTCCATCTCGGTGTCCCACCATGGCACAGGAAGCATCTTAACTCAGTTGATACAGGTGCAACAACTTTTGTCTGCTGTAGAATCCTATTTGTGCCTTTTTCAATTGCTTTAATATCAAAGACTGGATATGGATTGAATACTCCATCGTCTCTGTAAGGTATCACAGGGATACCTTCTGCTGAAAATATCTTCCTCTCTCCGTCATAATCAAAGACACCTTTGAGTCCCTTACCAGTTAAGCCTATATTCTCTTGTATTTTTTTGCTTTTCAGGCTCTGTGAGTATTTCCAAAAATCTACGTGTTTTGATGGATTTTCATAGCCTTTCTGAACTTCATAGTGAATCTCTATTCCATCAGAGATTATTTTAGGTTTTTTACCTCTTTTTATCAGTATAGCCTGTAGAGTGCTTCCTGGATAGAGGAATGAAAACCATCTGTCAGCATCGGTTATACATTTTTCTCCAAGGGTGCTCCATGCAAGCAGTACATATTTATCTTTGTCAGGATTAAAGGTCGGAATTTCTACATTTTCCTCTTTTACTGTAAAAGGCTGTATATTTGGGTCCTGCTTTTTATGTAAAGACTTTATAAATGCAGCAAGAGCTTCCATCTCCCTCTCATTTCCAATGAACTTTGGCATGTAATCAAGAATTTTACCCTGTCCATAAAGCTGAGAGATGATTCCAAAGTAGGTAAGTCCCTTTGTTTTCTCTATAATATCATTTTTTACTCCTCCTATTGTGTGACAGCTTAAGCACTGAAGATTGAAGAGCTCTCTTCCTGCGAGAACTCTGTTTTCTTCTGTTACTTCCTTAATAGCAGTCCATTTTGCATGTTTGAGAAATCCCTCTCTATTTAGTTTCTCTTCATCATGAACCAAAATAGAAGGCGAATACATATATCCATAGATAACATAGGGTTTTCTTGCATATTCCCTCATGTACTCAAATCCACCAATCCATGATAACCCAATAATGAGAAGCACAAAAACTGAAACACGCTGTAAAGCCTTTGAGGTTCTGAATACCATGACTAAAGCTAATAGATATAGCAGAACAGTAGATAAAATGAATACATTTACAGCATTGGCAGTTTGTTTATTTAAAACAAAGTTTGTAAGCCTTGCATTCTCAGGAATTGAGTAAAAATACCAGAAAGCTGACAGGATAAGAAAAGGAAGAGGAATGTAAAGCCATTTTGCACAGTATTTTAGGAGTGTCTGTCTCAGACTGTCATTCTTTTCAAACACCGCTGTAACAAAGCCAAAAAGCCCTGCGAACATTATGCATATAAATGTTCTGAAAAACAGTCCAGGAAGATTTGTGGGATTGAAAAATCCATGCCAGAAGTTGTTTGTCTGAAGCCACTGCCCTGGACTTAGCATGAAAGTTATAATTCCATTGATTATGAAAAGACTCAACCATGCTGAAGCAGCATAGATAAAGGCAACTCTAAGACGGTTTCTGTCTGAAAGTGACTCAAACTTGTAGTGATAGATAAGCAGTGACACAATCTCTACAATGAAGAAAACCCACTCAATTGCCCATGCAAAAACAAAGGTATGAATAAGTACTGAAGTAGCCCAGGGGCTTGAAAGAGCAATTATAAACCAGATTCCAACTCCTGAAACTCCACCAAAAACCATTGTAAGAAGAAGGAAGAACCATATGTGTCTCCGAACATATTGTCTTAAAGCAATGTTGCCTTCTTTTACACTTTTTAAGTCTGTAAGCCATAAAAATATGCCACCACCTACTGCAAAATGGGAGATAAATACATGAAGAACTGCTATAATTGCTATCAATGTTCCTGAGTTAAGCCAGTATAGTTCCCATACAGGATAGTTCATATCTTCCCTCTATTTTTTACTAAAACTCAGCCTGAGCATATAAATAATCGTTCCAGTTCCAATGAGCAGAATAACGACAAACACAGCAAATACATCCCACTGAGGTGTTACATTGAGCTGTGAAGGAGTAAAACTTCCTTCAAGCTGGAAAATTCTCAGATTGTATCGGTTTATTGCCATAAAAATCAGAGTTAAGGCAAGTAGTACTATGCTCTCCTTAAGCCTTCCCCTTAGAGATGTAAATATCGCTAATAGAGCTGTGACTATTCCAGAGACAAGTACAGATGTGGCAAATATATCTTTGCCCATATACTTTTGCATTATTTCCTGAGGAAGACTCAGAAGAAACCAGAATCCCACAACAACCTGAATCATAGTTGCGTAGGCAAAAATCTTAAGTCCTTCCCTAACTTTTTCTTCAGAGTTTTCCTTTTTACTGAAGTAAATTCCATAGGCAATTCCGCCTACTGCAAGGGATGCTACAACAAAATGGAGAAATCTCGGATAAATGCTTGGCACACTCCAGAGCAAAATAGTTCCAGTTCTGTCAGAAAAGTAGGCAGTCCATTTTGATGGCATCTCCATCATTGATAGATTGTTGACGAGCATGAAGGCGATATAAAGAGTTATTAAAATCATCAATACTAAAGCGGGTTTTGCGAGAGTTGAACTCTGAAATTTTCTGTAGTGAAAGTAGGAACTGTAATAGGCAATTATGAGAAAAGGTATAATTAAAATCCAGAAAGTTCCCATGAGAATTGAGCTTGTGTAAAAGAGATGTCCGAAGACAACCTGAAGAAAAAGAAGCGCCGGTATTGCCATATTTATTCCGAGTGCAAAAAGAATAGGTATCTTTTTGACTATAGGTTTGTTTGTTTCAAAAAAGCTGGCTTCTCTTTTCCACTTGTAGAGTGTTATTATTCCAAGTCCAACAATTGAGTTAATTATGACTATGTGTATCAGGAAAAAGAATTGTTCAAGCACAATAAAGATTTCATGAGGAGCAGGAATTGATTCAGTATAAGGTATCAGTGATGTAAAGTTCATTTTTTACAAATTTTATCAAAATATTTTTATAAATTCAACAAAAATTTCACATCTGCCTATTACTATGTAAACGCCTGAGGTTTGATGAAATGAAGTGAAAACGAAGTTTGCCGTCTCTTTTAATATTTATGTAAAAAAGTAGTGTAAAATTTTTTCTCTTTTTCAGATATCTCTAAAGACTTTACAACCGGTGAGAAAGCAATTCCTGTTTTTATCTCTTCTTCATTGAATATGATAAGTATGTTATCTAAATTCGCCTCTAACTCTTGAACCAAATGCTATTAAGTATATAAGTTCCTCTTCTAATGCTTTTAGAAGTTTATCTTTGATTCTTTTTACTGCCCTTTTTTCATCGGAAAACATAATTTATTTTAGATAATATCGCCATTTACAAGCTTTTCTTCTATGTGACTACAGAGTCCGTGAAGAAGTTTCAACTCCCAGAATGTAAGCCCTGTTCTTCCAAAGAGGTGTCTGAAGTTGTTCATTATTCTTTTCTCAAGATCAGGATCTTCAGGGATGTATCCAATTTTCTTAAGAACAGTGAATAGTCTTTCATAGAGCTTTTTAAGTTCCTCCTGATCCACATAAAACTGTCTTTGCATGTGAAAATCTTTTATCTCCTCGCATCTCATGAGTTCGTAGGCAACTATTAATACTGCCTGAGCAAGATTTAATGAAGGCTGTAGCTCTGATGTGGGAATTGTAATAAGAAATCCGCATTTTTCAACTTCTTCGTTGAAAAGCCCCTTGTCTTCTCTGCCAAAGAGTATGGCAACTTTGTTGTCCTGAGCTACTTCAAAAATTCTCTTAACTCCATCCCTTACATCCACTATTGCTCCTCTTTTTGAGCCTCTTCTACGGGTTGTTCCAACGACAACTGCTTTGTCTTTCAAGGCATCATCAAGGTTTTTATAGATTTCAGCATTCTCAAGAATATCCTGACTTGCCCATGCCATCCAGTAAGCTTCATCTGTAAGTGGTGCAGGATTTACGAGGATGAGTTTTTCAAAGCCCATGTTTTTTATTGCTCTCGCAGAAGCTCCGATGTTGCCGGGCTCTTTTGGTTCAACTAAAACAAAGTAAAGATTTTTTTTCCACGAAGTCATTTAAAAGGGCTCTATATCAGTAGAGTTTTGCTCTTCCAGGGAAATAAGAGTTTTGTGAAGTTCTTCCTCTGCCGACTTTAGTTTGCTTTTGCAAAAGCGAATAAGTTCTGTTGCTCTCTTTACCTTTTCAACGAGAACATCCACATCAACTTCCTGTGATTCTATGTATTTCAAAATCTCTTCAATCTCTTTCATAGCTTTAGAATAGCTTAAGTTCTCCATTGTCTTCCTCCTTTCTCGTTACTTCTGCGGTAAGCATTCCTCTATAAAGTTTAATCTCAACATTGGCACCTATTGGAACTTGCTGCGAGTTTTTTAACACCCTGCCATTTAAGTAAGTAATGCTGTATCCTCTCTTTAATATGTTTTCCGGACTGAGAAGTTGAAGTTTTTCACCAGCTCTTTCTATCTGAATTTTTTTCATTGCAAATATGTTTTTCAATTTTGTAAAGAGAGTTTCAGTGGAAGATTTTACTTTGAAGTTTTCCTTTGTAATTTTTTCGCTAAGCTTTATCTTAATCTTGTTGTTGATGTTTGTCATCTCTAAGTGTTTGGCTGTAATAATCATGTTTGTTTTTTTATAGAGCTGTTGTTTAACTTTGAAGATAAGTTCCCTCTCACTGTGAACTCTTTTAAGGACATTGTTGTGAACTTCGCTTACTATGAGATTCATTTTCTGTAAAAGTCTTTCCCTTGAGTTTTTTAAAGCCAGTTTAAATCTATCCTCCAGAGTTTTACTTTTTGATGTTTCAACACTGAGAAATTTTTCAACTTTATGACGGATTCTCTGGCTGAGAGCATCAATTTTTGAGTCAAAATCTAGAGCTCTGTCAAGTATGAACTTTGCCACTTCAGAGGGTGTTTTAAATGAAATGGATGCAACAAAGTCTGCAACAGTCTCATCTCTTGTGTGTCCTATTCCTGTAAATACCGGTATTGGCATCAGAGCCATTGTTTTTGCAAGTTCATACTCGTTAAAAATAGCAAGATCAGAAACAGAACCACCACCACGAATTAAGACAACCACATCAAAAGCTTTACATTCAGAGGAACATCTTTGAAAGGCTTCAATCAAAGAGTTTACAGCATACTCACCTTGAACAAAAGCATCAAAGAGTTTTGTGTGGAATTTAAATCCAAATTTATTTCCCTTTAGGATTTTCAAAAAATCCTCATATCCTGCTGCAGATTCACTTGATATAATTGCAATTCTCTGAATCACCGCAGGAATCTCAATGAGTTTATTTTTATCAATGAGTCCCTCTGCCCTGAGTCTCCTTATTGTTTCTTCCTTCTTTAAAGCCATCTCGCCGACAGTAAAGGAAGGATCAATCTGATAGATACTTATTTTAAAGCCATACTTTTCGTGAAAAATTGCTTTACCAAGAAATAGAATTTTTATGCCCCTGTTAAACTGTATTCCTGTTTTAATAAAAAAGTTAGCGATGGTGCTAGCATTTCTACTCCATACTACTGCATCACATTTTGCAACAATCTCATCGTCATTTCTCTCAATAAGCTCAATCCAGTAGTTTCCATTTTTGTCGCAGTCCACTTTTGCTATCTCTGCAACTATCCATCTATATTCAGATATACTCTGAATGTAGTCCCTGATTTCTGCTAAATACTCTGAAAGAGTTAGATTTGCAACGCTTACTTTAAGCATTAATGCAAGCCTCACGAATAAGATTTTTCATCTCCCTTACTGCCCTTTCAATTCCAACAAGAACAGCCCTTGCAATTATACTGTGTCCAATGTAAAGTCCTCTCAATCCTTTTATTGCTGCAATAGGTTTGACATTGTAGTAGTTTAATCCATGACCTGCATTTGTCTTAAGTCCGATGCTTAGGGAGTATGCAACAGCATCTTTAATTCTTTCAAGCTCCTTAAGCTGATTCAACCCTTTTGTATCAGAGTAGTATCCTGTGTGAATCTCAACCATGTCTGCTCCAATTTCCTTTGAACACTCAATTGACGCTCTATCAGGATTTATAAAGAGGCTTACAGGAATTCCACCATCTTTGATTCTTGCTACTGCTTCTTTCAATGATTGTTTATTGTCAATAACATTAAGCCCTCCTTCGGTTGTAAGTTCCTGTCTTTTTTCTGGAACAAGGGTAACCATATCAGGCTTAATGTTTAGTGCGATATTTATCATCTCTTCAGTTGCAGCCATCTCAAGATTAAGCTCACAGGGAACAACTTCTCTGAGAACTCTCAGATCTCTGTCCTGAATGTGTCTGCGGTCTTCTCTCAGGTGAACTGTGATTCCATCTGCTCCACCGAGTATGGCCAGAGAAGCTGCCATTACAGGGTCTGGTTCAAAAGTTCTTCTTGCCTGTCTTACAGTAGCAACATGGTCAACATTTACTCCAAGGATAACCATAACTGACCCCCTTCAAATGTTAATTGATTTGATTATATCAGTTTTTCTAACGAGTTGACAAAGCAGTTTGCGTTTGATAAGTCATCTCTTACGATAGATATATCTTAATGAGGATGTAATAGCGAATGCAACAGAGAGAAAATGTTAGGATTGTCCTATCCTATCATAACTAAAGAGGCATCTCGTAGGAGAAGTAGAGCCTTACGCCTTTTTCCTGTGCATACTTTCTCACAGGCGGTGATGCCTGATAAGTTACTGTCACAAATATTTTTTCACCTTTTAGAATTTTCTCTATTCTTTTGATTTTATTCAGAAAACTGTCTATGTCTGTCTTCTTAAGTTGTGTTTTGCATTCTCCAAGTATCCATATTTCTCTTCCATCAATTCTGCCTTTACCATAGATATTTATCTCTTCATATCTGTTTGGTTCGATTTCAATAAAATCTCTTTTGATAAAATCTATTGCCTCAACTGCAAAGTCTCTCTTAAGAAGTTCAGGCAGTCCTTTGTATGCTCTGTCTTCAAGAATGTAACCTACAGTGTGGGCAAGTCCACCAAGTTGTTCTCTTGTTTTTTTGTGTTCACCTATGAGCTTTCTGAGTTCTTCCTCAGTTTTTTTCTGAGCTTCAGCAAGCTCATTCAGTCTTTGCTCTGTACGTATCTGAGCCTCAGCGAGCTCTGCGACAGTTTGTTCAAGTCTAGTAAGTCTTTCTTCAGCTTTTTTCTGAGCCTCAGCGAGCTCAGCAACAGTTTGTTCAAGTCTTGTAAGTCTCTCTTCAGCTTTTTTCTGAGCTTCAGCGAGCTCTGCAACTGTCTGTTCAAGTCTTGTAAGTCTCTCTTCAAATTTCTTCTGTGCCTCAACTAGCTCTGCAACAGTTTGTTCAAGTTTAGTAAGTCTTTCTTCAGCTTTTTTCTGAGCCTCAGCGAGCTCTGCAACAGTTTGTTCAAGTCTTGTAAGTCTTTCTTCAGCTTTTTTCTGAGCCTCAGCGAGCTCTGCAACAGTTTGTTCAAGTCTAGTAAGTCTCTCTTCAGCTTTTTTCTGAGCTTCAGCGAGTTCAGCAACTACTTTTTGAAGACTTCTTATTTCTTCCTTTGTTGCGATATTTGCAAGTTCTTCATAGGTTTTTCCCAGATAAAAGGCTATTTTTCTTGCTGCTGCCTCTGAAAGTTCTTCTTTGAGATCTTCAAAGATTTTCAGTGTGTTAAGCATAAAAAATTATAACACTTTTATTTTAGTTTGAACAATTTGATGGGAGATAGAGTGATGTATACAGTAATGGGTGAAAAAAGTTATGCTATAATGTCTTTATGAAAGTGGTTACATCCAAAGAAATGGCAGAAATTGATCGACTAACGATTGAACACTATGGAATTCCATCACTGGTTCTTATGGAAAGGGCTGCCTTAGCAGTTGCAAAATATGTGCTTGAATTCAATCCTCAGAATGTTATTGCCATTGCTGGACCTGGTAACAATGGTGGTGATGGTATTGCCTGTGCAAGAATACTTAAAAATAAAGTCAAAAACATAAAAATTTTCAAGCTTTTCTCTGACGAAAAACTCTCAAATGACTGCAAAGTCCAGCTTGACATAGCAAAAAAGTTTGGAGTTCCTGTAATTGAAGGATATCCAGAAAAAGAGGATATATCAAAGGCAGATTTAATTATTGATGCAATATTCGGTACAGGACTTAAAAGAGCCATTGAAGGTGAACTTGCTAATTTTATTGAAATTCTTAATTCTCTTAAGAAACAGGTTGTGGCTGTTGATATACCTTCAGGTGTCTCTTCAGATACAGGAGAGATTTTAGGAGTTGCTGTCAGAGCAGATGTGACAGTAACTTTTGGGCTTCCAAAAATAGGTCATCTCATTTATCCTGGCAGGGAATATACAGGTAAACTCTTCGTTGAAGATATAGGATTTCCAGAGGAGTTAACTGACTCTGAAGATTTAAAAATCTCAACAATTGAGAAATCTTTTGCCCGCTCTCTTATCCCCCCAAGACCTGCCTATTCCCATAAAACAAAATACGGACATGTTCTTGTAGTTGCAGGCTCTACGGGGAAAACAGGTGCAGCATTGATGACAGCAAAAGCAGCACTGAGGACAGGTTCAGGACTTGTAACAATGGCAGTTCCTGCAGCACTTAAAGTGGTTTTTCAAAGTAAAGTTCTTGAAGAGATGCTTCTTCCACTTCCCTGCACAACGAATACTCTTTCAAAACAGGCTTTACCTGAAATTATGGAATTTATTAAAGAAAGGGCAAACTCTGTTGCCTTTGGTCCCGGAGTTGGAGTTAATGAGGACATAGAGTTTCTCCTGAAAGAACTCATTTTAAACTGTCCATGTCCAATTGTAATTGATGCCGATGGAATAACAGTTCTTGCCAGATTGCTGGATGTTCTAAAAAATGCCCGGTCTCAGATTGTTCTCACCCCTCATCCCGGTGAGTTAAGCAGGCTTATAAACATCTCAGTGAAGGATATTGAGAGACAGCGAATTAACATTGCCCAAAAGGTGGCAAAAGACTTCGGGGTAGTGCTTGTCTTAAAGGGAGTTCCCACAGTTGTTGCAGAACCTCAGGGTAAAGCATATCTAAACACAACAGGAAATCCTGGAATGGCTACTGCTGGCTCAGGAGATGTGCTTACAGGTATAATCGCCTCGCTCATTGGACAGGGACTGAGTCCTTTTCATGCCTCTTTGCTTGGTTGTTTTATACATGGACTAAGTGGAGACATAGCTTCTAAGAAAAAAGGATATCATGGACTTATTGCAGGAGACATCATTGAAAGCATTCCTGAATCCTTTATTGAGCTTAGACAATGAAATGGATTCAAAGCTCAGAAAATCCTCTGATAAAGGAGATAAAGAAAATCATTAAGCAACCTGAAGAAAGAGTCTTTATTGAAGGAATAAATCTTATTGAGACAGCGATTAATTCAACTAATGTTCAGCTTGAGAAAATACTCGTCACTGATAGTTTTATTGAAAGACATAGTGAGTTTTTCAAAACTCTTCAGGATAAATTTTCAGTTATAGGTATATCTCAAAAGATTGCAAAAGAGATTTCAGATACTGTAACTCCACAGGGTATTTTTGCAATGGCAAAATTTAAATTCAGCAATATCAATGAAATAAAAAATCCCACACTTATTGTTATTGCAGACAGAATTCAGGACCCCGGAAATCTTGGCACAATCATTCGTGCCTCTGAAGCTCTTGGTGCAGAGGCAATATTACTTACTTCTGGAACATGCAATCCTCTTTCAGGCAAGGTTTTAAGAGCTTCTGCGGGAAGCATATTTTTTATTCCTTTGATAGAGGTTTCCTATGAGGAAATTAATGAGTTCATCTCAAAGAATAAAATAACTCTTGTAGTCACAGAGCTGAAGGCAAAACAGCCCTGTTTTAACTTAGACCTTACACTGCCCGTAGCAGTTGCCTTCGGAAATGAATCTCATGGAGTAAGTGAAGAACTAAAAAAGATAAAACACATAAGTTGTAGAATTCCTCATAGAGGTAAAACAGAAAGCCTCAATGTTGCCATGAGCGCTGCTGTGTTACTCTATGAAATTCTTCGTCAACGCTCTTTATGATTTTTGCGAATCCTCTTTTCATGGCAGGTGCTCGTTGAATTAATAGAATAGAAAAGCCCAACAGCTAATTACTATGCCGTTGTACTGATTATGTTAAAAGGAGCCTGTTGCTGGTTGAGTAACCTTCAAAGTCACAGTAAAGAGACCAGTCAAAATAAGCAGGCTTACTATACCTTTCTTAATATGGTATGATATATTTAAATGAAAAAATTTGTGAGGGGGCAGTAATGAAAGTAATTCTCAAAGAGGATGTTCATGGATTGGGTAAGGCTGGTCAAATTATTAATGTAAAAGATGGATATGCAAGAAACTTTCTTTTACCAAGAGGTCTTGCCCTGATTGCCGATGAGAAAAACTTGAAAGCTCTTGAGTATCAGAAGAAAAAATTTGAAGAAGAAGCTAAGAAAAAGCGTCAGGATGCAGAGTCAATTGCAGAAAGACTTGGTGCTCTTAATCTTGTAATTAAAGCAAAAGCTGGTGAAGATCAAAAACTTTTTGGTTCTATTACAGCAAAAGACATAGCAGAGGCTTTACAAAATCAGGGTTTTTCAATTGACAAAAAACAAATCAATATACTAGAGCCTATCAAAAGATTAGGAGAGTATGAAGTAGAGGTTAAACTTCACTCAAATGTAACTGCAAAGTTAAAAGTTAATGTCGTAGGAGAATAATGGCTTATTTACAGGAAATAGAAAGTACTGCTCTCAGGCTTCCTCCGCAAAGCCTTGAAGCTGAACAGGCTGTTCTTGGTGCAATAATTCTTGAGGGAGAAGCAATAACAAAAGCAATTGAAATACTCTCTCCTGAAGACTTCTACAGTGAAAGACATAGAAAGATCTATCAGGCAATGCTTGAGCTTTTTGACAGAAATGAGCCGATCGATCTCATTACTCTGACAGAACATCTAAGGGATAAGGGAGAACTTGAAGATGTTGGAGGAGTTAGTTATCTCGGAACTCTCACTACAGTTGTCCCTACTGCAGCGAATATAAGATATCATGCCAAGCTGGTAAGAGAAAAAGCCTTACTGAGATCACTTATCCGTGCCTGCACAGAGATTGTTACAAAGGTTTATGAAGAACCCGAAGACGCTGAAGAAATGATTGATTTTGCTGAAAGATTGATTTTTGAAATCTCAGAGAAACGAACAAATACGAGTTTTTATCATATGAAAGATGTCGTTAAAAACACATTTAAGATAATAGAAAGCATGTATGAGAAAAAGGCAGTAATAACTGGAATTCCTTCAGGTTTCAAAGATCTTGATGCATTGACATCAGGTTTTCAGCCGGGTGACCTCATAATTATTGGTGGAAGACCGGGAATGGGAAAAACTGCTTTTTCGTTGAATATTGCCCAGCATGTTGGAGTTGAACTTGGAGAACCGGTTGCCTTCTTCAGCCTTGAAATGTCAAAAGAACAGATTGCAATGAGACTTCTCAGTAGCATAGCAATGGTTAACTCATCAGCACTGAGAAAGGGATTTATAACCAAGAGAGACTGGGAGCGTATAACAGACGCAGCAGTTAAGCTCAGTGAAGCTCCTATTTATATTGACGATTCATCTCAGATGAGCGTTCTTGAAATTAGAGCAAAGGCAAGAAGACTTAAGATGGAAAAAGGTCGACTCGGATTGGTTATCATAGACTATCTTCAGCTTATGAGAAGCAGAAATACATATGATGTAAGAGAACAGGAAATAGCCGACATATCCCGTTCACTTAAAGCTATGGCAAAGGAACTTAAAGTACCTGTAATTGCACTAAGTCAGCTAAATCGTTCAGTAGAAAAAAGCTCTGACAAAAGACCAACCCTTGCTAACTTAAGGGAATCAGGCGCAATTGAGCAGGATGCAGATGTAATAATCTTTCTTTACAGAGACGAAGTATACAACAGGAAAAATGCTGCTAATAAAGGAAGGGCTGAGGTAATTGTAGCCAAACAAAGAAATGGTCCCACTGACACGGTTCTTCTTACTTTTCTACAGGATTATACGAGATTCCTTGATTATACTGATATGTACACAGGTACAGAAATAGAAGAGGAAGTGTAAGATGTTAAGGAGAAAGCCAGCAGTAGCAGGATATTTTTATCCATCTAATCCTAAAGAGCTTATCTATGAAATTGAAGAATACATACCCGCTCAGGAAAGAATCAACTGCTATGGTGCAATATGTCCTCATGCAGGATATGTTTACTCTGGCCATGTAGCAGGTTTAGTATATTCAAAAATGATACCAAAAGAAATATTCATTCTTCTTGGACCAAATCATACCGGTTATGGAGCAGATATTTCTTTGATGAGAGAGGGAGAGTGGGAAATACCCTTAGGAAGTTTAAAGATTAATGAAGAACTTGCAAGTAAAATCCTGAGTTACTCTTCTGCAAAAGAAGACTTTCAGGCTCATGTTTACGAGCATTCCTTAGAGGTTCAGCTCCCGTTTATTTATAAGCTAAATCCTAAAGCTCAGATTGTACCAATAACATTGAAGATGCTTTCTCTTGAGGAATGTTTCAATCTATCACAGGGAATTGCCAGGGCAGTTAAAGAACTTGGACTTGAAAGTAGAGTTGTTATCATTTCAAGCACAGATATGAGTCACTATTTACCCGATGATCTGGCGAGAAAGGTGGATGCACTGGCTATTGAAAAAATAAAAGCCTTTGATCCTCAGGGACTTTACAATACTGTAATGGAGCATAAGATATCAATGTGCGGAATAATTCCAACAACAGTTATGCTTCAGACAACAAAGCTTCTTGGTGCAAAGGAAGTTCAGATCATTAAATACACTACCTCTGCTGAGGTAAGCAGAGACTATAACAGAGTTGTAGGATATCTTGGTGCAGTGGTCATCTAAAATAGCTCTTACAGGTGTAATACTCGCAGGTGGAAAATCATCACGGATGAAGATCAATAAATGTTTGCTCTCTTTAGATAATAAAAAGCTCGTTGATATTCTTCTTACCAATTTAAAGGAAGTATTTGAAGAAGTTTTCATTGTTACAAACTCTCCAGAGTTTTACTTTTATACAGGAATCCCTGTGCTTGGAGACATTTATCCTTTCAAAGGACCAATGGCAGGAATTCATGTGGCATTGAAAAATTCCAGATACGATGTATTTGCCTTTGCATGCGATATGCCTTTTGTTAAAAAAGAAATTGTTTATTTCCTGAGCGAAAAACATGCTAATAGGAAAACTCCTATTACTGTTGCTCGCTATAGAGAGAAAATTTATCCTTTACCAGGAATTTACTCTAAGGATATATTGAATGAATTGGAAAATCTGCTCAAACAGGACAAACTCAGCATGATGAAACTCATTGAGGATGTTAAAGCTCAGGTAGTTGATGTTGCAAATTTGGATGAAGAAGGGTTATCTTTTATTAACATAAATACAGAGGAAGACTTAAAAATTCTTACAGAGGAGGGCAAAAAATGTTTGGCTTAGGAACACAGGAGTTAATGATAATTCTTGTAATAGTCATAATTCTTTTTGGAGCAACAAGACTACCACAGATTGGAAGAGGAATTGGAGAAGCCATAAGAAACTTTAAAAAAGCCACATCTGAAAAGGATGAGATTGATGTAACTCCAAAAAAGGAAGATGAGAGCAAAAAATAGATGTGAGATTTCTTGAAGCAGAGATAGATTTAAAAGCCTTAAACCACAACTTTCAAAGGATAAAAAACATCGTAAAATCAGTGGATCCAGCCTGCAGGATAATACCGATTGTAAAAGCTGATGCCTATGGACACGGAGCAGTAGAGGTTGCCCAATTTTTTGAAAAACAGGACATCTTTGCCTTTGGAGTAGCTTTTTTTGAAGAAGCAGTTGCGCTGAGACAGGCAGGAATAAAGTCTAAAATCATCGTTCTTTTTGACAGAGAAGTTGAAGGAATATTTGAATACAATCTTACTCCTGTAATATTTGACTTTAAACAGGTTGAGGCTCTCTCAAAAGAAGCAGTAAGAAGAAATACCTCCTTATCGGTTCATATCAAAGTGGAAACAGGCATGGGAAGACTTGGAATTTATGATGCACCCTGTGAGACAATAAGGAAAATAGCTCAGTTACCAAATATAAAAATTGAAGGTATTATGAGTCATCTTTCGGAAGCAAAAAACAGAGAGTGGACTGCTGAGCAGATAAACAGATTTAAGGAAATTCAGAGATGCGTTAAAGCTTTGGGAATTAATCCGGTATTCCACATCACAAACTCTGATGGAATAGCTTATCCAGAGGCTTTGTTTGATGCAGTAAGACCAGGTCTGATGCTCTATGGATACTGTCAAAACTTTGATAGTGATTTAAGACCCTGCATGACAGTTAAAACCAAGATGGTTGATATAAGAAAACTTCCAGCAGGTTCACCAATAAGCTATGGAAGAACTTTTATAACAAAGAGAGATAGTCTAATTGGAGTTATTCCTGTAGGATATGCTGATGGATACTTTAGAAAGTTAAGTAACCGTGCATGGGTTATTGTTAGGGGCAAAAAAGCGCCTGTTATAGGCAAAGTCTGTATGGATCTTACAATGATAGACCTAACAGATATTCCTGAGGCAAAAGTTGATGATGAAGTTATCGTGCTTGGAGAATCAGGTAATGAAAAAGTTACAGCCTATGATATTGCCGAATGGGCAGAAACAATCCCTTATGAAGTATTAACTTCCTTAGGAAGTAGAGCAAAAAGAAAATATATCAAAGAGGAGGAAACATGATAGCGGAAAGGGCCAAAAAGGTTAAACCTTCACCTACACTTGCAGTTGATTCAAAAGCAAAGGAACTTAAAGCAAAAGGCTTTGATGTGGTAAATTTCGGAGTAGGAGAGCCAGACTTTGATACTCCTGAGCATATTAAGGAAGCTGCAATAAAGGCAATCAGAGATGGATTTACAAAATACACTCCTGTTGGTGGAATTGATGAACTTAAAGAGGCGATAATTGAAAAACTTGAAAGAGACAACGGATTAAAATACGGAAAAGAAAATATTCTTGTATCCTGTGGAGCAAAGCACTCTCTCTATAACATTGCTCAGGCATTGTTTGGTCCGGGAGATGAGGTAATTATTCCTTCACCTTACTGGGTATCCTATCCTGATCAGGTACTCATAAATGATGCTCAACCAGTAATTGTAGAGACAAAAGAAGAAAATGATTTTATGGTTGAGCCAGATGCTCTAAAGGAAAAAATTACTCCACGAACCAAAGCAATTATAATTAACTCACCGTCAAATCCAACGGGATTTATCTACACCAAAAAAGCCCTTGAAGAAATTGCAGAGATCGCTTTAAAGAACAATATTTACATCATCTCCGATGAAATATATGAGAAACTCATCTACGATGGTGAAAAACACATAAGTATTGCATCCTTAAGTGAAGAAGTTAAGGAAAGAACCATTGTTGTAAATGGTTTAAGTAAATCCCATGCAATGACCGGCTGGAGAATTGGATATGCAGCAGGACCCGTAGAGATAATCAAAACCATGACAAAAATTCAGAGCCAGTCAACCTCAAATCCAACATCAATTGCTCAAAAAGCAGCTGTGGCAGCATTGAAAGGACCTCAGGACTGTGTGGAAAAGATGCGTCAGGAGTTTGAAAAAAGAAGAGACTATCTTGTGAAAGAGTTAAACAATATCGCAGGAGTTTCCTGCAGGATGCCTAAAGGTGCTTTCTATGTTTTTCCTAACGTAAACAAAGTACTTGGGAAAAATGGAATAAATTCATCTATGGACCTAAGCATCTACCTTCTTGAAAAAGCTTTTGTAGCTCTGGTTCCTGGCTCTGCCTTTGGGACTGAAGGATATATAAGAATATCTTATGCAACAAGTATGGAAAATTTAGCAAAGGGCATTGAAAGAATTCGTAAATCACTGGAAGAACTCAGATGAAGTGTGGATATGTGGCATTAATTGGGAAACCAAATGTAGGCAAATCAACACTTCTTAATTCAGTAATTGGAGAGAAAATCGCCATTGTAACTGAAAAGCCTCAAACAACAAGAAATAGAATTATTGGCATAAAAAATTTGCCTGATGCTCAGATTATTTTTGTTGATACACCAGGGATTCATAAACCAAGACATAAACTTGGTGAATTCATGGTTAAAGAAGCTCATCAGGCAATGGATATGGTTGACTTAATAGTTTTCATGGTAGAGCCTCAATCTCCATCAGAGGGTGAATTTTCAATTATTGAAAAACTAAAAAAAATCAACAAACCTGTTATTCTTGCCATTAATAAAATTGACACAGTTTCAAAACAAAGTCTTCTTCCATTAATAGACAGTTATAAAGATTTATATTCCTTCAAGGAGATAATTCCAATTTCTGCCCTTAAAAATGACGGAGTTGAACGACTGATTGAAAGAGTCATCTATTATATTCCGGAATCTCCAAAGCTTTATCCAGAGGATATGCTCACAGATCAGGCAGAAAGATTTTTGGTGAGCGAGTTTATAAGGGAAAAAGTTATGAAATACACCTATGATGAGATTCCCTATTCTGTAGCTGTAGAAATAGAAAATTGGGAAGAGAGTGAAAAACTGCTTAGAATCGGGGCAAATATTTATGTTGAAAGAGAAGGTCAGAAAATTATTATAATAGGAAAAAAGGGCGAAAGACTGAAAAAGATAGCACAAGAGGCAAGGCTTGAGATTGAAAGATTTCTTCAGACAAAAGTTTTCCTTGAGGTATGGGTAAAGGTTAGAAAAAAGTGGAGACAAAGAGATATGTTATTAAAATCATTGGGGTATTAAAATGTTAATTGAGATGAAAGTAGAAGGACTGCTTTTTGATCCAAGAAGTGGAATGTATATTCTGCTACTTCAACAGATAGATGGAGATGAGACACTTCCCATATGGATTGGTAAACCAGAGGCTGACTCAATTGCACTGGCACTTGGCAAAGTGCTTACTCCAAGACCATTAACCCACGATCTTATAAAAAACATTCTTGAAGAGCTTGAAGTTCGTATTACAAAGGTTGTCATAACTGACTTGATTGACAACACCTACTATGCTCTTATTTATGCCCATGATGGAGTAAGAGAAAGAGCAATTGACTCCAGACCTTCCGATGCTGTAGCAATTGCCTTAAGAGTCCAGGCACCAATATTTGTTGAAGAAGGAATCTTTGAGCTGAGAAAAGCCGATGAGCTTGAAGAGTGGCTCAAGAATCTAAAACCTGAAGACTTTGGCAACATAATGTAGTGATCTATAGCACTGAAGGAATAGTCATCAACAACACAGACTATGCAGAGGCAGACTTAATTGTCACCTATTTAAGCAAAGACTTTGGTTTAATAAATCTTTTTGCCAAAAGTCCCCGAAAGATAAAAAGTCGGTGGGGAAGTTCTTTTGAGCCTTTAACCTACTCGAGAATTTCTTTCATCGGAAGAGAAGACAGACTGCAGAGAGTGATCCAGTCGGACATATTGGAGTCTTTTCAAACAATAAGGGAAAATTACAAGCTTTTTCTGAAACTCTCTGAAGTTTTAAAGCTTTTTCTCGATATCCTACCAAAAAGAGAGCCAAATATTGAACTTTTCTCTCTCTTTTTAAACAGTCTTTTTTCTATAAAGAAAACTCAGAAAGTAGAAAACTACACTATTTTTCTCAAAATAAAAACATTGAAAATTCTCGGGTTTCTACCTGATTTTCAGCACTGTGGAGTCTGCCATAACCGATTAAATGGCGAAACTCACTACTCACAGGGTTTTGTAATCTGTAAAAACTGTGCTTCAGGCAGAGAATCATCACAGTTGTCTCAGGGAGTGGTTAAAATCCTCAGTGAGATGTCAAACTGGAGTTTGTCTTATCTTGAAAGAGTTAGAATATCAGAAAAATTGCTCATGGAAATTGAGGACTTTTTAAAGAATCATATTTTAAGCAGTATTAGGGTATAATAAAACATGGGATACAGACAAAAATACTACGATTTAGTTGAAAAGCTTTCAAAAGAAATAGTCAATTTTTACAGTGACAGACTTGTAAGCCTCGTAATCTTTGGCTCTCTGGCTTCTGATACTTTCAGACCTGACAGTGATATTGATATATTAATCGTTGCAAAGGATTTACCAAAGGGAAGAGTGAAAAGAGTTGAAGAATTTATTAAAAACATTGAGGTTAAGTTTGAGGAAGACATAATGAGACTGTTAAAACAAGGCATCTATATAACGCTTTCTCCTGTTTTTAAAACTCCTGAAGAAGTTCAGATTGGTAGCCCTCTTTTTCTTGACATGACAGAAAATGTCAAAATTCTGTTTGATAGAAATGACTTTTTCAAGAAATATCTGGAGACACTAAAGGAAAAACTTAAAAGTCTCGGTGCAAGAAAGGTTTACTCTAAAGGTGGATACTACTGGGAACTAAAACCTGATTATAAATTTGGAGACACAATAGAGCTATGACAGCTCACAAACTTGCTGTAGAATACATGAAAAAAGCCATAACAAGATTAGAGGTACTGGAATTTTTCCTAAAAAAAGAAGACTACTCTGATGTTATAAGAGAGGCACAGGAGGTGGTTGAACTTGCTCAGAAGGCAATGCTAAGACAGATAGGCATAGATCCTCCAAAATGGCATGATGTTGGAGGCATAATTCTTGAACACATGGAAAAATTTCCTGAGGAAGTTCATAAGGATTTACCTGAAATTGCGGAAGTATCAAAATGGCTCAGAAAGGAAAGAGAACTCTCCTTTTATGGTGATATAGACTTTATCCCCTCTGAAGAATACACTCATGCTGATGCATTGAAAGCTATAGAGGGTGCAAAGAAGGTAGTTGAAGTTGCAAGAAAATTAATAAAAATTTAGGAGGAACGAATGGCAGAGCAGAAACCAATGTGTGTTATCTGTGCATGGAGAGCAACATGCCAGAAACAGTTTTCCCTCAAAGCAGGACAGAAATGTCCTGATTTTGTAAAAGATGTAACAGTGAAGACTGAAGAGGAAGAAGATAAAGAAGCGGAAGAAGAAAAAAAATAAGTGGAGACATTACAGACATTTCTACTTACATTCATACCTCTTTTTGTTGCAATTGATGCTCCTGGAATTTTACCTTTGTATATTTCACTTGTGGAAGGCATTCCTGATCAGGAAAGAAAACATATTGCTCGACAATCGGTAATAACAGCATTTTTAGTGGCAATCTCCTTTCTTTTTCTCGGAAATTTTATATTTTCCTTACTTGGAATAAAGCTTGAAGATTTTATGATTGCAGGAGGAATTCTTCTTTTAATACTCTCAATCTCTGACATTTTAAGAGTAAAAGAAAAAGAGCTTACAATGAGTGATACCCTCGGAGTTGTTCCAATTGGAACACCACTTCTTGCAGGACCTGCAACTCTTACGACTTTAATTATTCTTTCGGGAAACTACGGATATCCAATGGTAATTTTTTCGCTTTCTCTCAATCTATTGATTGCATGGATAATGCTTGAAAAAGCAGATTTTGTAATAAAAATAATGGGGGTTCACGGAATAAAGGCTTTTGCAAAAGTGATGGCACTTCTTTTGAGTGCTATTGCAGTGAGTCTTATTAAAAAGGGATTTACAAAGATTTTAGGAGTCAGTTAATGATTCATGTTTATACAGGTGATGGAAAAGGTAAAACAACAGCAGCGGTTGGAACTGCTGTAAGGGCAATTGGAAATGGTTTAAAAGTCCTGTTTGTTCAGTTTATAAAGGGTGCACATACTGGAGAGCTTGAGATATTTCAGAAATTTCCAGATTTGATCAGGATTTACCGCTGTAGCACAGGCTTTATTTACGGAAAGCCAGAGCCTTCTCAATTAGAAGTTGCGATGGACTGCATTAAAGAAATTGAAAACCTTATCAAAAATGAACATTATGATCTAATTGTTTTTGATGAACTGATTATAGCATTAAACCTGGGGTTAATCTCAAAAGAGCAAACACAAAACCTTATTGACCTTGCCTCAGACTCTGAGCTTATAATCACAGGAAGAAATGCACCGGATTGGCTCATTGAGAAAGCAGACCTTGTTACAGAGATGAAAAAAATCAAACACTACTTTGACAGAGGAATAAATGCAAGGAGGGGGATTGAATACTGATGGAGCCAACAGTTGTAATTTATCTATTAAGACATGGACAGACCGAAGGACCAAAAAAAGTTTACAAAGGTCACATTGATGTTCCTTTAAGCAGAGAAGGACAGACTCAGATTGAAAAAACTGCCATTTTTTTAAAAGATTATGTCAGGAAATACAGCCTTAAACCTGAACTCATCTACTCATCACCCCTTAAAAGAGCTCTTGCATCAGCAGAAATTTTAGGTAAAACACTTTCGCTTGAGGTAAAACCTGAGGAGACTCTAAAAGAGCGAAGCTTTGGAAAGTGGGAAGGATTAAGCATAAATGAGATTGTATCTCTCTATCCTGATGATTTTGAAAGATGGAGGCTTAATCCTGCAAAGTTTTCACCTCCAGATGGAGAATCTACAATAGAGGTAAGTAAAAGAGCCTCTGAAGCATTAAAAAAAATCATCAAAAACCATAAAAACAGCCAGATTTTTATTACAGCCCACGGAGGAATAAACAGGGTAATCTTATGCAATATTCTTGGAATGCCCCTTGAAAACATCTTCAGAATTGAGCAGGATTTTGCCTGTGTAAACATAATTGAGTTTTATGAAAAGACTCCTGTTGTCAAACTCATAAACGGTGTTTTCTGGAAAGATGAATATTTTTGAGAGAATTTATCTATTTTTCTATCTCCGTAAAAAAAACAACGCTCTGAAACAACAGAGAAAACTTCCATTTCCAGTAATAAGTGTTGGAAATCTGACAGTTGGAGGAACAGGAAAAACTCCTTTTACAGTGGCTCTTTCAAAGGAATTAAAAAAAAGAGGATACTTACCTGTTATTCTTACACGGGGATACAGGGGTAGGCTTAAAGGTCCTTTCATAGTCTCTCAAGAGATGAATGCAGAGGATGCTGGAGATGAGCCATTGATGATGGCTATGGAAGGACTCATAGTAGTAAAGAGTGCTGATAGATTTGCTGGAGGAGTTTATGCAATTGAAAAACTTGGATTTGATGAGCATGACAGAGTCATATTCATTCTTGATGATGGATTTCAGCACTGGAAGCTTTACAGAGATTTAAATATTCTGCTTGTTGACGGATACAGAGGATTTGGTAACTGCCGTCTTGTTCCATTCGGACCTCTCAGGTCTCCTCTCAGTGAAATCTCTGAGGCAGACATGGTTTTCATTACTAAAAAGGAAAATGAAAAGCTGAAAGAAAAACTTAATACCTTCGGCATTAAAAAAATATATTTTGCACCTCTCACAGTTGAGGGGATAAAAGATAGGCATGATAGACAAGTTAATCCATATGGCAAAAAAGTTTTTGCCTTTGCAGGAATTGGTAATTTTCAGAGCTTTATAGATTGCCTTAAATCGCTCAATCTCAATATCATCGGACAGAAAAAATTCATCGATCACAAAAAATACGATGAGAGAGTTATCAAAAAAATTGAAAAACTCGCACGGAATGCAGACCTCCTAATCACAACAAAAAAAGACTTTGTAAAGTTAAAGGAAAAAGCATTTAAGCCTGAGCTGTGCTATCTTGAAATATCCTTAAGAATCAATGAAAAACTCATTGACACTCTCGTTAGTATTTGTTAGAATTGAACATGAAACACAGATACGGAATTAAAAAATTTCGGGATAAAAACATTTAAAGAAAAGGCAAAATAAGGGGGGATTGAATATGAAAACTTTATATAAACTTACTGTTATTGCTCTGGTTATTGTATTTGTATTTTTAACATCCATATCAATAGCCCGAGCAAGTGAGTTTTCTCAGGAGGATAGAGAAAGACTTATAGGAGTTGAAACAACTCTAAAGGAGTTTAAAGACTCTGTTGACAGGCGTCTTGAGTTCATGCAAAATCTTATGATAGCCATGCTTGCTGTTTTTGGTGGACTCTGTGGAGTATTTGTTGGACTTCTTCTCTGGGATAGAAAAACATTTAAAGAAAAGGCAAAGGAGGAAGCACTAAGAGAGCTTGAGGCAAAATACAGACTTGGAGACTGGATTAATGCCTTGCGGGAATATGCTAAAGAGAGAGATGAACTTGCAGAGATTCTAAGGAAATTAAATTTATTGTGAGAAAGGACTTGATAGGACTTAAAAAATGGAGGAAGGATGTCATAACTGCCAAAATGGGCGCCATGGTGGTTATGGCAGACTCCGAGTGGCGCAACCGACCTCCTGTAAGTTGACAGTTGACTAAAGAGAAACCTTTAAAATCAATCTCAACAGACAAACAGGAGAGAAAAACCATTGAAATTCCACTGCATCATTTTAATACAGAAACTCTCCAAACAGCTGATTATCTATACAGGGCTCAGGATTTTGAATTAAAAGGAAATTACTCTGATGCGATCTCTGAATATAAAGAATATCTCAGAGTTACCGGGAAACAGGACCCAAAAATTCTTGATAAAATAGCTACTCTTTATCTTTTGATTGGTAACTTAAAGGAAGCATCTCATTATTCACAGATAGCTTTAGATCAAGCTCCTGATAATGTTTCAATAATCATCAACTACGGCGTAATTCACGCAAAAATGGGAAATCTCTCAGTGGCTGAAGAATGCTTCAGAAAGGTTCTTTCCATGAATCCTGAAAATAAGACAGCTCTCTATAACCTTGCCCTACTTAAGGAAAGAAAAAAACAATACGAAGAAGCATTGAAACTATATGAGAAACTCTATCAGCTCGGTGATCCACAGGCAGCAGAGGCAATTCAGCGTATAAGGTCATACAAGTAAGCCAAATGCATCTGGAATGAATTTTATGATTTCCCAAATCTGGGTTGATGGCTCTGGTTTTGAGAGTTTTCCTGCAACTCTGTTAATTTTAGCTGCCAGGCTGCATGCCCTCTCTGTTTCATATCCTGAGTCAATCAAAGCTGAAACTATGCCTGTAAGACTGTCTCCAGTTCCACCAATTGGCTCAAGAGCTTCAATGCACGGCTCTGATACGATGTCTAAGATTTTACCATCTTTTGCAATGTAGTCTCTTCTGCCTTTGACAAGCAGATATTTTGCTGCGTTTTCGTGTTTATAGGCTCTTTTAATGAGTTCTTCCACCTTGCTTTCATCTTGAAGAAGAAAACCTCTTGTGTAAAAAGGATGTGGTGCCTCTTCATCAGCTAAAAATGCAAGCTCTCCGGGGTCTGGTGTAAAAAGGTCAAAATACTTTGCATTTCCGCTCATCTTTGCTGCATACATAAAACCTGCATCTGCTATTAAAAAGGGTCGTCTGTTTAGCTCATCAATAGAAAGAAGAATCTTATTACACCAATCAGCATCAGGCATGAGGTAGTGAAATGTAAGTGTGTCAAAAGTTTGATTTTTTACATCTTGAGCAAAGTATTCATATAGCTTTTTACTTCCATAACCCTTTCCAGTATCTCCAACAAGATAAACATATGGCATGTCTTTTCCAAGTATTTCAAAAATTTTACAGGCTGAGGCAATCAATGCAGGTGTTCCTCTATTTATGGGAATTTTTCTATTATTGAGAATTAAATAGTTACCATCCAGATGAACTCTGTCAGAAGTAATTGGGAAGTCCTCTTCAGGAACAGTTCCTATTATTGCAAGCATAATTCTTTTATTTTATCATAGGCTAACTGAAGGGCATATCCACAAAGAGTATGTCCGAGCTGTCTTGGCTCGGCTGCTTCATCAAGTCTTTTACCTACAAGGCAGGCTGCCAGATACGGAACATCAGGGCATCCTCCTCCTGATACATTAACAATTGTGAGGGTACTTTTATGCACTGTTATCTTCATGTTGGCTGCCCTGACCATAATGAATCTTCCGTAGTCTTTGATATGAAAGAGGTCAACGGGTTTCAGATTGCCATCATTTGATGGCAGAAAATCAATTGGCATAAGTCCTTGATTTTCAAGAGTATTGAGAATTCCCATTGCTTCAACAACTGGAAACTCAATAGCGAGGTCACATCCCTTTCTTACATGGGCAGGTGGTCCTACGACTTTGACTTTGTATCCATGCTGTTTGAGAATATTTTCTGCTTTTATGACTTCTGATGTATTTTCAAAGATAAGGATACCCCTGTCAGAAGACAGGGGCTTTTCTTTAAATAGTTTTTTAAAGAATTTCATGATTAATCCTTTTTTATCCTTATCCTGTAACCAGAGCCTTCTTCGCTGACATTTTCAATCTGCCATCCCATTGAGGTAGCAGCACGGGATACATTTTCACGGGATGTATCAGTATCCACTAAAATCTCTATTTCACCTTTCCCAAGTTTTTTTATTGTTTCAAGAGTTAAAAGAACAGGCTCAGGGCAGGAAAGCCCTCTTGCATCAACAATCTCAGCCATTTTTTACCTCCTTCTCATCGTTAATCCTATTATTACGCAAACTACTAATCCAACTATTGTTGCCACTGCTCCATTTGGACCAATTCCAGCCGGTGAGCTTGCAAGTCCAAAGTTGTGGGCTACTGCTGCACCAACAATCATACCAGAGGCAAATATTGCTGCATCAGCATCTCCCTCTCCGGACATGAAAAGCTGTCTTCCCGGACATCCACCTGCAAGGGTAAATGCAAGTCCTGCAAGTGTCATTCCGAGAAAGTTCCATAGTTGCATTGTATGGGCAATGGGCTGTTTTTCAAACCCCGGATTAAACTGTCCGAGTATGAGATTTGTTATAACTGCTGCTACAAAAAGAGCAGCCACGCCTGAGAAAAGATGTCCCTGCTTGAATAGTATCAAGTCTCTGAATGCTCCCATTGTGCAGAATCTACTTCTCTGAGCAAGAACTCCTATTAACAAACCAACTCCGAGAGATATAAATAAAGGAGCATGCTGTGAACCAGGTCCTTTTAAGCTGTAAAAAAGCAGCATTCCTCTTGCTTCGCCCTGCGGCTGAGGGTCAATGAGTAAAAGTAAGAGAAAACCAAACATCAGAGCAGGGAAAGCAATACCTGCTGCCTTAGATGGTGCTGTCTGTGTTCTTCCAAGAGAGTATCCTGCTTTTAAAAATCTTGTTCCAAGCCATATTCCAAAAATCAGACCAAGTAAACCAAAGATAGCGTTTCCATCTCCACCTGCAAGCCTGAGAAGTGTTCTCCAGGGGCAACCAAGAAAAACCAGTGCACCAATCATTGCAAAAACACCAAGAATGAATCTTATAAACGGTGCAGAACCTCCACGAGGTCTGTACTCTCTGAAGGCAATTGCAGAAAGGAAAGCTCCAAGAACAAAGCCAATAATCTCAGGTCTCATATACTGAACAACTGCTGCCCTGTGTAGTCCCAAAGCACCAGCCATATCCCTTTCCATGCAGGCAACACAGATACCCATGTTTGGAGGATTTCCAAGATTTTGAAGAACTGGAGCCAAAACTCCGATAACCAAACCAACAAAAATAATTCCCCACCGCGTTGCAAATAAGTTTTTAAAGCCCTCCATACACCCTCCTTCACGTTTTTGAATATTTTAATTTTTCAAAACCAATATGTAAAATTGTTTTTATCTATGGATTATCACACATTAATAGATTTCTTCTTTTGAATTTGACAGTTTTTTCAATGTATTGTAGAATTAAAATTTATGCGAAAGAGAATTCTGAAAAATACGAAATGCAAATACTGTAAAAGCACTGTTTTAATATACTTCTACTGAACGAGAATAGAGCTCCGCTGTAGTGAGTGCGGAGCAGAGTTTAAAGTTTCCGAATATCTTAATGAAATTGATGAAGAGACATGGGATATGATATCGAGACGCTCCTGTGACAGAGCATGATGCTTTTATTCTAAATATTCCTTGCTTGCCTGAATCATCCTGAGTTTTTCAACTATGCCCAATTTTTTTTCTTCGGCAAGCTCTTTTAAATATATGATAAGTTTTCCAATTGCATGAAGTTCTTCATAGTGAAGTTTTCTCATGTCTTCAATCTCTATCTCACTCAAAGCTTGCAGAGCTTCGTCATAACGGTCTTCTTTGAGAGCAAATTGGGCTTTATTTAAAATTACCCTTATTTTAGATTGATCCAGCAACGGCTTTTGTTGGCTCATTTTGGTTCTCTCTTATTTGTTTTTTTACATCTTCCCATGCTGACTTAAGGTTTTCTAAAATCTCTATGCACTTTGAGATTGTTTCAACATCGTTAAAAAGATTTGCCCTTACCAGTTCTTCTGCGAGTATGTTATAGATTGTGCTTAAATTCTCCGCAATCTGCCCACCTCTCTGTCTGTCAAGAATATCATTGAGATAATACACTATGTCTGTTGCCCTGCTTAGCTCAGTAACCTTTTTCTTCACAAGTTCCGGGTCATCAACTCCTTTAATTATTGCATCTTTGGCAATATTAAGAGAAACAATTGCTTTATCATAAAGCATTGTTATGAGCTCAAGAGCATCAGCTCCCATCACTTTGCTCTGCAGATATGCATCTACATAGGTCATTTGTTACCTCCCTTGGTCATTTCTGAAAGTGTTGTCATAAAGTCCTGTATTCTTGAACTTATTTGATTCGTCTGGGATATGAAAGACTCAAGCTGGGCATACTCTCTTCTTAGTCTTTCTTCATACTTTGCAAGATACTCCTGCATTGATGAAATTTTCTGATTGATCAAATTAATCTGTGAATCACCTGTATTACTATATAGCTTTATGGTAGATGTCCAGTTGTTTAGTGAGTTACTGAAAGAGTCTTTGAGTGTTGTAAGAATTTCCTTCAACTTATCAGGATTTGATGATTGTAAAGACTGAAGTGCATCGTTGTTTATTGAAATTGTTCCGTCTTTATCAGAGTAGTTGATTAAACCAGCGTTAACAAGCGGATTTAGAAGCCTTATAAAACCTGTTTTTATCGTAGTGATGGTGCTATCACCCTGAAACTGAGCTCCCTTACCTGACATTGAGTTTACTAAGGATATGACATTGTTATAGTTTGATACAAAGTTGTTAAGAGTACTTGAGACCTTTGAGTTGTCTTCACTAACTGTTAATGTGGTAGAACCTGTTTTTTTAACTGTTACATTGAGTCCTGTAAGCAATTCTGAAAATGTGTTTGTCGGACTTGTCACAGGTGTTGTGGAATTTCCTATTGTTATTGAAGCATTCTGTGCATTCTGAATTGGCGTATCAAGTTCTCCAAGTTCTGCAGGCATACCGCTTGCCTCAATAACATAAGAGGAAGTTGCTGTATCTGTTTCTTTTGATGAGTTTGCTGTATCTGATTCGGTTAGGAGCAATCTATAGTCTGTTCCTGTATAGTAAACAGATGCTTTGATTTTGTTCTGGCTTGAATTTATGTTATTCACAAGATCATTTAGAGTTTGCCCTGCTGAGTAGTTTATGTTAAAGGTTTCAAAATCTGAGTTGTTTTTCCAGTATTTGAGAGTTAAAGTGCCTGATGATGAAAATGTACTTGTCAATGAGCTTAAACCAGACGAGGTAGCTCTCATCTCTGTCTGTGAAAGTTTGTTTACTGTTATGTTCATTGAGAGATTTGGAGTATCTGATGTGGCAGTTGCCTCTAATACTGATGTATCTGAAGATGTTGCTTTCTTGGTTGAAAAAATGCTATTTATGTCAAGGTCGTTGAAAAAACTCTGTAAGCTACTGAGTGCACCATAAAGATTGTTAAGGCTTGTTACCTTTGCCTGAAGTAATGCTTTTTTCTGAGTTAGTACTGTAATGGGTTGCTGTTTTACCTGTAAAAGTTTATCTATCATTTGACCTGAATCAAATGTTCCTGTAAGACCTGAAATATAAAGGTCTGCCATTTAAACCTCCTTGGAGTATAAAACTCCTCTTAGTTCTTCCATCCTTCTGAGGATTTCAACAATCCAATCAGGCGGAATCTGTCTTATCACCTCTTCTGTTCTCATATCAATAATTTTTGAAATTGGTATTTGAAGTTGCTGGTCTATATCTATCTGCAAATACTTTTCAAGCATGCTGAACTTGTGCCTTAGTTCTTCCATGAGTTTGTTAAGTTCTTCCTGAGATATTGTATTTTTCTGAGCATTTTGAATTAGGTTTGAGTCATTGAGTTGTTCCTTTCTGTTAACACCCGTCTGGATTTGAATATTATCCTGTGAATTTGTGAAGTTCACCTCTAATTTTCTGTATGGATTTATGATTATCTGTTCTCTTTCAATTCCATCCAGTTTCATCAGTTAACTCCTTACTAAGAGTTAAAATGGGGAGGATTTCTCCTCCCCGAATTCATTATCTCAAAAGCTGAAGCACAAGCTGTGGTAAAGCATTTGCCTGAGCAAGCATTGCCACACCAGACTGCATTCTTATCTGCATTGTTATAAATGTGCTCATCTCAGCTGCAAAGTCTGTGTTACGAATGACGTTTTCAGCTTCTTTTGTGTTGTCATAGGATGTCTTCTGCCCATCCCATATTGCCTGAAGGTTGTTGATAACAGAACCAATCTGGGTACGGATTTTATCAACACGCTGTATGGCTGTCTTTACAATATCAAGAGCAAGCTCAGCATTTTCATTTGTTGTAACATCAAGGGAATAAAGGTTTTTAAATTCTGAAGTTCCTGTGGCATTTGATATTCCGAGTCCACTTCCTGAGCCCGTAATCCCTGTAAAGTCATAGTTATATGAATCTGTGCCCATTATTACGAGTTTGCCGACCTGAATTGCAGAACCTGTAGCTGATGCAGTTGCTGTTCCGGCAGTGGTATTTGTTGCAGAGACAGTTTTGCCAGTTGCATTAAGACCAAGGAATTGAGCCATATCAACTGAGATAATACTGGTACCCGAACTTGGTACGTCGGCTGAGACAGATACTTCCAATCCAATTGTTTGACCCTCTGTTGTAAGAACCAGCCTATTGTTTTCTGCCCTTGCTGTAATCTTTGTGTTGTTTGCTGAAGCCTGACTATTTATCTTTGATACAAGTTGTGAGAGTGTAAGAGTTTCTCCCGCAGAAACATTGACTGTAATAGGAGCAGAGGAGGCTGAGCCTACAAAAAATTTAATTGTAACGCTCTGACCTGTTCCAGCTTGTATATCTGTCCAACCTGCTGCTGCTATACTTTGATTAACTGCTCTTGCTGAGATTCCTGCATTCTGAAGGGTTGTGGAACTGTTTATATTGTCTGCAATTGTTTTTGCATCAACTGCAAAAGATAAACCATTTGAGACATCAATGCCAGCAACTTTTGCAGTATCACCAGTACTCCAGAGGAAAGCTCCTGTTACAGCACCAGAAGTGGCTGTATATCCGTTATTAACAGTTGTTTGGCTAGCACTAGCAGTAGCTGAATTAGTTGTATATGTTCCTGTAACCATATATGCGCCAAGAGAATCGGCTTTTACAGAGTTTATTCCAACTGTAATTGTCTGGTCTGCTCTTGCTCCATAATGGATTACCTTGTTTGCAAATGTTCCATCAAGAAGTTTGATTCCGTTGTACTCAGTATCAGTTCCTATCTTCTGAATAGCATCGACAAGATTCGAAATATCTCTCTGTAATGCTGCACGGGCATTCGGGTCATTGATGTCATTTGCTGCAGACTGTGCTTTTGTGTAAATTGTCTGAAGTTTCTCAAAAATCTGACCAACATTTGACTCGGCAATCTGAAGAGCACTTATACCAGTCTGAATGTTTCTGTTACCCTGGTCAAGAGCTGCTGCAACAACAGCAAGCTGGTCTGCAATAAAGAGACCTGCTGCATCATCTGCTGCTGAGAGAATTCTCTGACCTGTAGAGATTCTTAAGAGGGATTTGTTCATTGCCCTTTCGTTTCTTAAAAGGGCTGTGTGTGTCACTGTTGCTTCTGCATTGAAGTTAATTCTTAATGCCATGGTTCAAACCTCCATGTTTTTTGTTTTGGATGCCTCCTGCATCCCGACAGTCAAGGGTGAATTTTTCTTCTTCACCTCCTTTCCACCCTGCTGTCTTAATTTAATATATCGGGGGATCTAAAAAAAAGTTTAGTAGATGATTAAACTTCTTTCACTTCCTCAAAATTCAAGATATCCATGTACTCCCACTCTCTCCATCCCATAACATATATGCCCTGTTTGCTTGAGTATTTGATTATATTTTCAGGGAAAGTTATGCTACCCAGGATTATGTGAAGTTTCTTTCCTTTGAATTCAGGAAAGAACTCAAAAAATCTCTGAGCCTTCTCTTTTATTTCATCAACATAGTTGATGCGAGGAGTTGCTCTAACCTCTATCATAAATACCTTATCTTCACAGGCAGCTATGGCATCTACCTCATAGTCCTCTCCATCTTTCCTTCTGAACATTCTCTGTCCTTCAAGAATAACCTCACAGTTAAAGTATTTTTTGAGCACCGGTCTTATTGCAGGTGCTATGAGGTCTTCATATAGAGTTCCCATTTTTTTTGCAAGCTCGCTCCACTCTTTGTTTTTACGTTTATTTTCTTCTTCCTGTCTTCTCTTAAATTCTTTCATTTCTTCTTTGAATTCTCTCATCTCTTCTTTAAACTCCCTCATTTCCTCATGTAGAGCTTTTCTATCCCTTTCAGATTCCTCCCTAAATTTTCTCATCTCTTCTTTAAACTCCCTCATTTCCTCATGTAGAGCTTTTCTGTCCCTCTCAGATTCCTCCCTGAATTTTCTCATCTCTTCTTTAAACTCCCTCATTTCCTCATGTAGAGCTTTTCTGTCCCTCTCAGATTCCTCCCTGAATTTTCTCATCTCTTCCTTAAATTCTCGAAGCTCAGCCTCTGTTCTCATCTGAGAGTTGTATAGCTTGTTAAACTCTATTCCCACACTAATTATGAAGTCTTCAAGAAGCTTTTCAAGTCTGGAGACTCTCTCTTCAACGGTTTGCATGACTCCCTCCCGCTTTTTATTAATCTTAGATTATCAAAATAAAATGCAGATGTCAACTGATGTAATATCTATTAAAAAATACAAACCGATTGAGAAAATGTTGCTCAAATAATGTATAATTATTTTAAAAAATATAAGAGGAGGATGGCATGATTGACAGAGCAAAGGTTGAACAGGTTCTTGGCAAAATAAGAGTAGGTCTTATGGCAGACGGTGGTAATATTGATCTTGTTGATATTAAAGATGATGTAATTTATGTAAAGTTAAAAGGGGCCTGCGGAACATGTCCTATGGCAACTCTTACTCTAAAAAACTGGGTTGAAAAGACACTGAAAAGCGAAATCCCTGAGGTTAAAGAAGTTGTAGCTGTCTAATGTAATGTTAAGATTTTTGCTATTTTTATTTAATTTTTTGGTTATACTGAATCTGATTACCTCTTCTGCTATAGCAGAAGAAAAAGCTCAGGTTAAAGACATCAGATATTACGAAGTTTCTGAAAGCTTCAGGGTAGTAGTTGAAACAACAGGATTTGTTGAGTTTGTAAAAGGTGAGCTTAAAAATCCTGAAAGACTTTTTTTTGACATAAAGAACGCTTTTTTAAACAGAGAGCTAAAAAAGGAGTATTTAGTAAACAACCCTATTGTAAGCAGAATACGCATTGGTCAGTTTGATGCAAATACTGTAAGAGTTGTTTTTGACCTAAAAGGAACTGACTATGAATTTAAAGTTATTCAACTTGAAGACCCGTTCAGAATTGTTATTGACATTTATCAAAAGGGAAGCAGTAAGTCATCAAAAATACTGAATGATAGAGAGTCAAAGATCACTCTAAAGAGAAAGATTGTTATTGATCCAGGACATGGAGGGAAAGACCCCGGTGCAGTCGGACCATCAGGTTTAATGGAAAAAGATGTTGTCCTTGATATCGCCCTGAAAGTTAAAGACCTCCTGAAAAAAGACCCTTCCTTTGAGATAATTCTTACCCGAGACAAAGATATTTTCATCCCGCTTAATGAAAGAACTGAGATTGCAAACAAAGTTCAGGCTGACCTTTTCATCTCTATTCATGCAAACGCTGCTCCTAACCTTTATGCTCGTGGGATAGAAACATATATTTTAAACTGGACTGATGACGAAGAAGCTATAAGAGTTGCAGCAAGAGAAAACGCAATTTCTGTAAAAAAAATGAAACAGTTAAAGGGTGAACTTGGATTTATGCTTGCATCATTAGAAAGAGAGGCAAAGAGAGACAGTTCAGTCAAACTTGCAGGATATGTACATAATTCAATGACTGAAAGTTTAAAATCTGCCTTTTCAAGACATGACAATGGAGTAAAGGGAGCTCTTTTCTATGTTCTGGTAGGAGCTCAGATGCCTTCATGCCTTCTTGAAGTATCATATATCAGCAATCCAGAGGAAGAAAGACTCCTGAGTACTGACTCTTACAGAATGGAGATAGCTAAGGCAGTTGTTGAAGGAATAAAAAACTACTTTTTGCATACAGACAACATTAAAAAAGTAAAATACACAAAGCATACCTCTTCAAAATCAAGGTTAAGTGGACAGAATAAAAAAAGGACATTTTAGATGGATCTATTCATAGAAAAGGCTTTAATTTTCAATGGAGTTGGAAACCCTCCGTTTGAAGCCAACATTGGAATAAAAAAAGACAAAATAGTCTATATTGGCAGGGAAAAGTACTCTGCCAGGAGAGTAATAAAAGCCAATGGATTAATTCTTACCCCAGGTTTTATTGATACCCACTCACACTCGGATTTTACAACTCTTGCAGACCCTAAAGCAGAGGGAAAGATTACTCAGGGTATCACTACTGAAATAAATGGTAACTGCGGAGTATCAGCTTTTCCAATACTTGGTGAGGTTTTTGAAAGAAGACTTCCTGAAATAAATCAGCTTGGACTTAAGCCGTGGAGTAGTTTTAAGGAATATGTTGAGCTATTGAAAAAAGTCAAGCCTGCTATTAACTTTGCCACACTTCTGGGTCATGGAAATCTTAGAGGTTCTATTATTGGCTATAAAAATGTGAAAGCAGAAAAAGATGATATAAAGAAGATGAAAGAACTACTTAAGGAGCATCTTGCCTTCGGCGTAAAGGGTCTTTCAACAGGATTGATATATCCGCCAGGAATTTTTGCTGATACAGAGGAAATCATTGAACTTGCAAGGACTTTAAAACCCTTTAAAGGAATTTATGCTACTCACATGCGAAGTGAAGGTGAAAGGCTTTTAAGTGCAGTGGAAGAAACAATTTTAATTGGAATGAAAGCAGGAATTCCTGTTCACATATCTCATCTGAAGACATCAGGCAGGGAAAACTGGTGGAAGCTCAGCTCAGTTTTTGAAGCTATAGAGGAAGCACAAAATCAGGGAATAAAGATAACAGCGGACAGGTATCCATACATAGCTTCCCAGACAGACCTTGATGCTTTTCTTCCTTCATGGATAGTTGAAGGAAGCAGAGAGGATATCACAGAAAGGCTGAAAGACAGAGGCGTAAGGCTTGCAATCAAGAGATATCTAAAACAAAGAGGAATAGAGTTTTTAAATAGCATCGTAATTTCTGATGTGGTTTTTGAAGGCGATAAAAAACTTGAAGGCAAAAGAGTTGGAGAATTTGTCAGCCTTGAGAATGCTTCTGATTTTATATGTGATTTATTGATTCGTTCAAATCTTCAGGTTGGAGCAATATACTTTGGAATGACCGAGGAAAACCTTGAAAAAATTCTTTCCAAGCCCTATGTGATGATAGGAACAGATTCCTCTGCAAGATGCTCATCAGGAATTACTGCAAAGGGCAAACCCCATCCACGAGGCTTTGGAAGTTTTCCGAGGTTCATAAGAAGATATGTGCTTGAAAGAAAGATAATAAGCCTTGAAGAGGCAATAAGAAAAATTACTTCCTTACCTGCAAAGACTTTCAGAATAGAAAAAAGAGGAGTTATAAAAGAGGGATACTTTGCAGATATTGTTATTTTTGATCCTGCCGAGATTGAAGATAAAGCTTCATTTGAAAATCCTTTCATACCCTCAAAAGGAATTAAATATGTTATTGTAAATGGAGAAGTTACTGTCTCTGAGGGCTCACTTACAGGAAAAAGAAATGGAAGAGTTCTGTTATGAAGTTCATTGGAATTACATGTAGCGTTGAAAATAAAAAGATTTTTTTAAACAGGGATTATATAGAGAGCATTGCCAAACTCGGATTTTTTCCTCTTATTATCTCACCTGATATTACAGAAAAAGTTATTGAAAGTATTGATGAAATTTCGGGACTGATAATTTCTGGTGGCGGAGATATAAATCCTGAGTTTTATGGAGAGAGAAACACTGCCTGTAAAAAACTTGTGCCTGATGAAAGGGTTCTGGCAGAGATGAAACTTATTGAGATTTTTATCCAAAAAGAAAAGCCTGTTTTAGGAATATGCTATGGAATGCAACTTATGAATGTCTTTTTTCAGGGAACGCTTTATCAAAACATAGAAACAGAAATTGATCACACAAAGGGAAGTCATGAAATAAAGGTAGTTGATGATTTTTTAATTAAAAAAGATGTTTATGTGGTGAACAGTTCCCATCATCAGGCAGTTAAAAGTCTCGGAAGAGGGCTTGAGATATTCTGTATGGCAGGTGATGGAGTTGTTGAAGGATTTTATCTTAAAGGACATCCATTTTTTGTTGGAGTTCAGTGGCATCCTGAAAGAGATTTCTCTGAAGCATCCCTGAGCATTTGGCAGAGTTTTGCAAAAAAGATAAAATAGAATATGAGCCCTTCAAGAAAATACAGACTCACACTTGAAAGAAACTTTTATGTTTGGATTTTGTTACTTTTTATCGGTATTCTTGGCTATCTTAATTTTCAGATACTTAAATCTTTTTTTGCTTCAATTGGCTGGGCTATAGTTATTGCATTGGTTTTTTATCCTGTTTTTGAGTATTTAAAGAGATTTTTTAAATACAGAGGATTAACAGCTTTAGTAACGATAATTTTGGTGATAATACTCTTTCTTTTGCCATTCATATATATTTCCTATCAGATTATTCTTGAGGCAGGAGAACTTATAAAAGGAGTTAATCTTCCAGAGCTGATAGAGGAATTATTAACAAATTCAGTAACCATAAAGATTCTTGAAAAGCTGAGTTTTATTACAGGAGGAGACATCAAATCACTTGAAGACATGATCAAAAATGAAATAAGTGGACTACTTAAAGAGGGAGCTCTAAAAGTTGCTCATGGATTTAGTAATGTTATGGGTTTCTTTATAAATTTGATACTTACCTTTTTTATTGCTTTCTTCTTCTTGAAGGACGGAGATCAATTTGTAAAAAAAATTGGTGAGTTTTTACCTTTTGCAGAGGCAGATAAGGTTTCCATAAGAAAGCAGATTAAAAACATAATTTATACGACCTTTTACGGTGGTATCCTGATAGCAATGCTTCAGGGAACAATCCTTGGAATAACTTTTTACTTTCTTGATATTCCATCGGCAACACTGTGGGGATTTGCAACTGCTGTTGCATCATTTATTCCTGTTTTAGGAGCATTTGCTGTTTGGGGACCTGCTTCTATTTATCTGCTGGCAAAGGGTTTTATTTTGAAAGGAATAATCCTTGCTTTGGTGGGAACATTGATAATAAGCATGATTGACAATATTCTGAAACCGTTAATAATAAAAGGTAGAGTAAACTTGCCTCTTATCTTCATATTTCTCTCTGTTCTTGGAGGGATTAAACTTTTTGGACTTATTGGATTCATAATTGGTCCTCTTGTTTTCAGCCTTTTTGTCTCATTTCTCGAGATTCTTAAAAACTTTATAGGAGGTGCAGAACATGTTTGAAAGAAAGGATTTAGAGAGTCTTGAAAAAGTTAAATTTGATGATGCTTTTGTTTTGAGTCTTTTTCTTAATGTTTCTCCACAGGAAAGAAAAAAGCAAGCTTATCTTTCAAAGTTTAAAAATCTTGTAAAAGCCTTACCAGAGAAAGATCAGAATGCCTGCAAAGAAGATATTGAAAAAATAGAAAAATTCCTTCAAAGTGAAAGAGAGTCCTTTAAAAAGTCTCTTGTTATCTATAGCTGTAGCAAAAAAGATTTGTGGGTAAGATATGATTTAAATGTGGAACTTAAAGACAATTTAGTTGTAGATAAAACCCCTTATACAAATCCACTCTTTGATTTACTTGATAATTATCAGAAATATGGAGTTCTTCTTGTTGATAAACGGACAGCAAGAGTATTCATGGTGTTTCTCGGTGATATTGAAGAGTACGGAATGATTGAACATGAAGATGTTCCCGGAAAACATAAAAAAGGTGGCTGGTTTGCACTTGCAGAAAAAAGATATGAAAGACATATTGATTATCATGTAAAAATGCACTTAAAGGATGTAATTGACAAATTCGGAGATTTTCTAAAAGACAGAGACATAAGAAGACTTATTGTTGCCGGTCCTGATGAGGCTATTTCCCATTTGATGGATATGTTTCCTGAGGAAATAAAGATGAAGATAATAGGAAGGACAAATATTGAAAAACATGCTTCAAAAGAAGAGGTTTTAGAAAAGGTTCTTCCAATCATTGAAGGGTACGAAAAATCTAAGGAAAAAGAAACTGTTTCTGAACTTATTAATAGGGCTTTAAAAAATGAAAACTCTGTAACAGGCATTGATGATACTTTGAAGTATTTAAGAGACAAAAGAGTTATGAAACTTGTTATAGCGAAGGATTATACCATAGATGGTTTTGTCTGTGAAAGCTGCGGATTTGCCACGACTCAACCAGTAGAATGCTGTATGGAGTGTGGAAGTTGTGTAATGAAGGCTAATAATCTAATGGAGAAGGCAACGGAGATGGCAATTGAGCAGTCTGCTTTAGTTGAGGTAGTAAAGGATGAGAAAGACAGACAGAGACTTATCGAATATGGCGGTATTGGTGCTTTTTTAAGATTTTAAGTATTCTTTTAGATATTTTGCCGTATAGGATTTATTGATTTTAAGAAAATCGAGGAGGTTACCTTCATAGACAAGGTAGCCTCCTTCATCACCACCTTCTGGACCAAGATCAATGATCCATTGAGCCTCTGCTATTACCTGAAGATTGTGTTCAATTATGATTACTGTTGCTGATTTATCAATTAGTTTCTTAACAATATTAAGAAATTTTTTTACATCTTCATAGTGAAGTCCCACAGTAGGTTCATCAAGAATGTAAATAAAGCCCTTAAGATTTGATTTTTTGGCTGTAACTGAATTGAGAATCTCTTCGCAGATTTTGATTCTCTGTGCTTCGCCACCAGAAAGAGTTGTTGCTGGTTGACCCAATCTTAGATAACCAAGTCCCAATTCTCTTACAATATTAATTTTTTCTCTTAATGCAAATTCATCGTAAAAAAAATCATATGCTTCATCAAAGCTCATTGATAATACTTCATGGATGTTTTTATCCTTGTATTTTACTTCCAGAACTTCTTTTTTAAATCTCTTCCCTTCACAGTCTTCACAGGGCAAGAATAGATCTTCAAAAAAATACATCTGAACTCTTATAAAACCTTCACCTTTACAGGTCGGGCATTGACCTTCTGGACTGTTTACAGAAAAAGCACCTGCTGACAATCCTCTTACTTTGGCATCCTTTTGAGCGGCAAAGATATCTCTAATTTTACCATAAAGACCGAGATAGGTAACAGGCATGGATTTTGGTGTTTTACCAATTGGAGACTGATCAATAAGCTTTATTGTTTTAATATTTTTTACTCCTTCAATCTCATCATAGGGTAGAGGTTCTTCATTGGACATACCGAGCTGATTTGCTACTGCTCTGTAAAATGTATCAACAACAAGAGAACTTTTACCTGAACCTGAAATACCTGTTACCACTGTGAGAGCATTCATTGGAAAATGGACTGTGATGTTTTTAAGATTATGCCCCCTTGCATTTTTTAATGTTATGAATTCTTTGTAAATTCGGGAAGGTTTGCTTACTGAATGCTCATTTTTTTCTTTAAGATAGTTTGAAGTAGGCGTATTCATCTGTAAAAAATTTTTCATCTCACCTGAATAAATAATTCTTCCACCTGAGATACCACCTCCAGGACCGAGTTCTACTATCCAGTCTGCCTGTTTAATTACATCCCTGTCATGTTCTACAACTACAACAGTGTTTCCATAATCTGTGAGCTCTTTCATAACTTTGACAATTCTGTCTGTATCTCTTGGATGAAGTCCAACTGTTGGTTCATCAAGAACATAAAGAGTGGCTGTAAGCTTATTGGCAAGCTGATTTGATATATTAAGTCTTTGATACTCTCCACCAGAGAGAGTTTTAATCTGTCTGTCAAGAGTTAAATAACCAAGTCCTACTCTTTGAAGAAAACTAAGTTTTTCAGAGATTTGTTTTAGAGGTTCTTCGGCAATTTTGGCTTGTTCCTCGGAAAGTTTCAGTGAATCAATCCATTTTTGAAGTTCCTTTACTGACATAAAGTTTAAATCACCAATATCCAAGCCATTTATTTTGAACATCAATGCTTCTTGTCTTAATCGTTTTCCTTTACACAAAGGACACAAAGAAGGCTTTCTTATCTTTGAGAGGAAAACTCTCACATGGACTTTGTATCTTTTTCTCTCAAGTTCTTCAAGAAAATCATTAATTCCATAGAAATACTGATTTCCTGTAAATATGAGTTTTTTATGCTCTTCAGGTAATTTTTTGTAAGGAATATTTACATTTATTCCTGAAAGCTTTGCTCCTTTAAGAAGTTGCTGTTTCCACCATCTTAGTGATGGTCTTTCCCATATTTCAATGGCTCCTTCTGAAAGAGAGAGTTCTTTATCAGGAATAATAAAACTTTCATCATACTTAAGTATATAACCAAATCCCTTACATTCTGGACATGCTCCCTGTGGATGATTGAAAGAAAAAAGCATTGGAGAAGATTCGGGAGTTTTTATCCCACAAATCTGACATACTGGCTCAGCAGGAAAATTAAGCAAAATATTGTCTTCAACAATATAAACTTTGACATTACCCATTTTGAAAGCTATCTCTACTGAATCATTAACTCTTGAAATATCTCCAATACGAAGCCTGTCAGCTATTACCAATTTTTCTTTTTCCTTAAACTCTGAAAGTTCTTTTACTACTGCATTACTGTTTTCGTATGTTAAAACTCTTGAAAAACCTAATTGAATAAGTTTTTCTGAAGGTTCTTCACTTTCAAAAACTATGAAAGCTCTTTTACCAGAATATTTTTCTAAAAGTTCCTGAGCAATCTTGGAAGGATTCCATTCTTTTATCTCTAAGTTGCATTTTGGACATATGGGTTTTGCAATCTTTGAGAAAATTATTCTCAGGTAATCATAAATTTCAGTATGAGTTCCGACAGTTGCTCTTGAACCTTTAACAGGATTCCTCTGTTCAAGAGCTATTGTCGGTCTGAGATTGTCAATTAAATCTACATCAGGTCTTGGAAGTTTTTCAATGAATACTCTTGCATAACTTGACATACACTCAATGAAGCGCCACTGTCCTTCAGCATAAATTGTGTCAAAGGCAAGAGATGATTTTCCTGAACCTGAGATCCCGGTGATTACTGTTAACTTATTGTGAGGAATAATCAGGTCTATGTTTTGTAAATTATTCTGCCTTGCTCCTTTTATTATTAGAAAGTCCTGTTCTGGCTTATTGTGCATCCTTTATTCTAACTGTATGATAAAATATTAAATCAATCTTTTTAAGGAGGTTTATCGATGGAGCTTAATCCAGAGAAAGAAGTAATTGAAATAGTGGCAAAGCTTATGCTCATCTCAGCAAGAACAGCACCTAAAGCAAAGGGAGAAGATGAAATTGTTACTGGAATTGTTACTCCTGAAGAAAAGGAAGCAATTGCCAGAGAGATGGAAAAGCTTGGCGAAAAGGAAACTCATAAATTCTTTAAAAGAGATGCTCAGAATGTGCGGGATGCTGAAGGACTAATACTTATTGGCTTGAACTTTAAAAAACCTGTTGGAGTAAATTGTGGTACCTGCGGTTATGACTGTAATACGATTCTTAAGCAGAAGACCCATGAAATTGAGTATGCAGGACCTGTCTGTACAATTAGGGCAATTGATCTGGGTATTGCAGTGGGTTCTCTTGTTTCAGTTGCTAAAGAACTGGGAGTTGACAACAGAGTAATGTACTCAGTAGGTGTTGCTGCAAGAAAACTTGGACTTATGGATGCCCAGATTATACTTGGCATTCCCTTAAGTGTAAAGGGAAAAAATATTTTCTTTGACAGAAAACCCATCTAAGCTTTTAGGCAAGTAGTAAGGAACTTGAAATTCTCTCTTGGATATTTTTTCTTAAATTGATATAATTTAGTTAGAGCATGAAGCTCTAATAAACCTCATGAAGAGGTTTAAATCCCTATGAAAGGGAGGTGCTCAGATGATTAAGAAAGTATCAGGAAAGGCAATGCCTACCTGCAAATGCAAAGGTTCCTGCTAAGTCTTTTAAAAGGGGGAGGACTTCTCCCCCTTTTTTTATTCTCTCCTGTTATGCCATAATATTTTATGCGTTACATTTTAGTTTTTGCTTTCATCTTTCTTTTTTTTATACCTTTTTCAGCAACTGCTGATGATGAGCAGTCATACTTTAATTTCATAGCTGGATACTATTCCAGCATAAATGGAGATCTAAACAGAGCGATTACATTTTACAAAGAAGCATTGCAGGATGATCCTTCATCAAAATTTATTAAAGTGCTTTTAGCTGATACATACTTGAAAATTGACGATATTGAAACAGCAAAAAGCTATATCAATGATGTATTAAAGGAAGAACCTGAAAATAGAGATGCCCTACAGGTTCTTGCTTTAATTTATGTAAAAGAGCAGAAAATTAATGAAGCTATTGAAGTATATGAAAAGGTTCTCAAACAATCACCTAAAAAAGTTGAAATACTCTCAAAAATAGGAAATCTATACCTTCGCACTGGCATGTATGACAAAGCCATTGAAACATTTAAAAAGATATTAGAAGAAGACCCTGAAAATATCATGGCTTTACATTTTATTGGTGTAATTTATATTGAAAAGAAGGATCTTCAATCAGCACGAAATAGTTTTAAGGCAATTGTCGGGATTAATCCTGATTATGAGCCAGCGTATACAAATTTAGGAGCAGTTGAAGAGCTTGCAGGAAACTTTAAAGAAGCTGAGAAATATTTTAAAAAAGCATTGGAACTTAATCCTGAAAATCTCTTTGCAAGAGAGCGTTTGATAAATTTATATCTTTCACAGAAATCATACGGAGAGGCAATAAAAGAGCTTGAAACCCTGAAAGAGCAGAAATCAGAGGTTGAACAGATTCATGAAAAGCTTGCTCTTCTTTATTTTCAGACCAAACAGTATGATAAAGCTATTGAGGAGCTTGAATACCTATTAAGAAAAAATCCAAAGGACATGAATCTCATGTATTATCTATCCTTAATCTACATTGAAACAGGAAAGTTTAATGAGGCAGAACAGATATTAAAGCAGATTATTTCAATAAATCCAAAACAGGTCAATGCTTTTTTAAATCTTGCTACGGTTTATTTAAAACAGAAAAAACTCACTGAAGCATTAAATATTTATGATGAAATTCTGCAGTTTGCCGAAGATATAGCTGAGATTTACATTTATGCTACAGAAACTGCTATGGATTTAAAAGATTATCAGAAGGCAAAGGACTATATTGAAAAAGCTCTCACAAAGTTTCCTGATAATCCTGATGTGAATTTTGTAGCAGGAGTAGTTTTTGATAAGCTTGGTAAATTTGATGAAACTGAGAAATTGATGAGAAAAACTATCTCTTTAAAACCTGACCATGCAGAAGCTCTTAACTATCTTGGTTATAGCTGGGCTGATAGAGGCATTAATCTTGAAGAAGCAAAGTCTCTAATAGAAAAGGCAGTGCAGCTTAAACCAACTAATGGTTATTATCTTGACAGTCTTGGATGGGTTTATTTTAAGCTGGGTGATAAGAAAAATGCTTTAAAGTATCTTCTTGATGCGACAAAATATGTAAAAGATGACCCTGTAATTCTTGAACATCTTGGAGATGTCTATAAAGAACTCGGAGATTTTAAGAAAGCTTTTGAGAGTTGGCAGGAGTCTTTGAAATATCATGAAAAAGAACCAGGTCTAAAAGAAAGGGTAGAGAAAAAGATAAAAGAAATTGAACCTCTGATTAAATAATGTTCACCTATAAAGCCTTTGCTAAAATAAACTGGACACTTTCAGTTTTAAAAAAAAGAGATGATGGCTACCATGATATTATCACATTGATGCATGCCATAGATTTGTATGATACCCTGAGTTTTGAACCATCAGAAAAAGTTGAAATTGAAATTAACATGCCCATAAAAAAAGAAAAAAACTTAGTATACAAAGCAATCAAAGCTTTGCAAAAATATACGGGAATTAAAAAAGGTGTGCGTGTTGTTATTAAAAAAGAAATACCTATTGGTGCTGGTCTTGGTGGTGGAAGCTCTGATGCTGCTACTACTTTAAGAGCTCTAAATGAACTGTGGCAACTTAATCTTGATACAAAAACCATGCATGAAATAGGAAGTTCAATTGGCAGTGATATACCCTTTTTCTTCTATCTTCCAATAGCTATTGTTGAAGGTAGAGGTGATATAATTAAACCCTTACAGATTCAAAAATCTTATACTTTGTTAATTGTCAAACCAGATTTCAGCATTTCAACAAAGTGGGCTTATGAATCCTTAAATCTACAAACTCAATTGACAACAGAGTATGAAAAAATAAATAATAATATTTGGCAGTTATACAATCAGCTCTGTTGTGGGAATGTTAGCAGTTTAAATTTATGGAACGATCTGGAAAAGAGTGTTTTAGAAAAGTATCCTGAAATAGATAAGATTAAAAGAAGATTAATTGAATCTGGTGCTAAAAAAACTCTGATGAGTGGAAGTGGCTCTACTGTATTTGGAGTATTTGAAGATAAAGAGGATGCTGATAGGGCTTTGAAAAACTTTGAAAAATACTGGGCGAGGGTGGTTCAGACCCTTTGTTGATTAATTTTGGGGAGTCGCCAAGCGGCAAGGCAGCGGATTTTGGATCCGCCATTCGCAGGTTCGAATCCTGCCTCCCCAGTAAAACAACCCTCAGAAAGAGGGTAATTTTATTTTTAAGGAGTTTGGAATGCCTGATGGTATCAAGTTGATAACAGGAAATGCAAATCCTGAACTTGCAAAAAAAGTTAGCGATTATTTACAAATTCCTTTAACTGAAACAGTTGTTAGCACATTCAGTGATGGCGAAATAATGGTTCAAATCAAAGAAAATGTTAGAGGCTCTGACGCCTTTGTTATTCAGCCTACCTGCACACCTGTAAATCATAATCTCATGGAGTTACTTTTAATCATTGATGCATTGAAAAGAGCTTCTGCTGGAAGAATTACTGCAGTGATTCCCTACTATGGATATGCAAGGCAGGACAGAAAAGTTCAGCCAAGAGTTCCCATATCAGCAAAGCTTGTTGCAAACCTTATTACAGTTGCAGGAGCAAATAGAGTGCTCTCAATTGATTTACACGCAGGTCAGATTCAGGGATTTTTTGATATTCCTGTTGATCATCTTTTAGCTACTCCAGTAATTCTTGATTATTTAAGGAAAAGCAATCTTTTAGATAACATTACTGTTGTCTCTCCTGATGCAGGTGGCACAGAGAGAGCAAGGGCATTTGCTAAAAAAATAGATGCACCTTTAGCAATAATAGATAAAAGGCGGGACGCACCAAATGTTTCAAAGGTAATGCATGTTATAGGAGATGTTAGAGATAGAGATGTTCTGATAATTGATGACATGATTGACACTGGTGGAACACTTGTTCAGGCTGCAGATGCATTAAAGGAAAAAGGAGCAAAAAGGGTTTTTGCTGCATGCACTCATGCTGTTCTTTCAGGTCCTGCTATTGAGAGAATTAATAACTCAGTGCTTGAAGAGGTTATAGTTACAGATACTATTCCACTTCATGATAAAAAGGAAAAATGTCCTAAAATAAAAGTTCTTACTGTTGCATATCTTTTAGGTGAAGCAATTAAAAGAATACATGAAGAAACTTCTATAAGTTCATTATTCATATAAAAAGGAGGAAGAGCTATGGAAAAGTTCGTTCTAAATGCAGAAAAAAGAGAAAAAACAGGAAAGGGAGTAGCAAGACAACTGAGGAATAAAGGTATAATCCCCTGTGTTATGTACAGAGGGGGGTATTCTATTCCAATCCAGATAACAGCAAAGGAACTTCTCCCTTTTATGAATATTGCCACGAAGGAAAAACTATTTGTAACTCTTAAACTGAATGGAGAAGAAAAACAGGCAGTGCTTCAGGATTATCAGGTTGATCCGGTAAGTGGAAAGCTTTTGCATGTAGATTTTCTTGAAGTAAGTGCTACTGAAAAAATCAGAGTTACTGTTCCTGTCATTCTTATTGGTGAGCCAATAGGAGTTAAGCAGGACAATGGAGTGCTACAGCATGGAATTTCAGAAATTGAAATTGAGGCAATCCCTGAAAAGATTCCAGGTCATATTGAAGTAGATGTTTCTCAATTAGAAGTTGGAGATTCAATCCATGTTAGAGATATAAAGTTTGAGGAAGGAATAAAAGTTATATCAGATCCAGATGAAGTTATTGCTACAGTTACTGTTGAAGAGGAAGAAGTAGAGGCAGCACCTGTAGAAGAAACACCTGAACCTGAGGTAATAAAGAAAGGCAAGAAGGCTGAAAAAGAGGAAGAAGAATAGACAGTTGAATGATTATAGTTGTTGGACTCGGGAATCCTGGTAAAAAATATGCAAATACACGACATAATGTAGGTTTCATGATAGTTGATGAAGTTGCAAGAAAGCTTAATGTAGATTTTAAAGAAAAAGAAGATTATTTTATAGCAGAGGCAAAGATTAATGATGAGGATATAGCAATTATAAAACCAACCACCTATATGAATTTAAGTGGAAGAGCTGTAAAAAAATTTATCAATGAAAAAATTTTACAGTCTCTTCCCATGTCTTTAATTGTGGTTCACGATGATCTTGATTTACCTTTAGGAAAAATAAAAATAAAAAGAAATGGTTCTTCAGGTGGACATAGAGGGGTTCAGTCAATTATTGAAAGCATAGGAACAAAGGACTTTATTAGAGTAAAATTGGGTATTGGTAAAGATCCTGCAGAGGAGATATCAGATTATGTTCTGAGTCCTTTTAAAAGGGAAGAAAAAGCTATAATAAGAGAAAAGTTGACTGTTGCAGCTGATGCAATCATTACTTTGATTACTGAAGGGCTTGATAAAGCAATGAATATTTACAATAGGGATGATCTATGAGCTGGCTCTTATTAATCACTATTTTTGTATTTTTACCAGAAACTTCTTATGCATGGGGTCCTCTTACACATACTTATCTCGGAAGTCAAATACTTTCTTTTTCAGGACTTGTGACTATGGATATTTTTAGATTGATAAAACACTATAAAGAGTATTTTATCTATGGCAATATTATTCCTGATATAGTAATTGGCAAAAAATATCTGCCTGATGAGAAGAATCCTCACTCATGGAAAACAGGTTTTATGCTTTTAAATAATGCAGAGAGACCTGAAGAAAAGTCATTTGCCTACGGATTTCTAACCCACCTGGCAGCAGATGCTATCCTTCATAATGAAATAAGAGAATTTAATTCTTTTAAGCACATGATTTTTGAGATAAAAGCAGATAGAGTTGTTGATAGATTTTACTGGTTTCAGATAATGAGCATAAACAAAAGAGTTAGAAAGATGAGTGAGAGATTTTTTGAACAAATCCTGTTAAATCCAGTGTCTATAAGAACTTCAAAGAAAATATATAGATCATTGATTTTTCTCTCAGGATTCAATAAGAGTGACCTAAAAAATTCCGAAATGTTTAACAGTTTTCATTTAAAGTCATTAACTGCTATGCTTGATATTCTTAACAATAGAGAGAATTCAAAAATAATAACCCTTCCACCTCATCACTAATTCTTTAGCTTTTGACAAAAGAATTAAATCTTTGTAGTCGTTTATTGAAGAGAGTTTGATCTAAGTTTACGGAAGGAATTTTATCTTTGATGTTTTCTATTCTATCATTTGGATCAGGATGGGTTTTAAAAAAGCCTTTGTTGTTAACATTAGCGTATTTTCCCATTCTTTCAAGGACATTTATCAAAGAATAAGGATTGTATCCTGCTTTTGCAAGATATGATAGGGCAGTTTCATCTGCTGCATATTCCTGTGATCTGCTATAGCCATTGACAACAAGAGTTTTCACTATGTCATCAACTGAACCTTCAAAGATATTTACAAGTTTGGTTAAATCTTCAGAACCAAACTGTCTTGCTGCTTTTGTACCAATGATTGTAAGTGCTTCTGTCCATCTTGCCTGCTTAATTGAGTTTATCCCATCACGATGATTAATGTGGGCTATTTCATGGGCAAGTATTGCAGCAAGCTCATCTTCATTCTGTGCAAGCTGAATCATCCCTTTTGTTATTAATATTATACCTCCCGGGCAGGCAAAGGCATTTACTTCATTGCTGTTTAGTACAGCAAAATGGTAGCCTCCAAATGTGAAAGGTTTTTCAGAATGAAGTGCTATTGTTGTGCCAACTAAATTTATATATCTGGTTAATGCAGAGTTTTCATATAAAGGATAGTATTGTAAAAGCCTTGCTGCAACAGCTCTCCCTACATAGTATTCTTCTTCATCTGATATAGGTCTTGCTGCCTTTTCAGTTGCTTGAATGGTAGTAAAGGTTAAGTCTACTGCTTTGTCTATATCAACATTTTTACAAGAAAGCAGGCAAATCAATAAAATTGGAATAAATATAAATTTCCTTATCATTGTGGCTCTGAAAGCCCTCCACTTTTTATAAAGGATATTATTTCATTTTCAGAAATACGGTAACTTTCAATTCTGTCAACAACTTTATATGGAATCATAGGATTTTTGGTTCTGTATTCTTTTTCAACCTGTGGGTTAAAACCTTTTCCAGCAAGAGTTATCTCACCCTCTGATGGAGTTTGAGAAGAGGTGGATACTCCATAGGTTGATAAAGTTCTTTTTTCCACTGCAGTTTTATGAATGTATCCTGAGGTATTTTTAAACTTCACTCTGTACCAATCTTTTTCTTTGTTAATCACATTTAGAATGTCTCCATATTTTACATAGGCTTTTACCGGTGAAAAAAATCTTGGTGATTCCCTGATAGCATTTTCCTTTGTGATTACAGTAACCGTCTCAGCCCATGACAGGTTAGAAAATATAAAAATCAAAACTGCGATTTTGAATATCAACTTGATCATCATTTTTCTTTAATTTTAATAATAAACCAATCTTCTGTCAACTGTTGTGAATTTTGTAGCTCATCTATTTGAGTCAGATAAAATCTTGACGGAAAATCTTCTGGGAACTTTTTCAGAATGGACAGAAAAATCTCTTTTGCCTCATTCCATTTTTGTTGCCTGAAAAGTAAATATCCTGCATTATAGTTTTCAACAAGTAATATTTTTTCATCCTTTAATCTATCCTTTTCACCCAAAATTTCAAATATTTTTAATGGTTTAACTCTCCCTTTAACTGTTATAACACCGAGCTCTCTTGCAAGGAAAATATCTGATGTTTTTGAGTATGTTTCTTCACTGATTATAATATTTGTTTTAAAAAATTTATTTACTGACTCAAGTCTTGATGCTATGTTTACTGTATCACCAATTACAGTATAGTTAAAAAGTCTATCGCTACCAATATTACCTGCAATTACATCTCCTGTATGGATTCCAATTCGGATTTTAACTGGCGGCATTCCTTCTTTTAAAAACTCTTTGTTCAATTCTTCAATAGAGTGAATGCATTCTAATGCAGCTCTGCAGGCATTAATCTCATCTGAATCTGTTTTTAGAGGAACTCCCCAGAAAGCCATAATACAGTCACCAATATATTTATCTACAACTCCTCCATATTTGATAACCACAGATGTTAATGAATTAAGTACTCTATGAAGCATCATGGCAGTATCTTCTGGTGATAGTTTTTCCGATATAGAAGTGAATCCTGCTATATCTGCAAAAAATACAGTTGCAGTTTTTTTCTGCCCACCTGGAGTTATGGATTCAGGATGTTCGAGAAGATAATCAACTATTTTTTTATCCATATACTGACTAAATGTTCTTTTAATAAATTTTCTCTCTTTCCCCTCTGTGGCATAACTATAAAGAAGTGTTATTATTGAGCTGAATATTAGAGATAAAAAGGGTGGTAAAAGTTGCAGGTATAAAGAAAATCTAAATAATATTACAGATGCTGAAATTAAAAAAATCAATAGACATAAAAAAACAAGAAGATTTATTTTCATGGAATGCTGTTTTAAAAAAGTATAAGGGATAGTTAAAGAGATTAAGAAAAGCAATACAAAGATAAAAAAATCAGGGATAATTTTAATAAAATTTTTGTTAATCAAATTTTCAAAGGCAGTGGCGTGAATAAATACACCTGGTGTTTTTGATGACACAGGAGTAGATTTAAGATCAAAAAGTCCAGCTGCTGTGAGTCCGATAAATACAGTTTTTCCTTTGAAGAAATCTTTTAATTTTTTATCCCCTGAAGTTGATGCTCCGAGAATTTCTACAAATGAAAAAACAGTAAAGGGATTTTTATCACTTGAGTATTTTAAAAGCAGACTTCCATTGTTTAAAGGAATAGGCGAGTTATTTATCAAAATTTCGTTATTTTTTACCAAAATCTGATTTTTATCAATAAAGTAACTGACCACAAATGCTGGAATTACATATTCCTTTACTTTGAAAAATAAAGGCATATGTCTGTAAATTCCATCTTCATCTGGAAGGATGCTTACATTTCCAAGATTTTTAGCAGAGAGTTTGAGTTCTTCTATTGGAAAAATTATAGAGTTGTATTCATATTTTAGTGGTATTTGAGTTTGATAAGAGATTTTTTGAGCATATTTTTCATCAAAATCTCTTTTTTCTCGTGATAGAACAACAGGCAGATAAACATTACCTGATTTTTCAACTGCCTCGGCAAGAATTTTATCGTCTTCAACTCCGTAAGAAGACTGTTCAGTTAAGAGAATATCAATAAAAACTGCATCAGCTTCTGAAAGATATTCAATAACAGGAGCATAGATCTGTCTTGGCCAGGGCCATGTTATTTTTTCCTTGCTTAGTTCATCAATGCTTAGTTGGTCTATGTAGATAAGGCAGATATTGTCTGATTTTTTAGCAGGATTTAAATATTTTGTAAACAGATCGTAGACTTTGAACTCAAAAGGCTTTAAAATTTCTGTAAGATATACAAACGAAGAAAACAGTATTGAAAGAATTGAAAGTATAGCAACCTTTTTAGATAAATTTTTTTTATTCATACATAGTTCTTAAATAAAAGAGGAGGAGCAAACGCTCCTCCTTCTCTGAAAAATAAATAAAAAATTACTTTACAAAAGGATTTGCATAGAAGGTAATAAGAACAAATACGAGAACATAAATAACCAGAGACTCAATCAATGCAAGACCTACGATAAAGAGTGTCATGAGTTTACCAGTGACTCCAGGATTTCTTGCAGAACCTTCAAGAATACCTCTAAGACCCTGTCCCATTCCAGCTCCACCACCACCTGCTGCTGCACCAAGTCCAATTAAAGCACCGGCTGTGGCATATCCGTAATAGTTGAGCTTTGCAGGATCAGATTCAGCTGCAAATACTACGGAGGCTGTCAATACTACTAAAAGAGCTGCAAAGAAGATTACGAAAAACTTTCTCATTACTTCTTCCCTCCTTTCTTTTTTTATTTAGTGAGATTCTTCAACTGCACCTGCTATATAAACAGCTGTTAATAACATAAAGACATATGCCTGAAGTACACTAACCAATGTTCCTAAGCAAAGAAATGCTACTGGAACAATTAATGGAGCAAGTATTCCAAGAACCATTAACAAAAGATGTTTTCCAAACATGTTACCGAAAAGTCGGACACCCAGTGTAAGAGGTCTTGCTAAATGGGTAATCCATTCAACAACGAACATGAAAAGCATAAATGGAATAGCATAAATACTTCTTATAGGACCAAAGAAGTGCTCTAAATAACGAATGCCGTGCACTTTAAATCCCATAAACTGATAGATAAAGAATACAGGTATTGCCATTGAGAAAGTAACATTCACATTGGAAGTTGGAGATTCAAAGCCTGGAATAAGACCAAAAAGATTTCCTACTAAAATATAAATAAAAAGAGTACCTAAAAGAGGCAGAAATTTATCTCCCCAGTGATGACCTATACTTGTTCGTGCCTGTCCTTGAAGAAATTCTATTAGTACTTCCATGACATTTTGAAGTCCTGCAGGAACCATTTTAAGATTGCTTTTGACAATTAAAGATACAACAATAATAAGAATCATTGCTAACCATGAATAACTAACAAAAGGTGGGACTGAAGGAATTAACATCCCTAAAATAGTTGGTGCTTCCACGCTATGCCTCCTTTCTTATTTTTTGATTAAGTTATAATACATAAAAATTTTTCAAATGTCAAGCAATAAAATAAACTTCTTTTATTTATTTAATTTCTGTTACAATTTTTTATGGATCCTGTTACTCATACCCTTTCTGGATTTGTAGTTGGAAAAACAATAAGTAAGAACAAAACAATCATTGCCATTATTCTTATTAGCTCGCTAATTCCTGATATTGATATTGTTTTAAGGCTTCACAGTAGAGAGCTTTTTTTAATGTATCACAGAGGAATTACTCATGGAATAGGAGCTTTATTTTTATTTCCTCTTTTGCCTGCAATAATCTTTCGGAAAAAATTAGGCTTTTTAAAGGTATATGCTTTTTCATTCATAGCTTATGGGCTCCATCTTTTTCTTGACCTCACAAATCAATATGGAACAAAAATTCTTTCTCCCTTTGATTGGAACTCCTACAATCTCTCCTTAACATTTATAATTGATCCCTATGTTTTACTGCCTCTTTTAGTTGTAGTTTTGTTGTCCTTAAAATTTAAAAAGCAGGCAAAGTTTTTATATATTTTGTCAATGGTTTTTATTGCTTTATACATTGGGACAAAGGCGTATTTTAAAGCAGAGGCAAGAGATTTTCTTAAACAAAAAATTGAGGCACATCAATACAGGGTTTATCCCCTTCCAAATGATTTTTTAAGATGGTGGTTTGTGGCAAAGCATTCAGATGAATACATAACAGGATTTGTTGACCTTTTTACAAAGCGGGTTTATATTGATGAAAAATACAGGATTAAAAATGACCCTGCAATTATAAAATCAAAAGAAGCTGAAGCAGTAAAATCACTGCTTTCACTTGCGAAACATCCTGTAGCAGAGCTGAAACAGGAAGGTGATGTAATTGTTGTGATTTGGAAAGAGCTTTCCTACGGATTTTTGCCAAATAACAGATTTACTGCAAAAGTATGGTTAAAGGAAACTTCGCAGGGTTATAAAATAGTAAATGCAAGCCTGAAAATATGAAAGTCTGTGAAATCTTTTCAAGTATTCAGGGAGAAAGCTCTCTTGCTGGTATTCCCATGATTTTTGTAAGACTTACAGGATGTAACCTCAGATGCGCCTACTGCGATACAAAGTACGCTTACTATGAAGGTGAGGAACTCTCAATTGATGAAATTTTGAAAAAGGTTCGTTCTTTTCCATTTAAGTATGTTGAAATAACAGGTGGAGAACCTCTACTGCAGGATGAAGTGCATGAGCTTATGAATGAGCTTGTAAAAACCCATAGAGTGCTTATTGAAACAAACGGTTCAATTTCTATTGAAAAGGTTAACCCTGAAGTAAAAGTAATAATGGACATAAAAACTCCTGGAAGTGGAATGAGCGAAAGAAACTACATTGAAAATTTAAGATTTTTAAAGGAAACTGACGAGGTTAAATTTGTTTTAACAAGTAGAACTGATTATGAATGGGCAAAGGATTTTATAAAAAAGCACGAAATAAAGACTTCAGAAATTCTTTTTTCCCCTGCCTATGGGATTCTTGAACCTAAAGAACTTGCTAAATGGATAATTAATGATGCTCTGCCTGTGCGTCTTAATCTTCAGATTCATAAATACATTTTTGGTGATATAAGAGGAGCTTAGGGTTTATAGTACTTTTTCTTCAGAGGAAGATAGTCCTGCTCTACGTATCCTCCGTAGTCATGGGGATATTTATATCCTTTTCCGTGCCCGAGTCTTTTAGCACCCTTGTAATGGGCATCTTTAAGATGCTCGGGAACCTGAAAAGTCCGTTCTTTTTCAATATCTTTTAGAGCTTCCTCTATTGCCCTGTAACAGGCATTACTTTTTGGAGCATTGGCTACATAAATTGCAGCCTGAGCAAGAATTATTCTTGCCTCTGGCATTCCTATAAACTCAACTGCCTGAGCTGCATTTGTGGCAACAACCAAAGCCATTGGATCAGCATTTCCCACATCCTCACTTGCTGCAATTACTATTCTTCGTGCTATAAAACGAGGATCTTCACCGGCGTAAATCATTTTGGCAAGCCAGTAAACTGTTGCATCTGGATCACTTCCGCGCATGCTTTTAATAAAAGCTGAAGCTGTATCATAGTGTTCATCTCCAGCTCTGTCATAGACAATGTGCTTTTTCTGAATACTTTCTTCAGCAACTTTAACATCAATTCTAATAACGCCATCTTTATCCATTTCAGTAGTTAAAACAGCAATCTCAAGGGCTGATAGAGCCTTTCTGGCATCTCCATCTGAGGATTTTGCCAGATGAAGAAGTGCTTCAGAGGTAATTTCAATTTTTAAGTCTCCAAATCCCCTTTCCCTATCATTTAAAGCTCTTTTAAGAATTGTTATAATCTCTTCTTCACTCAAAGGTTTTAGTTCAAAAACATGACTTCTGGAAAGCAAAGCCGAATTGAGATAAAAAAAGGGATTTTCAGTAGTGGCTCCAATAAGGATTATGTTTCCCTCCTCAATATCAGGAAGCAGGGCATCCTGAGAGACTCTGTTGAGTCTGTGAATTTCATCTATAAAAAGAATCGTTTTTACACCTTTACTGAGTCTTTGCTTTGCCGAATAGAGTTGCTTTCTTATTTCCTCAATATTCAGCGTTGTTGCATTCAGCCACTGAAAATGAGCCTTTGTTTTATTTGCGATAATTCTTGCAAGAGCTGTTTTCCCAGTGCCTGGAGGTCCGTATAAAATAAGAGAAGTTATTCTGTCTGAATCTATTGCTCTTCTTAGAAGTTTTCCCTCTGAAAGAATATGACTCTGTCCAACATATTCTTCAAGATTTCTTGGCATCATTCTGTAGGCAAGAGGTTGAATTTTTGATGTTTCTGAGGGTTTATCAAACAGATCACTCATTTTATCTTACCGAGCATCTTTATAAAAGCCTTTAAGAGTTCAGGATCATAATCTCCCTTTTCTTTAACAATTATGGAAAGAGCAAAATAAGAGGTTAATGGCGGTTTATAGGGCCTCCGAGTTGTTAAAGCATCATAACAGTCAGCTATTGCTGTAATTCTTCCAAAAAGTTTTATTTCATCTGCTTTCAATCCAAATGGATAACCTTTTCCTGAAAGCTTTTCATGATGCTGAAGCACTGCTGTCAAAGAATCTTTTGGAAACTCCTTCTGATTTTCAAGAAGTTCATAGCCAAATAAAACATGTTGTTTTATAATGTTGTATTCTGTATCATTAAGTTTTCCCTGTTTATTGAGTATTTCATGGGGAATCTGCGACTTTCCAAGATCATGAAGCATTGCACCAATCCCCAATTGTACAGTTTATCTTTATCCATGCCTATCTGTATCCCAAGCCCTGTTGATAGAATTCCTACATTAACAGAGTGAGTATATGTATAGTAATCATAACTTTTGAGATTTAGAAGGCTATAAATTGAGTCAGGATTATCAAGCATGGTTTCTACAATATTCTGGATCATCTCACCTACTTTTTTTATCTTTTCTCCGCTTCTTGGTTCATTCAAAATCTCAGTCATCAGGACTTTTGCAGATTCTTTTATTATTAAATTTTTAAGCTCTTTATTCCCTTCTGATAGCTTATCAACTCTTTGATTTAAAAATTCAATGTATTCTTTGAATAGAGGTAAGTCTTTTTTTTCAATTAATATATCACCATCTCTGGGAATTGTATAGTCAGAGATCATAGCTGGATTTTTCTCTGAAGCTTCAATAACTTTTTTGAAGTTAAAATCTCTTAGATGATAGATGGGAAACTCCACCTCAACTCCTGGTATCAAGAGGTGTCTGTCTATCTGAACGAAATTTTCTTTAAAAAAAGAGTAGTTTTTAAAAGCTACAGGAGAGTCTAAAATTGATTCAGAGATTAAACTTGATTTGGAAATCTCTATTTCAGATTTTTCAACATAAACATGACTTATCCCTTTTTCCTTTAAAACATCAATAAAGCTGTTTGAAAGTATTGTGCCTTTATTGAAAACTTTTTTATTTATTCCAGCGTCACGAACATAAACATCATATGGTAAAGGTTTGTTTATCTTTAAATCGTTAAGATCAATTTTAATGAGTTCTATTTCCTGAATTTTTTTTGTTTTTGTTGTATAGCTCATTAATTAATTATCACAAAAAATCAAGATAAAATGGAACATGATTTTTAATGGAATAACGGATTGCTATTTACTCAGTGATTAAGTTTAATTAACCATACAGGTAATTAATAGAGTGGTTTTTCAGATGCTTGCAATTGTTCTTCCAATTTTGTTTGCGAGAGTATAAGGCATTTTTTACCAGAACAGACGCTCTCGTCTTACACTCTCGCAGGAATTTAGAGGGTGATGAAAAAGTTAGACATCTCCGTAGCGAAGATTATATTATCCATAGTTAATATATATCGCCAAATTAGATGTTTAACAGGTATAATAAAAAATGTTCATTTATCCAGAAATATTCAAAGATCACCAGATTCAGGCATTTTTTACAAGAAAGGTAGAAGATTTTGAAGATTTTAAAAATTCACTTCCTTTTAAGCTTTATCTACCTATTCAAAGGCATACAGACGGCATAACAGTTCTACATCTTTGCTCAGAGCCATCAATAGCAGATGCTGTGATTACAGCTCAAAAAAATTTATTCATAGGAGTAAAAACCGCAGATTGCCTACCTGTGCTTATATTTGATCCAGAAAATAAAGTAGTAGCGGCAGTTCATGCTGGATGGCGTGGAACAGCAAAGGGAATTTTGAAAAAAACAATACTAAAAATGAATGAAATTTATGGAAGTGATCCTAAAAATCTTCTTATCGCCTTCGGACCATACATTAAAGGATGCTGTTATGAGGTGGGTGAGGAAGTTATTGAAGCATTGAAACAGCAGACTCCAGAAGATGATTACATTCTTAGAGTAAATGGCAAAATACATATTGATATTGGAGTGGCAAATTTCATTCAAGCTATTTCAGCAGGTGTAAAGAGACAAAACATATGGATTTCAGAGGATTGCACATACTGTAAAAACAATGAATACGCATCTTACAGATTTCATGGTAAAAAGGCAGAAAGGCAATACGGAATAATCGGGATGTTATAATAATAAAAAACGGGGTGTAGCGCAGTCTGGCAGCGCGCACGGTTCGGGACCGTGGTGTCGGAGGTTCAAATCCTCTCACCCCGATAAAAAGGAGAGAAAATGATAAAAACGTTTTATTTCTGGTTTGGTTTTTATTTTAGATAATCTGCCTCTGGCAGTTTAAGTCTGGCAAGAAATTTCAAGGCAGACAGGTCAGGGGCAGAAAGGTGCTCCTGATTTGTCTGCCTTTTTTATTTATTAAAAAACTTTCATGGAGGTTTAAAAATGGTAATTGTAATGAAGCCTGAGGCAACTGAAGAGCAACTTAAACAGGTGATATCAAAAATTGAGGAACTTGGATACAAGCCTCATGTAATCTACGGTGCTACAAGAAATGTAATTGGAGCTGTTGGAGACGAAAGGGGCAAATTTATACTTCAAACTCTTGAGAGTCTTGATGGAGTAGAGGCTGTTATACCGATTCTTAAGCCCTATAAGCTTGCCTCAAAGGAAGTAAAAAAGGAAAAGACTGTTATCAAAGTGGGTGATGTTTCAATTGGAGGCAAAGAAATTGTTATAATCGCTGGTCCCTGTGCTGTTGAAAATGAAGAACAGATTATCAGTACTGCAAAGGCTGTAAAATCAATTGGTGCTCATATTTTAAGAGGAGGTGCTTACAAGCCGAGAACCTCTCCTTACTCCTTTCAGGGACTTGGCAAAGAAGGACTTGAATTACTTAAAAAGGCTGGTGAGATTGCCCGAATGCCTGTGGTAACAGAAGTGGTCAATCCTGAACATGTTGACCTTGTCTCAGAATATGTTGATATTCTCCAGATTGGAACGAGGAATGCCCAGAATTTTGAACTTTTAAAAAGAGTGGGACAGGTTCAGAAACCTGTAATACTTAAAAGAGGAATGTCAATGACAATCAAAGAATGGCTCATGAGTGCTGAATACATTCTGAGCGAAGGCAATAGAAATGTTATTTTATGCGAACGAGGAATCAGAACTTTTGAGACTGCTACAAGAAACACCCTTGACCTTTCAGCTATTGCGGTGCTTAAGGAGGAAACCCATCTTCCGGTAATTGTTGATCCAAGCCATGCAACAGGATATGCAAAATATGTTCCTTCAATGGCTTATGCTGCAGTTGCTGCAGGTGCAGACGGTCTTATGATAGAAGTTCATCCTCAGCCTGAAAAAGCATTTTCAGATGGACCGCAATCGTTGAATTTCAGTTCCTTTGGTAAAATGGTTGAAAAATTGAGACTCTTTACATCAATTATAGAAAGAGGTCAGCCGTAACGGATTTTCATAAAGATAATTGTAAAGATTAGAATTAAAGAAATAAAGTTTGCTAAAATTACGGGAATTTCTTTGATTAAAATTCCGTAAATAAACCAGAGTGCTATTCCTATTGCCAGAAAAATAAACATCATGAGTGAGACATCTCGGGCAGATTTGGTTTTATATATTTTTAATGCCTGCGGAATAAGAGCAGATGTTGTTATTGCTCCTGCAATTATTCCGATGATGTTGTTCAAATCTATTGAAAACTTCATAATCTATATTGTATTATTTAGAATAATTTTAAAACAAGGGATAAGAATGAATTCAAAAGTTAATGATATAAGAATTGATATCCAGAAACTAAAAAAACTTCCTACTCTCTCTTATACGGCTGAAAAGATACTCAACTTAACATCAAAAGAACTAACTCATCTTGACGAACTTGTCAGTATTATTGAAAGAGACCCTCCAATTATGTCAAAGGTTCTTGGTGTTGCTAATATAGTTTATCTTGGTGTTTATAAGCCGATTACAACTATTAAAGACGCACTTCTTAAAATAGGATTTAAGACTTTAAGAAACATTGCACTGGGAATAGCGATATTTAGCCTGTTTAAATCATCTCCTGAAAAAGAAAAAACTTATGCAAGGCTTTTTAAGCATTCTATTGCTACAGGCTCAATAGCTCAGATTATTGCAGATAAGTTTTTAGAAGAAACTTCAGACGAAAACTTTACAGCAGGAGTTCTTCACGATATTGGACTTTTTGCGCTTTATTATGCTTTTAATAATCATTTTAAGAAAATAGAAGAAACTGTCTCAGAGGAGATTACTCTAATTAAAGCAGAAGAAGAAATTATCGGAACAAATCATGCACAGGTGGGAAAATGGCTTGCTGAGATGTGGGGACTGCCAGAGGTAGTTCAGGAGGTTATTCTTTATCATCACGATTTTCCTGATAAATCATTGAAATATGCAAAGCAAGTTGCGCTGGTTCAACTTTCCAACTATATAGCTGAAAAGCTTGATTATTATCCTCTGGGTAAAAAGAGTGAAACAGAATTTCACAAAGAAAGAGTTTATAAAATTTTAAATCTTCCACAACCAGAAGAACTCATCTTTGAACTAAAAGAAATGGTTAAGGATATAGAAGACTTATGAGAGAGTTTTTATTAGAGATTGGTAACCTGCTGAAAATTAAAGATCTCCAAAGTTACTGTGATGAAGAACTGAAGCAAAAAATTTTAGAGTATTTAAAAAGAGAACAGATTATAGAAAAATCTCTCTTTGAATTAACTGAAGATTTTGCATGTAGTGCTGAACTCTCTGTAAGAGTGATCTCTTCCATTAATCGGATTCTTGATCGGATTTATAGCGAGAGAGATTTCTATAAATTCATATCATACTGTTTTGATGAATTTATTAAATTGCTTCCTGTTGAAAACATATCATTTCTTGAAAAACATCCTGAATTAGAATGCCTTGTTTTAAAGGTTGCAACAGGAAAAATTAAACTAAAAGATTTCAAAACAAAATTATTTAACATTGCCAAAACACTGGCAGGTGCGGCATTTAAACAGGACAATTTTATTTATAGTCCTGATGTCAAAAAAGATGAAAGATTTGACCCGAAACTTTCAACACTTCCGATAAGATCAGTTTTATCAGTGCCAGTAAAAATTCAAAATAAAACAATTGGTGTGATTAATTTTTCCCATCCTGAAGCAAATGCTTTTGATGAAGCCTGTATTTTCTTTCTTGTTTCAATGGTGCAGCTTTTCTCTGCAGTAATAACACTTTTTAAGTTTTACAATGAAAGTTTACAGTTTAATGAGACTTTACAAAAAGAGGTTAATAAGAAAACATTAGAACTTCAAAAAATAAATAAAAAGCTTTACAAAGCATCTATAACAGATTCTTTAACAGGAATATACAACAGAAAGTATTTCTTTCAGCGACTTGAAGAAGAGTATGCAAGAGCCTTAAGGTATGGAAACAACTTTTGTTTTATTCTTTTTGACCTTGATGGATTAAAAAAAGTCAATGACATGTTTGGACATCCTGAAGGGGATAGACTTATAAAGCTTTTTGCAAGAATTTTAAAGGCTGTTAAAAGAAAAGAAGATATTGTCGCAAGAATAGGTGGAGACGAATTTGGATGTATTCTTATAGGGAGTTCTACTGAGGGTGGTAAAAAATTTGCCGAAAGAATAAGAGAAGAATTTAAGAATAAATATAAAAAAATTAAAGTTTCTGTAAGTGGTGCTGTAGGCTGTATCGGAAAAGGTGAGAGTTTCAGATTTTACAAAGATTATAAAGACTTTTTTAAGCAAGTTGATAAAGCTCTTCTTGAAGCTAAAAAAATAAAGGATAAAATAGAGGTAATTGAAACAGATTGAAAAAATATGATAAATTTTAAACTTAATGTAAAAGAGTCTTTGACTCTTTAAAACACACGCTCTTAGAATTCTCCGATGGTCCCGAAAGGGTTAAGGAGAAAGAGCGGAGGTAAAACCATTTTAGGAGGTCTTTATGTCAGTAATCACAATGAAAGAACTTCTTGAAGCAGGCGCTCACTTTGGTCATCAGGTCAAAAGATGGAACCCAAAAATGAAAAAGTACATTTTTGCAGAGCGTAACGGAATCCATATCATTGATCTTCAGAAAACAGTTAAAGGTATTGAAGAGGCTTATGAGTTTTTAAAAACAGTTGCTTCTCAGGGAGGTGGCATTCTCTTTGTCGGCACCAAAAAGCAGGCTCAGGAAGCAATAGCTGAAGAAGCAAAAAGAGCAGGAGTTTTTTATGTAAACCATCGCTGGCTTGGAGGTATGCTTACAAACTTTTCCACTGTTAGGAAAAGTGTGGAAAAATGGCAAAGAATTGAGCAGATGAAAGAAGATGGAACACTTTATTTACACACTAAAAAGGAGATTTCAAAATTAGAAAAAGAAAGACAGAAGCTTGAAATAAACCTGATTGGAATTAAAGATATGATGGAACTTCCAAAAGCAATTTATATTGTTGATATTAAAAAAGAAAAAATAGCTGTTGAGGAAGCAATAAAGCTTGGAATTCCTATCGTTGCAATTGTTGATACAAATTGTGATCCTGACCTCGTTGATTATGTAATTCCTGGCAATGATGATGCAATTAGAGCAATAAAGCTTATTACATCAAAGATGGCTGACGCGGTGCTTGAAGGTAAGGAAATTTTAATGAAACGTTTTGAAGAAGAAGCTGAAAAGGCGGCAATAAAGGAAAAGATACTTCAGGAAGAAGAGTATCAAAAATCAATGGATGAATACATTGAACAGTAAAGGAGGAGACAAATGGCAATAACTGCTCAGATGGTAAAAGAACTCAGAGAAAAAACAGGTGCTGGAATGATGGAATGTAAAAAGGCACTTGAAGCTTCAGGTGGAGATTTTGATAAAGCAATTGAGTATTTAAGACAGAAAGGGCTTGCAACTGCTCAGAAAAAAGCATCCCGTGAAGCCAGAGAAGGAATCATAACTGCCTACATTCACATGGACAAAATCGGAGTAATGCTTGAACTAAATTGTGAAACTGATTTTGTCGCAAGAAATGAAGAATTCCGTCAGCTTGCAAAGGACATTGCAATGCACATAGCTGCATCAAACCCTCAGTACATAAGGAGAGAGGATGTGCCTGAGGATGTAATAAACAAAGAAAAAGAGATTTACAAAGCACAAATACCTGGTAATAAACCACCTCAGGTTATTGAAAAAATTATTGAAGGCAAGCTTGAAAAGTTTTTTGAAGATATGTGCCTTCTTGATCAACCTTTTATCAAAGAACCGGAAAGAAAAATAAAAGATATTATCAATGAAAAGATTGCAAAATTTGGTGAAAATATTGTAGTAAAAAGATTTGTAAGATTTCAGGTAGGACAGAGTGAATAAACCTATTTATAAAAGAATTCTACTTAAGCTTAGTGGCGAATCCCTTATGGGAGATAAAGGTTATGGTATTGATCCTTTTACTGTAAACTATATGGCAGATGAAATTAAAAAAGCCTATAAGCTTGGAGTAGAAATTGCTGTTGTAATTGGTGGGGGTAACATCTGGCGTGGCAGCGAGGCTCAGGCACAGGGAATTGAAAGAGCAACAGCAGACTACATGGGAATGCTTGCAACAGTAATCAATGCACTGGCTCTTCAAAATGCTCTTGAAAAACAGGATGTTGACACCCGCGTTCAATCTGCAATAGAGATGAGAGAGCTTGCTGAGCCTTACATAAGGAGAAAAGCCATAAGACATCTTGAAAAAGGTCGCGTGGTGATATTTGCTGCAGGCACTGGTAATCCATATTTTACCACTGATACAGCAGCAGCTCTCAGGGCAATTGAGATCGGTGCAGATGTTATCTTAAAAGGAACAAAGGTAGATGGTATCTACTCATCAGACCCTGTAAAAGACTCTAAGGCTAAGAAGTTTGATATACTTACTTATATGGATGTTATAAGGAATTCACTCAGAGTGATGGATTCTACTGCAATAACGCTTTGCATGGATAATAATCTTCCTATTATTGTTTTCAATATTCGCAAACCAGATAACTTAAAGAAAATAATTTTAGGTGAGAAAATAGGAAGTATTGTTTTAAAAGAGGTGAAAAATGATGCAGGAGTTCAAGAAGAAAGCTAATGAAAAAATGAATCAAACAGTGGAAGTGTTTAAAAAAGACCTTGCTTCATTTAGAACAGGTAGAGCTTCTCTTGCTCTTCTTGACAACATTAAAGTTGAGTACTATGGAAACATGGTCCCACTTAATCAGGTAGCAACACTTGGAGTCCCTGAACCAAGAATGATAACAATCCAGCCCTGGGAACAAAGAATGATAGGTGAGATAGAGAGAGCCATAATGAAATCTGATCTTGGACTTACACCAATCAATGATGGAAAAATGATTAAAATAGTCATCCCTCCTTTAACAGAAGAAAGGAGAAAGCAGCTTGTGAAAGTTGTTCGTAAGAGAGCTGAAGAAGCAAGGGTTGCCATCAGAAACATACGCAGGGATATAATTGAAGAGATTAAAAAAGCAGAAAAAGAAAAGAAATTAAGTGAAGATGACTCCCGCAGACTTCAGGAAGAAATACAGAAAATAACCAATTCCTTTATTGAAAAGGTTGACAAGGCTCTTGAACAGAAAGAGAAAGAAATCATGGAGGTTTAAATGAAAATTGATCAGGAAAGAAAAGATAGATTAAAAAAAATGCTCAACAAGATGAAGGAGCAGATTCTAAAGGAAGCTCGTGAAGAGATGAAAAAATTTCAAACTGGAGAAAAACGCCAGATTGTTGAGGCAGTAATGGATGATGCTGATTTAAGTGCCATTGATCTTTCAGAAGACATAAGCTTGAAACAGTTAAGCACACACAGAGATATTCTTAAAAAAATTGAGGAAGCTCTAAGAAAAATTGAAGAAGGTACTTATGGAATATGCGAGATGTGCGGAGATGAAATTCCTGAGGAAAGACTCAAAATTCTTCCATTTGCCATATACTGCAGAGACTGTCAGGAAAAAATTGAAATGATGGAAAAATTTGAAGGTGAGGAATCTCAGTAATATATTTCCTCCAAAAAAAGTCCATGGGGAGGGGCTGTCTGCATAGAAGATGGTCTTTCCCCTGAATTAAAAGCTTTTCGAATTGCATCAATACTCAGTTTTTCTCTGCCAACTTCTACAATGCATCCAACTATGTTTCTCACCATGTATCTTAAAAAACCATCTGCTTCTATCCTGAATTTGATAAAACTTCCATTTATTTGCATATCCATAAAACTTAGACTGTCAAGTTTTTGCATTGTAAAATCATAGACGGTTCTTACTCTATTTTTTACATCAGTACTACCTGAAAAAGCTGTAAAGTCTTTTGTCCCTTTAAATAAAGATAGAGCTTCATCTATCAAATCTAAATTAAGTTTTCTTGGATAATGCCACACATATCTTTGTATGAAACAGGAACACTCTTCATCAATGCATAAATAGTAGATGTAAGATTTTCTTTTTACTGAATATTGGGGATGAAAATGATCATCAACTTCTTCAAGATTGATTATCCTTATGTCTTTAGGCAGAAGAGAATTCAAGACTTTTTTAAGAACACTCAAAGATATTTTAAGATCAGCTTTAAATGAAGCAACCTGTGCAAGAGCATGCACACCTGCATCTGTTCTTCCAGCTCCACGAATTTTGATCGGCTTTTTAAGAATTTTGTAGAGAATCTCTTCAATTTTTCCCTGAATAGTTTGCCCCTTTTTCTGACTCTGCCATCCAAAGTAGTTGGTTCCATCATATTGAATTATCATTTTAATATGAGCCATAGTTTAAATTATAACATTCATAAAGGATACACGATAAAAAAGCGGGTTATGGTAAAATAAAAAACTAAACACTCTCTGGAGGTAAAATGAGCTATATAATTGTTACAGGAGGAGCAGGATTTATTGGTTCAAATGTAGTAAAAAGGCTTAATGAACTTGGTGAAGATAGGATCTTTATAGTGGATAACTTAAATACATCGGAAAAGTGGAAAAATCTTGTTGATCTCACCTTTGAAGACTACATTCATAAAGATGAGTTTATTGAGAAAATAGATGAATTTAAAATTTCCACCAGAGCTATAATTCATCTCGGAGCAAGAAGTAGCACCACTGAAAAAGACGTTGATTTTCTCATGAAAAACAACTATGAATATACTAAAAAACTGGCTACATGGTCTATACGAAATAATGTTAGATTTATATATGCATCAAGCGCAGCTACTTATGGAGATGGTTCCAAGGGATTTAACGATGACCATAGCTTAATTCCTCAGTTAAAACCACTTAATGCCTATGCATACTCTAAACAAATATTTGATCTATGGGCATTGAAAAATGGGGTTCTTGATAAAATCGTTGGCTTAAAATACTTCAATGTTTATGGTCCAGGAGAAGCTCATAAAGGTGATATGCGAAGCATGGTTTTGAAAGCATATGAGCAAATTAAAAGAGATGGGAAAATTAGGCTTTTTAAATCCTATAATCCTGCCTATAGAGACGGTGAACAAATGAGGGATTTCATATATGTTAAAGATGCTGTAGAGATGACTTTATTCTTTTTTGAAAAAACTGAGATAAATGGAATATTCAATATAGGAACAGGAATTCCCCGTTCATGGAACGATTTAGCAAAAGCTGTTTTTTCATCTCTCGGTATTACTCCTAAGATTGAATACATTGACATGCCAGAGGATATAAAAGGCAAGTATCAATATTTTACAAAGGCTGATATGGGTAAATTGAAAAAAGTTGGATATGATAAACCTACTTTTTCTCTTGAAAGAGGTGTAGAGGACTATATCATTAATTATCTTGAAAAATCTTGATTCATTGTCCAATTGATCTCATAAAAACATAAATTTTACAGAGTTTTTCAAGAAGTTCACAGACTAAAAATGCCTCTTCTATTGTAGAGCCAACACCAACAGCTCCATGCTTGGACAATAAAACAGCTTTTTTTTGAGCTAATGTCTTCACAGTTTCCTCTGCAAGCTCTTTTGTTCCTGAAGGAGCATACTTTGTAACACCTATCTCACCACCAAGAATTTCAATCTGTTCATCAAGAATCAGAGGGAGAGAAAAATTTAAAGCTGCAATTGTGCATGCAAAGGTAGAGTGAGTATGAATTATGGCGTTTACATCTTTTCTATTTTTGTATATTTCAATATGGAGCATCCTTTCAGAAGACGGTTCATTGCTACCTTCCACTAAATTTCCATCAAAATCAATGATCACGATATCCGATGCTTTAAGTTTACTGTAAGATTTTGATTTTGGGGTTATTGCAATAAGTTTTTCATTCAATCTCGTGCTGATATTTCCACTATATCCAGTAACAAGCCCTTTTCTGTAAATCTTTTTTGCTGCCCTGACAATTTGTTCTCTTTCTTTTTTCCATTGCATAGTTTTATTATAAACAATATAATAACTTTTTAAGGAGGAGATTTTTATGAAGTTTGTTGTGAAACTGCTTATTTTAGCATTTCTACTTATTCCTTGCACCAATAGCTACAGTCTTACAATTGATGAGCTTCTTAAGGAACTTGATGTCCCCCATTGGAGAGAAAAAATTTCAGATCCTGCTTTTGTTGAAAAGTTCAAAACTTCTGAAAGACTTTCAACAGTTATAGATCTTGCAAATGCAAGAGGTTATGACTGGAGATACAGAATTCGTGCCATAAGACTTCTTGGCAATATTGGAACTCCTCAGGCAAAAGAAGCTCTACTTCAGATGTTTCAGGATCCCTTTTTTCATCATGAATGTCCTTCGTTAAAATCTTATGTAGCTGATGCATTAGGTGATTGCGAGCCGAGCAGAAGACTTCTTGAAATTCTCAAAGAAGGATTGAAAGACGCTGAAATTCTTGTAAGGGAAGCTACTGCTAAATCATTAGGAAGACTTAAGATGAGAGAGGCAGTTGAATACTTAAAAGAAGCTTTTCTTATGGAAAAAGCTCTTGCCGTGAGGATAGCAATAGTTAATGCACTGAAATCAATTAACACACCTGAGGCAAAAGATTTTATAAAGAAAATAGCCTCTGACGGAAATCATAGAGAATTAATAGATGCTTTCGGAGGTTCTCTATAATCCTGATTTAATACGAGATTTTGAGCCAGATGATATTATTCAAATTTTAAAAGGCTGTTCAGAAATTCTGGCAAAAGAACCTGCTTTGGTTAAACTTTCCTCTCAGAATGGAGAATCTGTATTTGTAGGAGATACACATGGTGATTTTTCAACAACACAATACATAACTGGAAGATTTTTACAGAACTCAGATAAACAGTATCTCATATTTCTTGGAGACTACATTGACAGAGAACCGGAGCCAGCAGGTTCTGTTTGGAACATCGTCTATCTTTGTTTGCTTAAAATGAATTTCCCAGATAGAGTTTTTTTACTAAAAGGTAACCACGAAGCAGACTACGCAGTAAGATGCTTTCCATACGAATTTAGTGATGAACTTGTTGAGATTTTTGGGAGTATAGGAGTAAAACTACACGATCATGCTTTAAATGTTTTTAGACAGATGCCTCTCATGCTTCAGACAGCAAATGGAGTTATAGCTTCCCATAGTGGATTTCCTATGAGAGGGCAAGCAGTAGATGATAAATCTCGGGAAGATTTAATTATAGAAATTTTATGGGCAGATCCTGAAATCTCTCCAATCTTTAGAGGATTTGGAATTCCTAAATTTACTGAAGAGCAACTTATTGATTTCTTAAAATTGACAGGTGCCTCATGTTTTTTAAGGGCTCACGACTACAACTTAGCAGGCAGAGCCATATACTCAAACAGATGTATTACTGTCTTTACCTGCCGCAGATACGCTTCACGGGCAGGCATTATTGTTGCAAAAGTTGATCTATCAAAAAAAATTAAAGATGCTACTGATATAGTTTTAGAAGACCTTACTTTTTACCTTGATACATCGAAATAAATCTCTTTATGCTTCTGTCATAGGTAGCTTCCACCTCTGGAGTGAAATAACATGCAGGGAGTTCTCCCCTTTTTCTGTGATAATGTAAACATTCACAGCAGATTCCCTTTTTTTCACAGGGTTCATAACTGCAGGTACAGATTTTTTTGTTTCTCTCAACTTTGCATTCCATAAAACTTCCTCCTATCTTCTAACTCTAATACTCTGGAAATCAAAATTCCCCAAGCATTAATAATTTTAACAAAAATTAAATGCTATAATAAAATTAATGCTTGCCTGCGTAAAAACTCCCATTGGTTTTCTTGAGATTTTCTTTGATCAGAGTTTTGCAGTTAAAAAAATATCATTAGTAAGACCTAAAGAAATATTTATTCCAATAGCTGCATCAGAGTTTATTGAGCAGTTAATTGCATATTTTGAAGGCAAACTCTTAGAGTTTAACTACCCAATCAACATTCAAGGTCTATCTAACTTTGATAAAAAAGTTCTTGATTTAACTCGTAAAATTCCCTATGGACATACTGTTACCTATAAACTTATGGCTGAAAAAATTAATACATCACCAAGAGCTATTGGTCAGGCTTTAAGGCGGAATCCAATTCCAATTATAATTCCATGTCATAGAGTGATTAAATCTGACGGAACACAGGGTGGATACTCTCTTGGAATTGAAGTCAAAAAATGGCTCATAGAGCACGAAAGATCAGTATCTTTAGTGAAATCCTATCAGGAGATGCTATAATAAAAATTATGTTTAATAAATCTCAGGCATTCATATGGAATGGAAAAGAAAAGCAATTAAAGCCTGTTATTAGAATTCCTACACAAAAAATAGATGAACTCTACGGCATTGAAGAACAGAAAAAACTTCTTATTGAAAACACAAAGGCTTTTATTGAAGGTAAAAGAGTAAATAATGTTCTATTATGGGGTGAAAGAGGGACAGGTAAAACCACGCTAATAAAAAGTTTGCTTAACTATTTCAAGGACACTCCTCTTAGAATGATTCAAGTTTTAAAGAGTGATATCATCACAATTTCTTATCTTTATGACATTATTTACGAAAATCCTCAGTTCAGATGCATCATATTCATAGATGACCTTTCTTTTAATGAAAACGAAGAGGAGTTTAGAGACTTAAAACTGATAATGGATGGTGGGCTTGAGGAGTTCCCTGAAAATTCAGTAATTTATGCTACTTCAAACAGAAGAACTCTTATGCCAGCAGTATCTCAGTCTGACAATGAACTTTTCCCTGAGGATACTCTTCAGGAGCGTGCTTCCTTGATTGAGAGATTTGGATTGAGAATTGGATTTTATAGATTTTCGGAAGAGCAGTATCTTGAAATAGTAAAGCATTATGCCAGCAAGAATGGAATTAGTTTGTCCCAAAATGAATTAATAAAAAAAGCCCATGAATGGGCTTTGGTTCATGGAACAACAGGGAGATCAGCCTATCAGTTTGTGTTAAGCCTTCAAATTCCTTAGTGCAAGCTTATTCAGAGCATTAATATAAGCTTTTGCAGAGGCAACAATTATATCTGTGTCAGAACCATGTCCTCTCACAGTGTGCCCTCCTTCTTCAAGTATAACTGTTACCTCTCCAAGAGCATCTGTTCCACCGGTGATTGCTTTTATTTCAAATTTATTTAATTCAGCCTTTGAGCCAGTAAGTTCAGTAATTGCTTTATATACTGCATCAACAGGTCCATCACCTGAGGTGGTAATTTCTTTTTCTTCTCCGTTTATCTTCATTCTTACTGTAGCAGTTGGCTTTTTCTTTGTTCCACTTGCTATTTCAAGGTCTATTAATTGATACACTTCTGTAATTTTCAATACTTCATCGGAAACAAGTGCTTCAATGTCTTCGTTGAATATGTACTTTTTCTGATCAGCGAGCCTTTTAAATCTCTCAAAAGCTCTGTTTATTTCGTCTTCTGTGAGGCTAAAGCCAAGCTCTTCAAGTCTTTTCTTGAACGCATGTCGGCCCGAGTGTTTGCCAAGAACAATTTTTGAACTTGGAATTCCTATATCTTCAGGTCTCATGATTTCATAGGTTGTTCTTTCTTTTAGAACACCGTCCTGATGAATTCCTGCTTCATGCGCAAAGGCATTTGCTCCAACAATTGCTTTATTGGGCTGAACAACCATTCCTGTAATCTTGCTCACAAGTCTGCTTGTTCTGTAAAGCTCTTGAGTAACAATTCCTGTATCTGCTTTGAAAAAGTCTCCCCTAACTTTAAGTGCCATGACAATTTCCTCCAGCGCAGCATTTCCTGCTCTTTCACCAATTCCATTTATGGTGCACTCTACTTGCCCTGCGCCTTTTAGTATTGCCGTAAGGGAATTAGCAACAGCAAGACCGAGGTCATTATGACAGTGAACACTAATTGTAGCTTTGTCAATGTTTGGAACTTTGTTCATGAGATATTCAATAAGCTCTCCATATTCCTGAGGGATGGTGTAACCCACTGTGTCAGGTATGTTTACAGTAGTAGCACCTGCTTTTATTACTTCTTCAGTTACTTTACACAGATAATCCCAGTCAGAACGGGTAGCATCTTCAGCTGAAAACTCAACATCATCAGTGTACTGTCTTGCTTTCTTAACTGCTTTAACTGCTGCCTCAATTACCTGCTGACGGTCCATTCTAAGTTTGTATTTAAGATGAATATCTGATGTGGCAATAAATGTGTGAATTCTTCTCTGTTCTGCAGGCTTTAAAGCTTCTGCAGCCCTTTCAATATCTTCATCCCGTGCTCTGCAAAGCCCGGCAATGACTAAGCCTTTTACTTCCTTTGAAATTCTGTTTACTGCTTCAAAATCACCTGGTGAGGCAATTGGGAAACCTGCCTCTATTATGTCAACTCCAAGTTTTTTTAGCTGTTTTGCAACCTGAATTTTTTCTTCTACATTCATTGAAGCTCCGGGAGACTGCTCTCCATCTCTCAAAGTTGTATCAAATATCTTTATTCTTCTCATCTTCCACCTCAGTTTTTTGTTTTCTTTTTTTGATTAAAATTATTATATTTTCAATTATACCTGAAAAAACATAAACACTTACAAGTATGAATATTGCAAAATTTGGATGGATTACTATAAAGATTAATATGAGCATAAAAAATAAAAGTATCCAGAAAGGTTTTTTTTCTCTAAAATCAATCTCTTTAAGTCCATGAAATTTAAGATTGCTGACCATCAAAAGCGATAGAATGAAAGTAATTACAGGGAAAATTAAATCTCTATGGGGAACAAAATTTAGTATTTCCTGACAAAAAATAACTATAGCAGCAAGCATTGTGGCAGCTCCAGGTATTGGCAGTCCTTTAAATGATTTAGTAAAACCTACTTGAATGTTGAACCTTGCAAGTCTTAGAGCTCCGCAGGCAACAAATAAAAAGGCTATTGCAAAACCAACTCTTCCGAAATCTGACAACCCCCATTTGTAAATGAGAATTGCAGGAGCTATCCCAAAACTAACGAGATCTGATAGAGAATCAAGCTCAATACCAAAACGGGTAGTTGTTTTTGTAAGTCTTGCAACCAGTCCATCGAGTCCATCAAATATGTTAGCTAAGATTATCGCCCACGCGGAGTGAATGAATTTTCCATTTATAGCTGATATTATTGCATAAAAGCCTAAAAACATCCCACAAAGTGTAAGAGCATTTGGAAGAATGTAAACACCTTTTCTTGGTTTTCTATCCGGATCTTTTATTTTTCTTTTAGGTCTTATCATTTCTGCAATAATGCAATTACTGTCTGTCCTGCTCTAACTTTCTGTCCAACTTTTACCTGGATTTTAAAAGAAGAGGGTAGACATATATCTACCCGTGAACTAAATTTAATCATCCCCAATCTTTCACCTTTGCGGTAACTTTCTCTCTCTTTTAACCAGCATATTGCTCTTCTTGCAATAAAACCTGCAACCTGTCTTACAACAATTTGTCCATGGGGAGTTTCAAAAGTTATCTTTATATTTTCATTTTCTCTGTAAGCTCTCTCTTTAAATGCTGAAAAAAATTTGCCTGGTGTATGAATTATCTCTTTTACAATACCATCAAAGGGAACTCTATTTACATGAACATCAAGAGGTGACATAAAAATGCTAACTTCAGTATGATTTTGACTACATAGGCTACTATTTTGTCTTATTTCTATTACCTTGCCGTCTGCAGGAGAGACCACTGCATTAGGATCTAGTGGCGGAACTCTCTCAGGATCACGGAAAAAATAGAGAAAAAACAGACATATTACCAGACAGGCAATTGCAAGGGGTTCTAACCATAATAAGTAAAAAAATGAGCTTAAAAATAATGCTCCACCAACATATGGTATTACTTCTTTTCTTATCATGCCTTTGATTTATCCACTAATTTTGAAGTTTTAAGCCATGGCATCATAGCTCTTAATTTTTCTCCAACCTTTTCAATTGGATGTTCTTCGCCTTTTTTCGTAAGTGCATTAAAAGTGGGTTTTCCAACTCTGCATTCAAGTATCCATTCTTTTGCAAAGGTACCATTCTGAATTTCCTCAAGAATTTTTTTCATCTCAGCTTTTACAGAGCTGTTGATCACTCTTGGTCCTCTGGTGAGGTCTCCATACTGAGCAGTATTGCTTACTGAATAACGCATTAATGAGATTCCACCTTCGTAAATTAAGTCAGCAATAAGTTTTACTTCATGGAGACACTCAAAATAGGCAAGCTCAGGAGGATATCCTGCTTCAACAAGTGTTTCAAAGGCTGCTGTTATTAGAGCAGTCAACCCACCGCACAGAACAACCTGCTCACCAAAAAGGTCAGTTTCTGTTTCATCCTTAAAGGTTGTTTCAATAATTCCTGCTCTCCCACCACCAATGCCAACTGCATAAGCAAGGGCAACATCCTTTGTTATTCCTGAAGGATCCTGATAAACAGCCATAAGACATGGCACTCCCATTCCTTTTAAATACTCACTTCTTACAAGATGCCCCGGTCCTTTTGGAGCTACCATAAAAACATTTATATCATCTGAAGGGACAATCTGACCAAAGTGAATGTTAAAACCATGTGCAAAGGCAAGAAAAGCACCTTTTTTGATATTTGGTTCTATCTCTGTTTTATAAAGTTCGGGCTGAAGTTCATCAGGAGTGAGAATCATTATGATGTCTGCTATTTTTGATGCCTCTGAAACAGGCATTACTGTGAATCCTGCATTTTCAGCCTTTTGCCAACTTTTACCTTTTCTCAATCCGACAATAACATCAAATCCACTGTCTCTGAGATTATTAGCATGGGCATGTCCCTGGCTGCCGTATCCTATGATTGCAATTTTTTTACCTTTGAGTACATCTGTGTTTACATCAACATCGTAATAGATTTTCATTATTCCACCTCCGAACTAAAAATTTAAAAATTATAACACATAGATTAGTATGTTAGCTAATTTTTGAAAATCTTTAGATAGTCTATCTCAGATGTGAGAGGCATTTACTTTTTACAATTTTCATGGAAGGATTATCTCTGTTGGTGGAGGCGGCGGGAATCGAACCCGCGTCAACAGGTTGTAACCTATTGATTTTATTGCATTTTATTTTTGCTTCGGATAGACTTAAAAAATCCCTTATTGATTCCTTTGCTCCTTTGTAAATATCAATCCTCTCTTTATTCTGTAATAACCTTACCATTCTCCTTTTAGTTTTTTTATATCAAGGTTTATGTTCTCTCCTTTAACCTTCCAAATCAATTTTTTATTTCAGTTTTAACCTCGTCAGAAATTTTTTCTCTCTTAATAAAATCTAAGGCTTTATTGGAATACTGAATTATCCATTTCATAGATCCCCCACTTTTCTAAAACATGTCAATTTTAAGTCTGACTTTGGCGATATTTTATCTTTTTTTTCTCCATTTTCCTTGTTTGACAGGGTAAAACATAGTATAATTTATGCAAAATGAAATAAAATTAGTTATATAAATACCGAACAAAACTCAACCATAAGTAGGAGAATAGGATATGAATAACGGAAAGATTACACTTAGGCAACTTGAGACCCACCTATTTAAAGCTGCCGACATTTTAAGAGGCAAAATGGATGCCTCCGAATATAAAGAATACATCTTCGGTATGCTTTTTTTGAAGCGTATGTCAGATGTGTTTGAGGAAAAGAGAGAAAAACTTTTTGAAGAATTTAAAAACCAGGGATTTTCTGAAAAGCAAATAGAAGAACTTTTAGAAGATCAAACTACCTATGGCGATACCTTTTTCGTTCCAGAAAGAGCCCGATGGAAAAATATTTTGAGCTTAAAAGAAGATGTTGGCAATCAGCTAAATAAAGCACTTGCAGCTTTGGAAGAAGCAAACCCTGAACTTGATGGTGTTTTGAAACATATAGATTTCAATGCTGTGAAGGGTAAAACTCGCCTGAAAGACCAGCAACTTATCGACTTAATCCACCATTTTAATAAATACCGTTTAAGAAACGAGGATTTTGAATTTCCCGACCTTCTCGGAGCAGCTTATGAATACTTACTCAAAGAATTTGCCGACTCGGCAGGGAAAAAGGGCGGAGAATTTTATACTCCACCGCATGTGAAAACCTTAATGGTAAGACTTGTAAAACCCCAGGAAGGCATGAGAATTTACGACCCAACCGTCGGGTCTGGTGGTTTTTTAATTGAAGCAAGACAATATGTAGAGGAAAAAGGTCAAAATCCCAAGAATCTGGCTCTTTACGGACAGGAAAATAATGGAGTAACCTGGTCTATTTGCAAAATGAACATGATACTTCACGATATCCCGGATGCACATATTGAGAATGAGGATACACTTACCACACCAAAGTTTGTTGAGAAGGGTTACATTAGACAATTTGATAGGGTTTTAGCAAATCCGCCTTTTTCTCAAAACTATACAAAAGCAAATATGCAGTTCCCTGAAAGGTTTAAATATGGCTTTACGCCAGAGACTGGTAAAAAGGCAGATTTGATGTTCCTGCAGCATATGATTGCAAGCTTAAAACCAGATGGGATAATGGCAACTGTTATGCCCCATGGTGTTTTGTTTAGAGGCGGGCAGGAAAAAGTTATAAGAGAAGGTATAGTTAAAGATGACCTTATTCAGGCAATAATAGGATTACCACCAAAACTTTTCTATAATACAGGCATTCCTGCATGTATTGTTGTCATCAATAAAAGAAAGCCAGAGCATCTTAAAAACAAGATTTTATTTATCAACGCAGACAGAGAATATGGAGAAGGAAGAAATCAAAATTATTTAAGACCTGAGGATATTGAAAAGATTGTTACAGTGTTTGATAACAATTTAGAAATTCCAAAATATTCAAGGCTTGTAGATATCAAAGAAATAGAAGAAAACGATTTTAATTTAAATATTCGCAGATATGTGGATAATTCACCCGAGCCAGAAATAGAAAATGTCCATCACCACATAAACGGACACATACCAAAACAGGAGCTTGAGCTTTATAAACAACAGATGGAGAAGTTTAATCTTAAGGTGGATAACTTATTTACTGAAACAGATAATGAAAGCCTTGACTTTATAAGTGATATTGATGAAAAAAGCAAAATAAAGGAAATTATTGAAAATTACGCAGGTGTAAAAGAAACGTATGATAGACATTTCCATAAACTAAACGAATGGTGGGCTGATGTTGAAAAAGATATTGAGGCATTTCCTAAGAATAATAATCTCTGGAACTTCAGAGAGAAAGCCTTGAAAAGTTTAAAAGAGAAGTTACTGCCTTTAGGATTACTGGATGAATTTAAAATTGCTGGCGTATTTGTCAACTGGTGGGAAGATTTAAAGTATGATTTTAAAACTGTGGTTTCGTCTGGGTGGAGTAAAATGCTTATTGATGATGAGATGATTGAAAGGAAGTTTTTTGCAAAGGAGTTAGAAGAGATTGAAGAAATTGAAAGCAACATTGCACAGACAGAAGGTGAATTAAACGAAATTCTTGAAGAAGTGGAAGACTGGGATGAGGAAGAACAGGGACAAAAAACAGCAGGCAAAGTAAAAGAATTTTTAAAACAAATTATTAATGATTTATTATCAAGCAAGCAGGAAGCAGCAATTAAAGAAGCACAGAAGTGGCAAGATTTGATCAGAAAAATAGAGGAAAAAGACAAAGAATTGAAAAAAATAAACAAAGAACTAAAACAAAAACAACAAACACTTGAAGAAAGCGTAAAACAAAAAAGAGAAACATTGACCGAGGAAGAAGCAAAAGAGTTGCTTTTGGAAAAATTTAAAGAAACCCTAAAACAAGGGTTAGAAAAATACATAAACGCTGAAAAGAAAGAAGTTATAAAAATTTTTGAAAAGTTATGGGATAATTATAAAATTTCTTTAAATCAGCTGATAACAGAGAGAGATGAGGAGGTAAAAAAACTTAATGAATTTTTAAAACAACTGGGGTATGCAAATGAATGACAATATAAAAGTTCCAGAAGGGTGGAAAAGGGTAAGGTTGGGGGAGATTTTAAAGTATGAACAACCTACAAAATATCTAGTAAAAAATGAAAATTATGATAAAAATAGTGGTATCCCTGTTTTGACTCCAGGAAAAACTTTTATTTTAGGTTATACTGATGAAAAATTTGGAATATTTGAAAACTTGCCCGTAATTATTTTTGATGATTTTACAACTGAAAGTAAATATATCAATTTCCCTTTTAAATTAAAATCCTCTGCAATAAAAATACTAAATACAAAAAATGAAGAAAATAATTTATATGTAGCATATTGCATATTACAAATATTAAACTTTAAACCTGGAAGTGAGCATAAGCGATTTTGGATTTCGGAATTCTCAAAATTTCAAATCTCACTTCCTCCCCTCCCCGAACAGCAAAAAATTGCAGAAATCTTTGAAACTGTTGACAATGCCATAGAAAAAACTGAAAAAATCATAGAGAAATACAAACGTATAAAACAGGGCTTGATGCAGGATTTACTCACAAAAGGCATTGATGAAAATGGAAAAATACGAAGTGAGAAAACACATAAATTTAAAGATTCACCAATTGGAAGAATTCCAGAAGAGTGGGAAGTTGTGAGATTGGGGGAAGTTTGTAATGTTAAGAGAGGAGCTTCTCCAAGACCTATTGATGATCCAATTTACTTTACTCAAAAAGGAATAGGTAGAGCATGGATACGAATTGAAGATATTAAGGGAAAGTATTTATTAGAGACTAATCAATACCTTTCAAAAATAGGAGAGGAAAAAAGCGTAAAAGTAGAACCGAATGAAGTTATTATGAGCATATGTGCAACAATTGGGCGACCAACAATTGTTAAGATACATTCTTGTATACACGATGGTTTTGTGGCATTAAAAGATCTTTCTAATAGAATAATATCGGAATTTCTGTATTACTTACTTGAGCTTAAAGAAACAGAAATAAATTCTTTGGGTCAAATAGGAACACAAGGAAATTTAAACACAACAATAGTGAAAAAAATTCAAATCCCTCTCCCTCCCCTCCTCGAGCAACAGCGCATTGCTGAAATTCTTTCACAGATAGACAACACCATAGAAAAAGAAGAAGCCTACAAGCAAAAACTTGAGCGTATCAAAAAAGGTTTGATGGAAGATTTGCTTACAGGAAAGGTTAGGGTAAATAAATTAATTGAGGAAGAAGACAAAAAATGAAAAATAAAATACATCAAATTTTACAGGAACATAAAAATTATTTAGTGGAAAAATTTGGTGTAAGTGAGATAGCTCTCTTTGGCTCTTATGCAAGAGGAGAAGAGAGCAGTGAGAGTGATGTGGACATTAGCTGGAAAAGGCAGTAAATTTTCTTCTTGAAAAGGAGGATTAAAAAATGTATGCCAAACTTGACGAAGAACATTATGTAGAAAACCCGTTTCTTACACATCTTCAAAGGATTGGTTGGAAGATTTACAGGCAAAATAAAGATAATCCTGAGGATGTAAGAGAAATTATCAGCTTTGATAGTAATGGCGAACCTGTTTACGGTAATACTATAAAGTTTAGAGAAAGTTTTAGAGGAGTAATTCTTGAAGACGAACTTAAAGCATCTATTAAGAGAATAAATCAATGGATAGAAGATGACCAGATAAACGAAGTTGTGCGAAGAATAACAACACCACAGGCCAATTCTTTGCTTGAAGCCAACAGAGAAATCCACGATTTACTCTTAGAAAATACTTCTGTCTCGGAAAATAAAAAAACAGGGGAAAGAAGTCCAACAGTGAGATACATAGATTTTCAAAACCCAGAAAACAATTCTTTCATTGCCATTTCTCAATTTAAAGTGAACATTCCAGGCACTGAAAAACACATAATTCCCGATATAGTCCTTTTTGTCAACGGCATGCCTTTGGTTGTTGTAGAGTGCAAATCCCCAGCAATAGCAGACCCTGTAAATGAAGCCATAACTCAACTTATGAGATATGCAAACAGAAGAGGTATAAGAGAGGGAAATGAAAAACTTTTCTGGTATAACCTATTTATGATTGCTACATCCAATCAGGTGGCAAAATTAGGCACTATAACATCAGAATATGAGCATTTCAATGAATGGAAAGATCCATATCCTTATACACTTTCAGACATAAGTGAAAAAAGTATAGTTACAAGCCAGGAATTGCTGGTTCAAGGAACACTTACAAAAAGTAATTTACTGGATATACTTCGCATTTTTACTCTTTTTGTTGAAGATTCCAAAGGCACAGGTTTGATTAAAATCGCTCCAAGGTATCAACAATTCAGGACTGTAAAAAAAATAATCAACAAAATCAAGGGAGGGAAAACACCAGAAGAAAAAGGTGGTATAGTCTGGCATACACAGGGGTCAGGTAAATCTTTGACAATGATGCAAACTGTGAGAGCTATTTATCGGGATCCTGATCTAAGTGATTTTAAAATCGTCTTTATAACAGACAGGGAACAACTTGAAAAACAACTCAAAGAAACTTCAAAAAGTGTGGGTTACACTATTCACCACGCCGACAGCATTGAAAAATTGAAAGAATTTCTAAGAACAAATACGCCCGATTTAGTAATGGCAATGATACATAAATTTCAGGAAAGGGAGCTTGGAGAAGAATTTCCACTGCTTAACAACTCTGATAAAATTCTTGTAATGATAGATGAGGCTCACAGAACTCAATACAATATTTTAGGAGCCAATTTAAGAAAAGCTCTTCCAAACTCAATAAAAATAGCCTTTACCGGCACACCAATAGAAAAAACTGAGCTTACCTTTGGCGATTACATTGATAAGTATACTATAAGTCAATCTGTTAAGGATGGGGTAACAGTTGAAATTGTATACGAAGGAAGGACACATTCAGCAGAAATCTCCGACGAAGATGCTGCTAATGCAAAATTTGAAGATGTCTTCCACGCAGTTGATGAGAAACAAAAACGGCAGATTATGGGAAGATATACCTGGCGGGCTTATCTTGAAGATGCAAATGTAATAAGGGACAAGGCAAAAGATATGATAGAACACTATATAACCCATGTTTTCCCTAATGGTTTTAAAGCTCAGGTTGTTGCTGTATCAAGACTTGCAGCAATAAGGTATAAAGAAAAACTTGAGAATGCCCTTAAAGAAAAAATAGCAGAACTGGAAAAAAATAATCCCTATAATCTTGACATAGATACACTGAAAAGGCTTAAAGTAGCCGTTATAATATCCGGTGCACCCAACGATGACCCGCAAATTTATAAAAGAGAATATACAGATGTTAACGAACACGACAGAAATATAAAAAGTTTTAAGATGCCATTTGACAAAACCGACGAACAAAGTGGAATAAACGGAGATGTCAGTATAATTGTGGTAAACGAGATGCTTATTACAGGTTTTGATGCTCCAATAGAGCAGGTTCTGTACCTTGATAATGTCCTCAAAGAACATAGGCTTTTACAGGCAATTGCAAGGGTTAATAGAGTTTATAAAAATAAATACTGTGGCTTTGTGGTCGATTATGTTGGTGTTTTGAAACATTTAAAGGAAGCTCTTGCAATATACGCTGATGAGGATATTGAAGAGATAAGTCAGGTCGTTGTCAATAAAGCAAGGACTAAAGATGAACTTAGATATACACACAGTCAGATTGAAGATTTCTTCAAAAAATTTCAAATTGACAACTGGCGAGAAAATGTCGAAGAATGTATAGATTTACTGGTAGATGAAGAAATAAGAGATGAATTTATAAACGTTGTTCGTACATTCAATAGGGCACTGGACAAAGTTCTTCCCGATCCGGAAGCCTTAAAATATACAACAGACCTAAAAATTATCAACTTCATAAAAGAATCTGCAAGACAGAGATACAGAGATGATAAACTCAGCATAAAAGATGCGAGTAAAAAGATAAGAGAAATTGTAGAGGAATACTTAGTATCAAAAGGAATAGATCCAAAGATTCCGCCTATTCCACTGCTATCAGAGGATTTTATTCCGAAATCAAGGCAAAAGACCTCAAAAGCCAGAGCAGAAGAATTGGAATATGCGATAAGAGAACATATTGAAAAACACTTTGAGGAAGACCCTGAGTTATATGAGCGCTTTTCAGATAGATTGAAAAAGATACTTGAAGAATACAAAGAAAATTGGGACTTACTGGCTCAGGAATTAGAAAACCTGAGAGGTGAAATTAAAAAAGGAAGAGATGCCGAAAAAAACTTTGGATTTGATCCGAAAAAAGAAATGCCATTTTTTGGATTACTAAAACAGATGATCTTGGGTAAGGAGCCTATAGAAAATTATGATGAAAATCAAATTAATTTCCTGGTTACCCTAACACAGGACATTTTATCAATTATCAAAGGAGAAATAAACTCAGTTGATTTCTGGGAAAACTACTCAAAACAAAAAAGATTAAAGTCATTTATAATTGCTCATCTATTGAAACAAAGAGAACCATCTAAACAAACAAGAATAGGAAGTGTAGCAGAAGAGACACATCCATACCTTACCAAAAATGAGGTTAATCTGTTCAATAAAAGAAATGAAATAGCCCAAAGACTATTGGAACTTGCATATCACATTTATGGAGGTAACAATTAATCAATGACACTCAAAATTGACAAAATAATTCGCTCAAAAAGAAAAACCATAGCCCTTCAGGTAACTGACGATGCAACCCTAATAGTTAGGGCGCCCTTTGATGTTAGTGAAGAAACTATAAAAAAAGTTGTCACAAAACACATAAGGTGGATAGAAAAAAAGAAAAATGAAGTGCTCACCAGAGACCCACATTTTGCCAAAAAAGAGTTTGTAAATGGAGAGGGATTTCTCTATCTTGGAAAATCATACCAATTGTACATAGTTAATGAGCAGGATACACCACTGAAGTTTAATAATGGTTTCTTTCTCTTGAGAGATTATCAGCCAATGGCAAGGCAGTTACTTATCAGCTGGTATAAAGAAAGAGCCTATGAAAAAATCTCGGAACGGGTCCAATGGTACGCTCAAAAAAGAGGATTTACATATAATAAAATCTCTATTACGAATGCAAATGTAAGATGGGGTTCTTGCTCTCACAGAGGTAACTTAAATTTTTCCTGGCGACTAATAATGGCTCCTCTATCGGTCATTGACTATGTTGTTGTCCATGAACTTGCTCATCTTGAACAAAAAAATCATTCAAAAGCTTTTTGGAATATAGTAAAAATGCTAATGCCAAATTATGAAAATTCAAGGGATTGGTTAAAAAACAATGGATATCTTTTAAGACTATAATAAATGAAATATTAAAAAAAGTACTATTTATGAAACCAAGCTTTAGTTATAAAACTCAAATTCTATTCGTTTTAAAATCACTCTGTGCTCCTCTGTGGTTTATAATTTTTTTCACCACGGAGAACACGGGGGGACACGGAGATGGGAGAAAAAATGTGTAAGGAGGAAAGATAGAATGCAAGTTATGAAAATATTAAATAAACAAAAATTGAAAAGAAACTTATCGAAGAATGTAATTTTTCAGTGAGAATTTTCAGGACATATAATGCTATGTTTTTTAAGTTTTTACGTATTAAGAGTAATACAGAGGAAGTTAACAGAGGATAACGGCAGAGCAAGCTATTGAGGAACTTGACAGAGTAAGAGCGATAAAGATAAGGACGGAAAAAACAGAGGTTTATGCAAGGACAGCTGCAGAGAGAGTAATCAGATATTGAGAGCCTTAGGAGTAAAAATCCCGCCAGTAATCCTCAAAGAAGTTGTAGTGGAGTAAACAGGACAGGTGCGCCCTAACATATTGAAAATAAAGGATTTTAAATTTTTAACTGTCAAAGTCGGGGATACATCCACATTGAGAAAACAAAAAACTCAGAAAGAAGAGACATTCCAATGGACGATACTTTACTGTCTTTGTTCAGAACGCTTTTTACAGAAAGAAAGATTGATGTTGATTATGTTTTTGTGAATCCTCTAACAAATACAAGATACTATGATGTAAAAAGAAGCTTTAATCATGTTTTAAGAAAGGCTGACATTAAAGACTTCCACTTCCACGACTTAAGACACACCTTTGCAAGCCAGCTTGTTATGAACGGAGTTGACCTTACAACTGTTAAAGAACTCTTGGGACACAAAGACATTAAGATGACCTTAAGATACTCACACCTTGCACCAGAACATAAATCCAGAGCTGTAAGCTGTCTCAGCCGCATTTTTTCAACATCAAAAAAAATAAGTGACACAAAAACTGACACAGTAACCAATTTTTAGGATTGTGCTATGTGGTGGAAACCCTTGATTTTACTTAATGGACGGTGGGGGAGTCGAACCCCCGACCTCCAGAGTGCGATTCTGGCGCTCTCCCAACTGAGCTAACCGCCCGATTTGTTTTATAATATAATTTTATCACATTTTAAGGAGGTCGGGATGAACTGGCAAGAAATTAAAAAAACTGCAAGAGAAAAACTCAAGCCTTACTGTCGTGTATGTCCTGTATGTAACGGTATTGCCTGTGCAGGAGAAGTGCCAGGGATGGGAGGAGTTGGAACTGGTTCTTCTTTTAAAGCTAATGTGGAAGCCTTAAATAGAATTAAGCTAAATCTTTCAACTATTCATGATGTTAAAGAGCCTGAGACAGCAATTGAAATTTTTGGGCAGAATCTTTCTCTTCCTGTAATGGCAGCTCCAATAACTGGCACAACATACAACATGGGAGGAGCTATTACCGAGGAGGTTTACTGTGAGGAAGTAATTGCAGGCTCACTTATGGCAGGAACGATTGGATGGACCGGTGACGGAGCAGATCCGACAATGTATGGAAGTGGAATTAGTGCAATTAAGAAAAACAATGGTAAAGGAGTTCCTATAATTAAACCACGGGCACAGGAGGAGATAATAAAGAGAATTAGGCAGGCAGAGGATGCTGGAGCAATAGCTGTGGGAGTTGATATTGACGGCGCAGGTTTGATTACGATGGCACTCAAGGGGCAGCCAGTAAGCCCAAAGTCTCCAAAGGAGATAGAAGAGCTTGTTAAGGCAACAGAACTTCCCTTTATTTTAAAAGGAATTATGACCCTTAAAGAAGCTGAGATAGCATACAACCTTGGTGTTAAAGCAATTGTTGTGTCAAATCACGGTGGAAGAATTCTTGACCATACCCCGGGTGTTGCAGATGTTTTGCCTGAGATTACTGAGAAACTTAAGGGTAAGATAACAATTATTGCCGATGGGGGAGTTCGTTCAGGTGTTGATGTTCTTAAACTTCTCGCTTTAGGCGCAGATGCTGTGCTTATTGGAAGACCTGTTGTGGTTGCTGTTTTTGGCGGTGGAAGAGATGGACTTAAGCTTTATTTTGAAAACATAAAGAACGAACTTAAACAGGCGATGCTTCTTACTGGTGTTGCCTCAGTCAAGAGCGTTCCGAAAACTATTTTAAGGTTCTAACTTAATTCTGCTCAGGCATACTGCCTGAGCAGCTATCCCTTCACCTCTTCCTACAAATCCAATTCCTTCGCCAGTTTTAGCTTTAATGTTTACATTTAATCCAAGTTTCTGTAAGTTTTCTATCATTTTTGGAATATAGGGACTTAGTTTTGGTTTTTCTGCAAAGACTGTGCAATCAATCCAGAGTGGTTCAATTTTTTGCTCTTTTACAAACTTTAAAGCTTTTTCAAGTAAAACAAGGCTTGAAATATCTTTATACTGAGGATCCGAATCGGGAAAATGCATTCCTATATCACCTGCTCCTGCAGCCCCCATTAATGCATCAATTATTGCATGAATGAGTACATCAGCATCTGAGTGTCCTGCGAGGCCTTTTTCATAGGGTATTTCAACTCCACCAATGATAAGTTTTCTTCCTGAGACAAGCCTGTGGCTGTCATATCCAATACCAACTCTTATGTTGTAAATACTGTTAATATTTAGATATGATTCCATCTTTTCAATATCCTGTTTTGTGGTTATTTTAATGTTTTTTTCATCTCCTTCAACTGTACAGACTTTACCACCGTATCTTTCTATCAGGAATGCATCATCTGTTCCGTAAACACCCTCATCGTAAGCTTTTTTATAGGCTTCCATGATTTTTTTATACCAAAATGCTTGCGGTGTTTGCACTGCTCTGAGAATTTCTCTATTAAGAGTACCACCAATTATGTTCCCTCTTTTTATCCATTTAACTGTATCAGATATTTTTGTAACTGGCACTACTCCGTCAATATTTGGATCAAGAGAATAATAAACTCTTTCTACTAACTCTTTACTTACAAGAGGACGGGCTGCATCATGAATTAAAACAATATCTGTATTATGAGAAATTGATTTTAAAGCATTGTAAACAGAGTCCTGTCTTTCTTTTCCCCCTTCTATGATTTCTCTAACTTTTTTAATGTTGAATTTTTTTAAGTATCCGTATGCTTTTTCAAATGCTTCTTTTCTTGTTACAATCCAGATATCATTGATAAATTCTAGATTTTCAAATATCTGTAAAGCCCATATAAAAAGAGGTTTACCATTGACTTCAAAAAAAACTTTCTCTGATGAACCAAATCTTTTCCCTATGCCTGCTGCAACTATTATGGCGCTACACTTCATCTTGAATTTCGTCAGAGGAATCTTTAATTTTTGGTTTTCCAAATATCATTCTTCCTGTTGATGTTTGCAAAACACTATGAATCACTACATCTATGCTTTTTCCAATGTATTGTCTCCCTTCCTCAACTACTACCATTGTTCCATCATCAAGATAACCAACTCCCTGATCAGGCTCTTTTCCCTCTTTAACTATAAAAAGTTTTAAAACCTCACCAGGGAGCACAGGAGGTCTCATTACCTGAGCAAGTTCATTTATATTTAACACAGGCACACCTCTTAATTGGGCGATTTTTATAAGATTTAAATCATTTGTAATAAGGGTACCCCTAAGGGTTCTTGTAATTTCAACAAGTTTTGTATCAACGTCTTTTATCTCTGGGATGTCTTTTTCTATGATGTCAAATTTTATTTTTTCTGCCTTTTTTATTTTTTGAAGTATATCAAGTGCTCTTTTGCCTTTAGCTCTTCTAAGAGGATCCGGTGAGTCGGCAATATATTGGATTTCTCTTAGAACAAATCTTGGAATCAATATTGTTCCTTTTATAAAACCTAGTTCTACAAGATCAGCAATTCTACCATCAATAAGAACATTGGTATCAAGAATTTTTGGCTCTTCCCATATAACCTCTTTTTTAATTATCCATAAAATATCTGCAATTTTAGTTGTTTTAGCTTGTTTTAGACCAAGAAGTGCACCAGCATATCCAAAGCCAGTGATAATGCTGAAGGCAAGAAACTGAAGATAGGAAAGTGAGATTTCTCGGGACATCGAGTCCCTCGGAATGACAGAATAATTGGATAAAATTAGTAGAGGTATGCTTAGAAGAAATCCCGTGAGAATTCCTAAAAAAAGTCCTGAAATTCCGAATAAAATTTGAGAACTTTTCATTTTTCTAAGTTTCAGGTAGATAAAAATGAATAAAAGAAGGCTACAAAACAAGACAATTATGCTTTTTATAAAAGGATTGATGAAGGTTGAAGTCTCTAAATGAACAAAACTTCCTATAAACAGAGTTATCAAAAAAAGAAAAATTAACAGGCTCATGATCCCAAAATCACATAAAATTTTTTGCCACCTCTGTTTATCAAAACCAGAATATCAGGTCTTGAGATTTTCTGTACTGCTTTTTGAAAATCGGACACAGACATTATTCTCTGCCTTTCAATTTCCATTATTAAATCCCCTTTTTTAAGTCCTGTATTTTCAGCAGGTGAACCTGGTTCAATTTTGTAGACCACAACACCTCTGTCATCAGGATCAGCTCCAATTTGTTTTGCCATAGATGGATCAAGATCTACTACTGATAGTCCCTTAAGAGGGTTTTCAGCTTTTCCTGTTGATTTTTTTAAAATTTTAAGTTCTTGAACAGGTTCTGAAGGAAGTTGAGCAATTGTTAAAGAGGTTGTATAAATTTGTCCCTCTCTAAAAAATTTTAAATTCATAATTGAACCAATTTTGCTTTGAGCTACAAGATTTCTGAGTATAGCGCTCTCTGTTATCTTCTTACCATCATACTCAAGAATAATGTCACCTCTTCTTAGTCCTGCTTTATAAGCGGGTGATTGTTTCGTTACATCAGTAATTATTACTCCATATGATTCTTTTAGATCAAATCTTTCTGCAAGCTCTGCTGTTAAGTCCTGAACCATTATTCCTATCCATCCTCTTATTACTTTGCCCTCTTTTATTAAGCTATCTTTTATTATGCGAGCCATATTGCTTGGAACAGCAAAACCTATCCCTTGATATCCACCTGTTCTTGAAAATATTGCTGTGTTTATTCCTATAATCTCTCCTTTTATGTTTACAAGAGGACCTCCTGAGTTTCCAGGATTAATGGCTGCATCTGTTTGAATAAAATCTTCGTAATCAGCTATTCCTACATCTGCCCTTCCTGTAGCACTTATAATTCCCATTGTAACTGTGTGAGTTAATCCATAGGGATTGCCTATGGCAAGAACAAAATCTCCTACTTGAAGATTGTCTGAATTTCCCCATGAAGCTACAGGTAAATCTTTTGCATCTATTTTAATTACTGCAAGATCTGTTTTTGGATCAGCACCTACCAGAGAAGCTCTAAAAGCTCTTCTGTCATAAAGAGTTACCTTTATCTCTTCTGCTTGTTCAATAACATGATAGTTTGTAAGAATATATCCATCAGGAGAAACAATGACACCTGAGCCCATGCTTGTTTCTTTCCATTTTTTACCCTGAGAATTTCCATAGGGTGGTAAAAATTCAAAAAGATCTTCAAGTGTTGGAGGGTTCTGTACTGTTCTTGTTGTAGAGATATTTACAACTGAAGGAGAAACTGTCTTCACTATTTCAGCAAAACTTTTAACAGGTTCAGCAATATCTCTGTAAATAGGGATAGAGTGTCTTGGAGTAGTTTTCAGATAAAATATTGTTATTCCTGTTAGACAACCAAAGAGAAAAGCTAAAATAATTAGAGCAACTTTTCTTTTTGTCATTTTATCCTCTTTTAACCATCTTTCTTATATCTCCGATGCGAAGTGTAATTTTTTGAGAATCAAGATGTTCAAGATAGGCTATGGCATATCTTCTTGTAGTATTGAGAAGAGTTCTAAATTCTGAAACTGTCATTTCGTTCTTTTTTGAAAAGAATTCTTTAACTAATTCAAGCATTTTAACATAATTCTCAGCAGTAAGATAGAGGGAATCATTTATTCGCACTATCTTTCCTTTTTTCGTGATTATTTTTAATATGTCTGCTAATTTTGACTGGGAAATTGAGAGTATCTGAGCTAGATCTTCTAAAAGTGGTGGTTGAAAGTCTTTTTTCAGTTCCTTTATTATTTTTTCCTCAAGGGAAGGATCAATCTCTTCTGTGGTAGCTGATTTTAGTTTTATTTTATTACCTTCTAATGAAATTTCCCCAATATGTGGTAAAAGTTTTAAAACTTCGAGTGACCTGTCAAGCGCAAGCTTTGTCTTCAGTTCCTCCTTGGGTAAGCCATCTTTAAATGGATTTTCCCTGTGAAATTCCCTAAGAAAATTCAAAACAGACAGTTTAAAGGTATTGAATACTTCAATATGGAAGAGATGATCTTCTGCTTTTATAATTTTTCCTTTTTCTGTAAGTTCGTCCACTGCTTTTCTTATATCTTTTATATCTTCATTTATCCAGCCCTCCAGCTCTGAGATTGACATACCTGCAAATGCTTTTCTTTTGATTTTAATTTCTATTTTTTCTGTAAGACTTCCATTGGATAGCACTTCAAGATGCTCGAGTGTTCTGTCTTTTTTCTTTAAAGGTGGCTGAGGGTCAAGAACAACTCCTCCTCCGATGGTTTCAAGGGGAGAAAATCTTCTCAGAATAAACTTATCCTGAGCCATGGCAACGATGGGTTTCTGTAGTTTCACATAAGCAAATGCTTCCTCTTGAGGTAAAATTTCAGATTTATTAAAAAGCTTTATCTTTCCCACTGTTTCTGATGTAGTAAGATAAAAGTGAATAGGTGAGCCATCTTTCAAGGGTTTTATGTCTTTTAAAAGTTTTATTCTTACTTCCAGAAAGTTGGTAGGTTTGAGTTTTTGTGGCACTGTTACAACATCTCCTCTTTTAATCTCTTCCCTGGATACTCCATGAAGATTAATTCCAACTCTCTGTCCTGCATAGGCTTCTTCAAGCTTTTGTCCGTGACTCTGAAGTCCTCTTATTTTTGAACTGATTCCTGCTGGAATAATCTCTACTGGAGAGTCAACAGAGATTTTTCCTGAAAGAACAGTGCCCGTAACAACAGTTCCAAAGCCTTTTAAAGTAAAGACTCTGTCAATTGGCATTCTAAATATTCCACCTGTTGATTTTTCTTTGACTGAAAGTGCGAGTTCTCTGATTTTTTCTTTTAGAAGTTCAATATTATATCCAGTTTTTGCTGAAATAGGTATTATTTGAGCATTTTCAAGAAATGTTCCTTTAACTGCTTCTTTTATGTCTTCTTTTGCAAACTCCAATGTTTCCTCATCAACAAGATCAACTTTATTTAGTGCAATCAACCCTGATTTTATTTGAAGTAAATCACATATTGCCATGTGTTCTTTTGTCTGGGGCATTACTCCCTCATCTGCAGCTACCACAAGCATAACTATATCAATTCCACCAACACCAGCAAGCATATTTCTGATAAGTCTCTCATGTCCTGGAACATCAACAATGCCAACAATAAGGTCTGGATACTTTATGTTTGCAAATCCCAGGTCAATTGTGATGCCTCTTTCTTTTTCTTCCTTAAGCCTGTCAGGATCAATGCCTGTTAATGCTTTTACAATAGCACTTTTGCCATGATCAATATGTCCTGCTGTACCAAGAACTACCTTTTTCATTTAACGAGTTGAATAAAATTACTGAGAAGTTTTAATCCAGTTTTCTGGGATTTTTCGGGATGAAACTGGGTTGCAAATATGTTTTCATGTATTATCATTGAGGTAAAATCCATTCCATAGTTTGTAACACCCGCAATTACTTTATCCTGTTCAGGTACAACATAGTAAGAGTGAACGAAGTAAAAATAAGAATCATCAGGAATTTGATCAAGTATTTTGCTTTTTTTCTTTAATTTCACAGTATTCCATCCCATATGGGGAATTTTGTAATCCTTCGCAAGTTTGAATCTTATAACCTTTCCTTTTAGTATGTCAAGACCTTTACAAAATCCGAATTCTTCAGATTCACTAAAGAGTATCTGCATACCAAGACATATTCCAAGATAAGGTTTACCATTCAATATTTCCTCTTTGAGAGTTGAGAGAAGTCCCAAATTTGTGAGATTTTGCATGCAATCACGGAAAGCTCCAACTCCAGGAAGAACAATAGCTTTTGATTTTTTAATATCCTCAGGATTTTGGGTGATCTTTATTTGAGCACCAACTGCCTCAAGTGCCTTTGAAACACTTTTTATATTTCCCATTCCATAATCAATAACTGATATCATCTTAAAAGTTTACCACAAAATAAAAAGTTTTTTTAAATTTTCCCAGTCTTCAAATGGCTTAAACAGGGTATCTTTAAAGGTCTGCACTTTAAGAACTCCATCTGGTGTTTCTTTAACCTGAATTGCACCGTTTTCATCAGTTCTATATATTTTACATATTTTACTAACATTCGCTATAACTTCTTTATGTGGATGTCCGTAAGGATTTTGTTTTCCTGCACTTATTATGCAGATTGCGGGTCCTACGGCTTTATAAAATTCAGGATAAAAAGAGTGTTTACTTCCATGATGGGGAATTTTAATCAATTCTGATTTTAAATAATTTACAGGAATTGTTTGTAAAGCATTAACTCCGGCATCTGATGTAAAAAGGTAGCCATTTTTAAAGCATTGAAGCTTAAATATGAGACTTAGGTCATTACTATCTACTGTTAGAGAGGGGCTCCAGAATCCTTTATAAGGATGAAGTATAGTGAAAGAGCAACTACCAATTTTTAAAATATCGCCTCTTTCAAGATGTCTGATTAAAATATTATGTATAAACTCTTTATCGTAATCAATGTATCCCGTATCCCATATTTCCTTTATTTTAAAGTTTTTTAAGACTCTTTCTAATCCTCCTGCATGATCTTTTTGTTCATGAGTAATAATAACTGTCAACTCTTTTACACCGTATGATTTAAGAAACTGAGTTACTTCCCAACCAGTTTTACCTGTATCTATAAGAACAAATCCAGAGGGTATTTTTAAAACAATAGCCTCTGCCTGACCAACATCAAGAAAGGTAATCTTTAAGGTTTCCTTATCTTTCAAATGCATAAAAGCTGGTATAAAAATCGAAAATAAAAATAAAATAAACGAAAGACTCCAGCTTAATGCTTTGACTTCCCTTCTCTTTAAAGCATAAAAGCCAATTAATGAAACAAAAACAGCAAAATAAAATATTGCTACTGCTCCTTTCGGCAAAGGTGGAATCCATATTGATGAGTATCTGAAAGAGGCAAGCCAGTGCATTACTTTGAATGATATTGCTCCGATAAAATTAATCAATTCCGGCACGGGATAATATCCTGTGAGTGTAAAAATTGTTACAAAGAATATATGTAAAGGAAACAGAATCATTCCAATTAAAAGCCCTGCTGTAAGATTTGCCAAAGGGGAGATAAGAGATATGTAGTGAAATCTATAAATTATCAATGGTGCTGTGATTAACATTGCTCCCAAACTTATAAGAAGACTTAAAAAGATATAAGAAATAATCTTGTTATGGATTTTATCTTTAAAGTTCTTGTAAATATCTGATACAAAGCCAATTCCTACAGTGGCAAGAAAGCTAAGTTGAAAAGAAATGTCTTTTATTGCAGCAGGTTTAAAAATTAAAATTACAAGACAGGCAAAACTTACTGTAAAAATCCATATAGATTTTCTCTCTGATAGCACACCAACCATAAAAAGCGTTGCCATAATGAAGGAGCGAGTACTTGGATAATTAGGTTCAACCAAAAGAAAGTAACAAAAAATCACAGGGAAAGTTAAGAAAGTTGCCATTTGAGAGGGTTTAAGATAGAGGGTAATTCTCAAAAGTATAGAGGAAGGAAGCCTTTTAATTAGAAATTTAAAAACAAAAAAACATACAGTAAATAAGAAACCGAAATGAGCTCCCGATATACTTAGAAGATGAATTAATCCTGTTTTTCTGAAATCTTCCTGAATCTCTGAAGGAATTTGAGTTCTTTCACCTGTTGTCATCGCAATAAGAACCCCGGAGATTTCCTTATCAATGGATTTTGAGATTTTCTCGTTTATTTTTTCTCTTGTTTCATCAAAAACTGTTTTATGCGAATACTCTGCAGGTTGTGCTTTTTTTAAAAAACAAAGAGAATCTCCATATTGATAAGGATTTAGATGTTTTTTGCCCAACGCACATTCAATTTTATAAGTTTTTCCAGACTCGAGATATTGTATTGAATAGACTTTAAGAGATGTTTTCTCTATTTTGGGACTGCTTTCGATGATCTTAAATTCGTATAAATTTGCAGTGTTATTATTTAAATATCCTGTGAAGTTGATACTTTCAGAGACTACTGAATCCTTGCTGACAGTAATAAGCACATAAAAAATTCCTAAAATAATAGATATGGCAAGGATTATGGCAACTCTGTTTTTGAAAACAAATATTAAGAGGATCGAGAGAATTATTACTGTTACCGGAAAGTAAATAAACAGATGTCCTAAGACAATCCCTGCAACTAAACTAGGGATAATAGGCATTATGAGAGTTTATGTTTTATTAACTCTTGCAGTTCTTCCAGGATATTATTTGCCTTTTCTAAATCTTCTTCTTCAACCATAATTCTTATCTTTGGCTCTGTTCCTGAAGGCCTTATGAGTATTCTTCCATTTATTTCTTTTTGAAGCTTTAATATTTTCTTCTCTAAATCTTTAAGTTTTTCTACAGCTTCATTTCTTGAAATCCCTTCAGGGATTTTAATGTTTTTCAAAAGTTGTGGATACTTTGTTATATCTTTTGTTAGTTCACTGAGAGGTTTTTCATTTTTCATCATAATATGAGCCATCTGAACAGCTGTTATTGCTCCGTCCCCTGTGCATGTATAATCCCGACATACAATGTGTCCGGACTGTTCTCCGCCGAGATTATAATCACCCTTAAGCATCTCCTCAACAACATACTTGTCACCAACCTGTGTTCTAATAAGCTTTATGCCTTGCTTTTTTAAATAGTTTTCTACACCCATATTGGTCATTACAGTGGCAACGACTGTATTTTTTTTAAGTTTTTTCTCTTTTTTTAACTCCATTGCCCACACAGATAGAATAAAATCCCCATCAACGATATTTCCTTTTTCATCAATGAGAATTGTTCTGTCTGCATCTCCGTCATGGGCAATTCCAAGATGTGCCTGAGTTTCTTTAACTTTTTTTATCAATCCCTCAGGATAAATTGCCCCACAGTCCCTGTTTATGTTCACTCCATCGGGCTTGTCATTTATTGTTATTACCTCAGCACCAAGTTCCTTAAAAAGGGTAGGAGTAATCTTATAGGCAGCTCCATTAGCAGGATCAATTACTACTCTGAGCCCTTCAAAGTTTGAATTTTTCGGTAAAGTTGACTTAACAAACTCAATATATCTTCCAACAGCATCTTCAATTCTAAAAGCTTTTCCAAGAGTTTCTGCATTGGGTCTATTTTGAGGAAAGTTTTGGTCGTTTATAAGTTTTTCAATGGCTGTCTCAAGATTTTCAGTTATTTTATGACCGTCATTTGAGAATATTTTTATTCCATTGTCAGAGAATGGATTATGAGATGCAGATATTACCACCCCTGCATCCTGACGCATGCTTTTCACAAGAAAGGCAACTGCTGGAGTAGGAATTGGTCCAACAAGATAAACATCTCCACCCATTGAAGTTATTCCAGCTGTTAAAGCTGTCTCAATTAAATATCCTGAAATTCTTGTATCTTTACCAATTAAGATTTTTGGCTTATGAGTAAGTTTCTTTTTCAATAAAAAACAAAGAGACATACCTACTTTCATACACAATTCAGGTATCATGGGATATTGATTTATTGTGCCTCTAATTCCATCGGTGCCAAAAAGTGTCATAACTTCCTCCTAAGAAGTTTTACATTTATATAGACTGTATCTTGGTCAGTTCTGAAAATTTTTCCTTCAGGATCTATTTTTGCCTGAATTTTTAAATCCTCGCTTAGTCCCTCTATGTCTATTGGTTCGGTTTTAATTACCCGAATTCTGTTAAGTTCTTTTTTAGCACCTTCTATTTTTATTGAAGAAGGATCAGAACTCACTGATGCGATGTAAAAATCTTTGGCAGGTTTTCCTGAAAGAACTACTCTTATTGGTACTATTTTCTGGGTTTTTTCATCCATGTAAACCTTTATCTGAGAGGGTTCAATTTTAAGTATCTCAATTCCTCTTGGAAGTTTAACTGAGGATTTTGTTATGGGGATTGAGTTTTCACCAAGTTTAACATTAGATAAATCAATTACAACTCTGATATTTTTTTGTATTAACTCTTTAAGAATTCTCTCTCTCGCAGATATTGTAACTGTTACCTTTTTTACACTCTGTTTTAAAATTTCCATCTCTGCAGGGGTGCTTTTGAATTCAATGGGTACTTCAACAGATGTTTCTGTCTGTCCTTTAAAAGTAACAAAAAACCAAAGAAATATTGCTAATGCAATGGATATTAATTTAAATGTAATATTTTCTGTTATAAGCTTTTTAAAAACTCTGTTCATCTCTTTTGTCTTTCTGTAGTAAATAGATTTGTTAGTTTCTCTCTAAGACTCTCTATATCAAGATTACCGTGAAGTTGTCCATCTACTGCCAAAGAAATTGCTCCTGTCTCTTCTGAGACTACTACAGCAACAGCATCTGTTTCCTCTGTGATACCAAGAGCAGCTCTATGTCTTGTTCCATAGGTTTTTTTTAATTCTGCACCAAGCTTTATAGGAAGAAAGCATCCTGCAGCTACTATTCTATTCTTTTTTATAATTACAGCTCCGTCATGAATAGGGCTTGTGGGATGAAAAATACTCATCAAAAGCTCTTTTGTAACCCTAGCATCAAGAGGAACTCCTATCTCAACATATTCTGACAGACTTACATCTCTCTCAAAAACAATTAAAGCACCAATTTTTTTATTCGCAAGTCCCTGAGAGGCTTTAACAATTTCTTCAATTGTTTTCATCTCTTCTGCAGAACTGAATCTGTGAAGTATGGAAGTCTCACCCATCTGGGCAAGAGCTTTTCTTATTTCTGGCTGAAACAAAATTATTAAAACTATCACTATTTGCGTCCAGAAACTTTGAATTAGCCAGTCAAGTGTGTACAGTTCAAAAAATCGTGAGATCAGAGAAATTGCAAGTAGAAAGCCGACTCCTATAAGCATTCTTGCTGCACGGGTACCTTTAACCAGAATGAAAACTTTATAAATGATAAAAGAGACAATAGCAATATCAGCTAAATCTTGCCATCTAAGTTGTTCAAAAATTTTCTCCATCACTATGAAATCGCTTCTTTATTAATTTTTATTGAAATTTTTGACTTAACAGCCTTTAAAAATGATTTAAGAAAAGCTTCATCAGATATATCAGTTCTATCCTTTGCTAACATGATAGTCTGCAGGGTTTTTCTGATTGTCATCTCTCTTTGCAGTGAAGTTTCATATTGTTGTGGAGTTATTCTATTGAGTTTTAAAATTTGAAAATAAATATCTCTCTGGAAAACTCCATTCCTTTGAAATCTCGGGTCATTGATGATTGCATCCTGAATTTCTTTATCTGTTACCTCTATTTCATACTTTTTTGCCAAATAAAGCAAGACCTCCTCATTAATTAAATCTTCAAGAACCTTTTCTTTTAGGCTCTGTTCTAACTCTGTAGCTTTCTCTTTGAATAATTCTCTGTAAATTCTTCTTGTCTCTTCATAGTTTCTCCAGAATCTTTCTGCTGTAATTTTCTGTCCTTCTACTTCTGCTACTACGGGAGAATGCTGTTTATCTACAGTTCCTACTCCCCAGAAAACAAAGGTAATAATTACAAGGAAAAATAGAAAGTAAAAGTATTTTGCATTTTTTCTGAGTGTTTTTATCACATTGAACCTCCTAAAATAAGTTAACTCTTTTACTTTAAAAGAATTTTTTAACATAAGGCAAGCTATGATATAATAAAAAAGCTCAAATCAAAACTTTATGAGGTGAAATAATGCCTATTTATGAGTATGAATGCAAAAAATGTGGAGAGGCTTTTGAACTACTGGTTTTTGGGAATAAAAGTGTTTCATGCCCTAAATGCGGCTCAGACCAACTGATCAAAAAATTTTCCACATTTGCGATGAAGGGAGTACAAAAAGGAAACTCCAAGTGTGCTTCCTGTGGAGCTTCTTCTTGCAGTTCCTGTAAATAATTTATCATTTTCATTCATAAACTAAAGTTTCTTAATAAGGAGTTCCTATGCCAAATGTTTTAAAGGTTAGTATTGAAGAGGAAATGAAAACAAGCTATCTTGATTACGCCATGAGCGTAATCATTGGTAGAGCTCTTCCTGATGTAAGAGATGGACTTAAGCCAGTTCAAAGAAGAATTCTCTATGCTATGTTCAGGGAAGGGCTTCTTGCAGGTAAGAAATACTCAAAATGTGCTGGTGTAGTCGGTGAGGTTTTAAAAAAATATCATCCCCATGGTGATCAAGCTGTTTATGATGCGCTTGTCAGGCTTGCACAGGATTTTAATATGCGATATCCGCTCATTGATGGACAGGGAAATTTTGGTTCTATTGATGGAGACCCTCCAGCAGCCTACAGATACACAGAGGCAAGACTAACAAAAATAGCTGAAGAACTTCTTCAGGACATCGATAAGGAAACAGTTCCTTTTGTCCCAAATTTTGATGCTACAACCCAAGAGCCTCTTGTGCTTCCAACAAGAATTCCCAATCTTCTTATAAATGGATCTTCAGGAATTGCTGTTGGTATGGCAACCAATATTCCCCCACATAATCTCAATGAAATCATAGATGCATTGGTTAAACTTCTTGAAGAACCTGAGACTTCGGCAGAAGAACTTATGCATTTTGTAAAGGGACCTGATTTTCCAACAGGTGGGATAATTTATGGCTTAGAGGGAATTAAAGAGTTTTATTTAACTGGTAAAGGACTTATTAAGGTAAGAGCAAAAGTCAAGATTGAAAGAGAAGCAAAAGGGAAAAAAGCCAGAGAGATTTCACTTTTTGAACAAGAACAGGAAGGTAAATCAGCTAAAGAAAGAATTGTAATTACAGAAATTCCCTATCAGGTAAACAAAGCAAGACTAATTGAGAAGATTGCAGAACTTGTAAGAGAAAAAAAGATTGAAGGTATAACTGAAATAAGAGATGAATCAAATAGAGAAGGTATAAGGGTTGTACTTGAACTTAAAAGGGGAGAGATGCCTCAGGTTATTTTGAATAATTTATATAAACATACACAGATGGAAACCACCTTTGGGGCAATAATGCTTGCTATTGTTGATGGTCAACCAAAAATTTTAAATCTGAAAGATTCACTATGGGAATTTCTCAAGCATAGAAAAGATGTTGTACTTAAAAGAACAGCTTTTGATTTAAAGAAAGCAGAACATCAGGCTCACATTTTACTTGGCTTAAAGATTGCTGTTGAAAATCTTGATGAGGTAATCTCTATTATAAGAAAATCTAAAAATCCAGAAGAAGCTAAAGCACGTCTCATGAGCAGATTCCCTCTAACAGAAATTCAGGCACAGGCAATACTTGACATGAGACTGCAAAGACTTACAGGACTTGAAAGGGAAAAGATAGTTCAGGATTATGAAGCAATCTTAAAAGAAATTGAACGTCTTAAAGCAATACTTGAAAGTGAAACTCTTGTAAGAGAAATTATCAGAGATGAACTCCTTGAAATTAAACAAAAATACGGTGATGAAAGAAGAACTCAGATAGTGTCTGAAGTAAAGGAAATAAATGTAGAAGATCTAATTACTCAGGAAGATATGGTGATTACTCTCACTCATCTTGGTTACATCAAAAGAACATCTCTTTCTGATTATCGCAGTCAGAAAAGGGGTGGTAAGGGGCTTACTCCAATGGAAACAGTCTCAGAAGATTATCTTACAAATGTTTTAGTAGGCTCAACTCACGATCATATCATGTTTTTCAGCAATCAGGGAAGAGTTTATTGTCTTAAAGTTTATCAAATTCCAGAAGCAGGCAGACTTTCTCGTGGAAAAGCAATTGTTAATCTACTGCCATTAAGAGAAGGGGAGAAAATCACCACTGCTCTGGTGTGCAAAGACCTTGAACAGGGTTATCTTATGATGTTTACAAAAAAGGGATTTGTAAAGAAAACATCTCTTGAAGAGTTTAAAAACATACGTAGTAAAGGGGTTATTGCAATAGATCTTGAAGATTCAGATGAATTAATATCAGTAGTAAAGACAGATGGTAAAGCACAACTAATAATTGCAACTAAAAAGGGTATGGCAATAAGATTTGATGAAAATAATGTAAGACCTATGGGTAGAACAGCAAGAGGTGTCATTGGAATAAGATTTACAGAGCCAGAGGATGAGGTAGTATCTGCTGATGTTGTCTCTGAAGGTTCATATGTTCTCACTATTACTGAAAAAGGAATTGGGAAAAAAACACCAATTGAGGAATACAGACTTCAGCACAGAGGAGGTAGTGGAGTAAAAAATATTAAACTTTCTCCAAAAACAGGGAATGTAGTGGCTTCTTTACAGGTAAAAGAAGATGATGAAGTCATAATCTGTAGCAGTAGCAAGATTATTAGACTTAAGGTTTCTCAGATTAGACCGCAGGGAAGATCTACAACAGGGGTCAGATTGATAGATCTCTCCACTGATGATACTGTAGTAAGTGTCGGTAGAATTTTGGAAGGTGAAGGAGAGGAAAATGTCAATTTACAATCTTGATTATTTTTTTAATCCAAGAAGAATTGCAGTAATAGGAGCAAATGATACACCTGGAAGCATTGGTTATACCGTATTTAGAAACCTGATTGGCGAAGGCTACAGAGGAATTGTCTATCCTGTAAACCCCAAAGCAGACTCTGTTCAGGGAGTCGAGTCATACAAAACTATAAGTGATATCTCAAAAGAAGTTGATCTTGTTGTTTTAGCGGAAGAATGCGGTGCAAATATTCTGGATACTCTTGAAGAATGCGGACAGAAAGGAGTAAAAGGAGTTATTCTTCTCTGTCCTGACTTTAGAACAAAGGTCAAAGAAGCAATGCTTCTTGAGGAAAAAATAGAAGAAATCCACAGAAAATACGGATTCAGGCTTCTTGGGCCAAACACTCTTGGTTTTATTAGACCAGGAATAAATTTAAATGTGAGTCTTTTTAGAAGAAAACTTAAAAAAGGCAATATCGCCCTGATAGTTCAGAGTGCAACTCTCTCAGTGGCTTTGTTAGATAGAGCTGCTGATAAAAATATTGGGTTTAGTTATTTTGTCTCTCTCGGTTCTGATATAGACATAGATTTTGCTGATCTTATAGATTTTTTTGGTGTTGATCCATCTACAAGAGCTATTGTTATCTATATGCAGTCTATAAAGACTGGAAGAAAGTTTATGACTTCTGCTCGATCTTTTGCTTTTTCAAAGCCTATAGTCATAGTAAAATCAGGGAAATTTGTTGAATCAATTGAAGTTGCTTTAACTCACTCAGGGCTTCTTGCAGGTGAAGACAAAGTTTATGACGCTGCCTTTAAAAGAGCAGGTGCTGTAAGGGTTGATGAAACACTTGATATGTTTTATATTACTGAGACTCTTTCAAAACAGCGTAGACCAAGGGGCAAAAGACTTGCAATAATTACAAATGCTGGTGCTCCAGCTGTTACTGCTGTAGACAGTCTTTTAAAACTTGGTGGGCAGCTTGCTGAATTTTCAGAACAGACAGTAACAGAACTTGAAGGAAATGTGCCAACTCGTTTTATAAGAAATCCGTTAGATTTAGTCTCAGATGCAAAACCTGATGACTATGAAAAAGCCTTAAGAATAGTAATTAAAGATAAAAATGTAGATGGTATACTTGTAATGCTTACTCCTTCTTTAGGAACAGAACCTGTTGAGACTGCTAATAGAGTTATAAAGGTGTTAAAAGAAAATCCCTACAAACCTGTACTTACTAACTGGATGGGCGCAACACAAGTTAATGAAGCAAGGGATTTACTCAATGTACATGGCATACCAACTTTTGTAACCCCTGAACAGGCAGTAAGAACTTTTATGTACATGTATCGTTATGATTTTAACTTAAAACTGCTTCTTGAGACTCCGCAGACAATTCTTAAAGATGTTAAATTTGACTCTGAAAAAGCAGAGAATATAATAGAAAATGCTATATCAAAAGGAAGGTCTATACTTACTTTTTTTGAAGCCTCTGAAATTCTATCAAGCTATGATATTCCTGTAATTCTCACAAAGAAAGCTGACAATATTGAAGAACTTAAGCAGGCAATAGCTGAAATCGGATTTCCAATTGTTTTAAAAATAGATACACCAAAGATTATACACAAATTCAAAAAAGGTGGAGTAATACTTGATGTAAGAGATGAACTTGAGGCAACCGAAGGATTTAAATGGCTTAAAAGACTTGCTACTGAAAATGGAGACCCTGAAGCTTCTGTTATTGTTCAGCCAATGGTTATAACATATGGATATGAGATAGCTTTAGGAGCTAAAAAAGATCCAACTTTTGGTTCAGTTATCATATTTGGTACAGGAGGAAATCTTCTTGAAGCACTTGAAGATTACTCAGTAGGACTTCCTCCACTTAATCAAACTCTTGCAAAAAGACTTATGGAAGAGACAAAGATTTATCATTTTCTAAAAAAATATCCCTACTATGAAGATATTTTAAGCAAGCTTGAACAGACTGTAGTGAAATTTTCTTATCTTATATCTGATTTCCCACAAATAAAGGAGTTTGATATTAATCCTATATTCATTACCGATTCAGAGATGTTTGCTCTTGACTGCAGTATAATTCTTGACAAAACAGCTCCAAAGAAAAAGACAATTATAAAAGGCGAATTTTGCCCTCCCCATTTAAGTATATGTCCATATCCTGTTCATCTTTACAAAGAGGTTGAATTAAAGGATGGGACAAAGGCAATTGTAAGGCCCATTAAAGCAGAAGATGAATCCCTCATAGCAGCACTGCTTGGAAGATGTTCAGAAAGAACAATAAGCTTGAGATTTTTCCAGAGAGCAATTGATTTAAGGCATGACAATCTTGTCAGATTTTGTCAGATTGACTATGATAGAGAACTTGCATTTGTATGCGTTGTTAAGGAAGGAGATGAGGAAAAGATTGTTGCAGATGTTAGACTTTCAAAGGATCCTGATGGTACTGATGCTGAGATGGCAATTTTAGTTGAAGATGCATGGCAGGGCAAAGGTGTTGGAAAAGCACTTTGCAGTTATGCCATTGAGGTGGCAAGAGATTTAGGTGTAAAAAGAATTTGGATGGATATTTTAAGAATAAATACCTATATGCTTGGACTATCAGAAAGATTAGGATTCCAGAAACATCATGTTGAAGAGGACAGTATTAAGGTATTATTGAATCTTGACAATACTTGATGAATGAAAGAATTCTCATAGTAGATGGAGATGGTGAGCTAAGAGACAACTTAAGCAATTTTTTGAAAAAACGTGGCTTTAATGTAGATGTAGCAGCAACATTTCAGGAAGCAATCAATACGTACGCATCTTTTATTCATGACTTTGTAATTGTTGAGATAGAACTTCCAGATGGAGATGGATTAGAATTTGTAAGTAAAATTAAATCTTTAAACCCTTCTGTAAAAGTTATTGTAACAACATTTTATGCATCAGTAAACACTGCACTGAAGGCATTGAAACTCAAAGTAGATGATTATCTTATAAAACCTTTCATTTATGATGAAATATTGAAATCTTGCAAGGAATTAACAAAAAAAACTATTTTGAAGGAAACTGAAAAAACTTATCCAACTCCTGAAGAGAGTTTCTTTTCAATAATCGGAGAATCAAATGAGATTAAACTTTTGCTTGAAAAGATAAAAAAAATAGCGAACACTCCAACAAATGTTTTGCTTCTTGGTGAGACCGGAACAGGTAAGGAACTTTTTGCAAGAGCAATCCATGATGCAAGTTATAGAAAGAAAAAACCCTTTGTAGCAATCAATTGTGCAAGTCTGCCGGAGAATCTTCTTGAGTCAGAACTTTTTGGATTTGTAAAAGGAGCTTTCACAGGTGCCAACTCTGACAAAAAGGGACTTCTTGAAATAGCTGACGGAGGCACTGTATTTCTTGATGAGATTGGTGATATGCCACTTGGACTTCAGGCAAAACTTTTGAGAGTTATTGAAGACAAGGAAATTCGACCTCTTGGAAGTGTTATTAGTAAAAAGGTTGACCTTAGATTTATATCTGCTACAAATAAGGATTTGTTAGAGGAGGTAAGAAAAGGCAATTTTAGGGAAGACCTTTTTTTTAGATTAAATGTCATAACTCTTCAAATTCCTCCTCTCAGGGAGAGAGGAAGAGACATAGAAATTCTTGCGTATCACTTTATGAGAAAGTTTGCCATAAAAATGGGTAAAAATGTTACAAAAATTGATCCGCAGACAATACAAATTTTGCTTAGATATCCCTGGCCTGGAAATATAAGAGAACTTCAAAATGTAATAGAACAGGCAGTAGTTTTTACTGAATCGGATACAATAAAACCTGAACATCTTCCAGAACATGTAAAAAATATGGAAATAACTACAGAAAGAAAAAGAGATGTTCCTCTTTTATCAATTGAAGAATTTACAAAAGAGTTCATATTAAAGTATCAATCGATTTACACAGAACAGGAACTTGCAGACATTCTTGGAATAACAAGAAAGGCTCTGTGGGAGAAAAGAAAAAAATGGGGAATCCCCCGCTCCAGTGCTTAATCTACTATCTTTTAGAAAAATTTAGCCTAAAATTCCTATCAAAGTAAAAGACATCTGTTACTTTTTTTCTTTCATTTTTACTTTATGTAACAATTTCACCTGCCCTGAAAAATAAAAATTTATTGTTTTCAACAGTCTTATCTACTGGTATGTTTTTTGATTCTAATGTTTACATGTTTCGTTTTTTCAGAAAAAACAAAGTGGAATCTAAAATTCTTCATCAGAAGGAGTTTGTTGTAGTTGATACTGAACTAACAGGATTGAATGAAAAGGAAGATAGCATTATATCCATTGGAGCAATACTTATGAGAGAGAGAAGCATTCTTGTTGGAGACATTTTCTATAGAATTCTAAATCCTCAGAGCAAATTAAAGGGAGAGTCCGTCTTAATCCACGAGTTGACATCAACCGAGCTTGAAAAATGTCCCGATACAAAACCAATTCTCAGGGAATTTCTAGATTTTGTTAAAAACAGACCGGTTGTGGGACATTTTATTGAGATTGATCTGAATTTTTTAAAGAGACAGATAAAAAAATCATTGAATATAAAGTTCGAGCCCGAGGCAATCGATACATATATAATTTTCAAATGGCTTATTGAAAGAGGATTAATCTCTGAAAAATTCAAAGGTGCGAAATCACTATCTGAGATTGCAGAGGCTTTTAATATAAAAGTAGATTCGCTTCATGATTCTCTCTCAGATGCCTTCATAACAGCTCAGATTTTTCAGAGAGAAATAGCCTTGATTCAAAAAATTCAACTTTCCTGGTTTGACTTTATCAAAAAAATAGGGAAACCTCATGTATCCGGATACATGTTTGGTCAATACGAAAAAAACTATCAATTCTGAAGAAGGAGGTGTATTATGGTAACAAAGGATGTATTGGATGCCTATTGGAGAGAAAACAAAACGCTCATGTATCTGATTCTTCTCGTATGGTTTACTGTCTCGTATGTGGCAGCTGTCTTTGCATCTTCCCTTAATAACATCACAATACTTGGATTTCCCCTTGGTTACTATATGGGTGCACAGGGTTCGATTACAGTATTTGTTATTTTGAATCTAATTTACTCAAAAAAGATGAATGATTTAGACAAAAAATATGGATTAGAGGAGGAATAACTATGGCAAGAGAGGCAATGGATGCATGGACTAAGAAACTTAGGCAGATTTATGGAGTCTATACGGGAGTATTTGTTCTCTTTGTAATAGCTCTCTGGATTGCTGAAGGAATGGGACTTCCCCCAAAGTACATCGGATATGCTTTTTTATTTGGAACAATTGGTGTTTATGCTGCAATCGGAATCCTCTCAAGAACTTCAGTGGTTGCCGAATATTATGTAGCTGGAAGAAAAGTTCCTGCAGTTTTCAATGGGATGGCAACTGCCTCAGACTGGATGAGTGCTGCATCATTCATTGGTATGGCAGGAGCTCTATATCTTCGGGGATATGATGGTTTAGCCTTTATCATGGGATGGACAGGTGGTTATGTTCTTCTTGCTGTTATGGTTGCACCATACATAAGAAAATTTGGACAATTTACCATTCCCGATTTTCTTGAGGCAAGATATGGTGGTAAACTGCCAAGAATGATAGGTATATTATCTGCTATCATCGTTTCCTTTGCCTATCTGATTGCTCAGATCACAGGCGTAGGCATTATTACAAGCAGATTTGTTGGAATTCCCTTTGAAGCAGGCGTTTTTCTTGGACTTACAGGAATACTTGTGTGTTCCTTTCTTGGTGGCATGAGGGCGGTTACATGGACTCAGGTGGCCCAATACATAATACTCATAGTTGCCTACATGATACCGGTAGTTGCAATTTCCTATAAACAGACAGGTATTCCAATTCCTCAACTAATGTATGGACAGGCTTTGCAGGTCATAGAGACAAAACAGAAAGAGCTTGTAAATGACGCTAAAGAAATTGAAGTCAGGCAGGAGTGGAAAAAGAAAGCCAATGAAATTGCTGCAAAGATAAAAGGACTTCCTGATACATGGCAAAAAGAAAGGGCTGAACTTGAAGAAAAGCTCAGGAATACTCCAGCCGATTCGCCTGATAGAGCAAAGGTTGAAAAAGCTTTGAAGGATTATCCGAAAACATCAGAGGAGGCTAAAGAAAAATGGACCGCCGCAATGAAGCAAGCAGAGGCTATGTCAAAGCCTCCAAAATCCTATGTGGCGCCACCTACTGATACAAAGGGAATAGTTAACTTTCTTGCCCTTACATTTTGCCTGATGGTAGGAACTGCTGGACTGCCCCATGTTCTTATGAGATTTTATACAACCCCTACAGTTCGTGAGGCACGAAGTTCTGCTGCTTGGGCTTTGTTTTTCATATTTCTGCTCTATTTCACTGCTCCTGCTTATGCTGCCTTTGCAAGAAGTGAGATACTAACTAATGTAGTTGGTCAGGCTTTTTCAGCATTACCTGCTTGGGTTGCCAAATGGGCTTCTGTAGGTTTAATCTCAATAAAGGATATGAATGGTGACGGAATAATTCAGTTTTCTGAGATCATAATACAGGCTGATGCTGTTGTCCTTGCCACACCAGAAATAGCAGGACTTCCATATGTGGTAGCAGGGCTTATTGCAGCAGGTGGTCTTGCAGCTGCTCTCTCTACAGCTGACGGACTCCTTATTACAATCTCAAATGCCATATCTCATGATCTTTACTACAAGATAATCAATCCAAATATATCGCCATCAACAAGAGTTAAAATCGGTAAAGCTCTTTTAATAGTAGTTGCTGCAATCGGTGCCTATGTGGCAAGTTTCAAACTTGCAATTATTGTTGAACTTGTAGCATGGGCTTTCTCACTTGCTGCTGCAACCTTTTTCCCGGCAGTGGTTCTAGGTATCTGGGATAAGAGAATGAATAAGGCAGGTGCTGTATCTGGAACGATTGTTGGACTTTTAGTTACTGCATACTACATAATTGGAAGCAGATTTTATGGTGTTAACTGGTTTGGTATAAATACGATTGCTGCAGGGATATTCGGACTTCCTGCAAATCTGATTGTTGCTTTAGTTATATCAAGGCTAACAGCCGCACCTTCTCAGGAATTGCAGGAGTTTGTTGACAATATCAGATACCCAAAAGGTGCTATCAGAGGTGGATTAGAAGAATGACATTCAAAATTTTTATTAATTATACCCTTTCATTCATAATGTGGCTCGTCATTGGACGAGCCATCCTCTCCTTATTTACAAAGGATCCAGGAAATCCCGTATATGGAATTTTTCTGAAGGCAACTGAACCGATTTATAAAGTGACAAGAAAGATATTTCCCAAAGGAACAACAATTTTTATTATAATCTTTATAGTTATTGTCCGTATCTTGGTAGTAAAATACCTTTAATTGATATGGAAGGCTTAGAGATAATAAGACAGATATATCCCTTTAATACCCTCCCATCAGAGGAGATTGAAGACATAGTATCAAAGGCTGAATTGAAAGTTTATAAGAAGAATGAAATTCTCTTCAAAGAAGGGAGTGAACCCCTTAAGTTTCTGTATATAATTCTTGAAGGTGAGGTTTTTCTTGAAAAAAATTCCCAGCTCATAGCCCATCTTAAAGGTGGAGACATCTTCGGATATGTATCTTTAGTTAGTGAAATGCCTCCTGTGTCAACAGCCATTATTGTTGAAGAGAATACAAAAATTCTTCAGATAGAAAAGGAAAAATTTCTTGATTTACTGACAAAATATCAAAGTTTTTCCAGATACTTCACAAAAGAGCTTGCCAAAAGAATACACAGGACTCCAAGGCTAAGAAGTTCGTTCCAGATTGAGAGGCTTCTTGATGTTAGAATAAAGGATATTAAAATCAAAGAACCGATACTGATAAGGGGTGATGCAAACATAACAGATACAGCAAAAACTATGGCTGAAAATGACTCAACCTTCTGTCTCGTTCAAAGAGATGGAGATATTGGCATCATTACTGAGAGAGATATTATAAAAAAAGTTCTTGCAAAGGAAATAAATCCCTCAGAGATAAAAGCTCAGGATGTGGCGACTTTTCCTGTAATTGCTATGGATGCTTCTGAACCACTTTTTAATGCTATGTTAACCATGGCAAAACACAAGATAAGAAAATTAGTTATTAAAAATGCTGGAGCAATATGGGGAATTCTTGATGACAGAGTGGTAATATCCCATGAAAGTAAGAACATAGTTTTTCTTATTAAGGAAATAGAAAGAGCTAAGACTATAGAAGAACTCTCTTATTTTTATTCACTTGTCAACGAAAGTGTAGTTGAAGGTGTAATGTCTGGATTGGACCCTGAATATGTAGGTAAATACATTGCCGAATTAAACGATCATTTCATGTCAAGAGTAGCTCAACTTGTTGAAGAAGAATTAGGAAAGCCTTCTTTTAGATATGCCATTATAGTAATAGGTTCAGAAGGAAGAAGAGAACAGAGCCTTAAAACAGATCAGGATAATGCTCTTGTCTTTGAAGGAAATAAAGAAAGTAAAGATTATTTCGAAAAATTCTCAGAGAAATATATAAAGTATCTTCTTGACATTGGATTTCCACCCTGTCAGGGAAATGTTATGTTAAACAACGCTTACTGGAGAAGAACCAAAGAAGAGTGGTTTAAAGAAATATCAAGATGGATGGAAAATCCAAAGCCTGAGAATGTTTTAAACATAAGCATATTTTTTGATTTTAGAAATGTTTACGGCGACGAAGAGCTGATTGATGAACTCTGGCATTACATCTTCACAAAAATTAAAACATCAAAACATTTCCTGCCTTTTCTTGCCTCAGAAGCTATAAAATTCAGAGTTCCCATTGGTTTTTTAGGGAACTTTAAAACAGAAAAAGAAGGAAAACATAAAGGAGAAATTGACATAAAAAAATATGGCATTTTCCCGATAACACAGGGTATAAGAGTCCTTTCTCTTCATAATGAAATAAGAAATACAAATACCTTTGAAAGAATCAGGAAGTTGAAAGAGATGTCTATTTTTACATCTGATTTTGCCAGAGACATGGAAGAAGGATACAGGTTTTTAATGGCTTTGAGGCTTAGAGAACAGGCAAAGGAAATTAGGAATGGCGTACTACCCGACAATTACATTAATCCAAAGGAATTAGCCAGAACAGAAAAAGAGATTCTTAAGAATATTTTTAGAAAAATAGAGGAATTCCAGAAACTTCTTTTTGACAAATACAACCTCAGATATTTTTCTTAAATTTGTTACCCAACTAAACATTTATTGTTACTTTTGGTAACATTTCCCTTTTGTTAAACCAAATGAGTTCTTAAATATTCAACATGTTAAAAATTGGCACACCTCTTGCATATTTAGATAATATGGTGAAAATAATTGAAGATGTAATTGATTTCCTTAAATCAGTACCTCCCTTTGAATTCTTAAGTGAAGAAGTTATCAATTCTGTAACAGTTAAAACATCTATGGAGTATTACCCAAAAGGCACTCATATTCTTCTTCAAGATGGTCCGCCAAGTGAGTTTCTTTATGTAATTAAAAAAGGTGGAGTCAAAGTTTACAGAAGAGTTGAAAATGAAGATATAGTTATCGATTACAGAAGCGAAGGTGATAGCTTTGGCTTTATTTCTCTTATGAGTGGAGATAAATCAAGAGCAAATGTAGTAGCCATTGATGATACGATTTGTTATCTCGTACCAAAGGAAACTGTTTTAAACCTTATTGATAGATATTCTGAAGTAAGAGACTTTTTCTTAAAGTCTTTTATGAATATTTATCTTGACAAAAGATACAGAGAGGAACAATCAAAAAAAGCTATTACCTATACAGTAGATAAAGTTCTTTTTACAACAACTGTAGAGGAAATTGCTACGAAAGATTTAATTTCTGTTCCTGAAAATACATCCATAAAGGATGCTGCTAAAATAATGTGTGAAAATTCAATAAGTTCACTTATAGTGATGGACGAACAGGGAATTCCAGTTGGAATAATTACAGACAAAGACCTGCGTAGAAAAGTTGTAGCATCCGCAAGAAATGTAGATGAACCTGTTAAAAACATAATGAGTTATCCAATCATTAAGATTGACGCAAAAGATTTCTGTTTTGAAGCTGTAGTTAGAATGCTTAAATATAACATTCATCATCTTTTAGTAATTAAAAACGGTAAAATTAACGGAATTATTACAAATCATGACATAATGATGCTACAAGGATTTTCTCCTGTAACCATTGTAAGAGATCTGGAGATACAACAATCAGTTGAAGGATTAATGAATGCATCAAAACAGGTAAACGCTGTTGTAGGCAATCTAATCTCTCAAGGTGCCAAAGCAAGCAACATAACAAGAATCATAACGGAGATAAATGACAGAATAGTAAGGAAAATTATTCAGTTTGCTGAAAGAGAATTTGGTCCCCCACCAGTTCCATACTGCTGGATTGCACTTGGCTCAGAGGGAAGAAAAGAGCAGACTTTTAAAACTGATCAGGACAACGCCCTTATCTATGCCGATCCTAATCCAGCAGAGCAGGAGGCTGTTCAGAAATACTTTTTTGAGTTTACAGGTTACATAAAAGAAAACTTACTTAAATGTGGATTCCCTCCTTGCCCTGGTGATATTATGGCAAGTAATCCAAGATGGTGCCAGCCTCTTAAAGTCTGGAAAAAATATTTTTCCCAATGGATTTATACTCCCAGAGGTGAAAACATAAATCTTTCAAATATATTTTTTGATTTCCGCGGAATTTATGGAGACCTCTCCCTTGAAGAAAATCTTAGAGACTATCTTTTAAACATAGTTAAAGATCAGAGAGTATTTCTTGGATATTTAGCAAATCTTGCAGTTCGCAACAGACCTCCACTTGGTTTCTTAAAAACCTTTGTTGTTGAGAAAAGCGGTGAACATAAAGACAAACTTAATCTAAAAATCAAAGGGATTGCACCTATCGTTGACATAATAAGACTTTTCAGTCTTGAAAAAGGAGTAAGAGAGACATCAACATTAGAGAGAATTGAAGCCTTAAAAAGTAAACACACTGTCGTCAGAGATTTTGCCGATGAAATAATTTATGCATTTGAATTTCTTATGCTTCTTAGAATTCGTCATCAATATGAGAAGGTTTTACAGAATAAAATGCCTGATAACTTTATTGATCCTGAATCGTTAAGTAATCTTGAAAAAAAGCTTCTTAAAGATACATTCCAGCTTATATCAAAACTTCAGGATATTCTTATTGAGAGATACAAACTGATGATTATATAGCGATGATTAAATTGTTCAGAAAAAGAATTGAAAAAAAAGTGATTTTAGAACAGCCAATCAGTGAGACAGATTTTGTTATAGTTGACACAGAGCTTACAGGATTAAATGAATTTAAAGACAATATCATAGCTATTGGTGCAATAAAAATGAGAGGTAAAACTATAAAAATAGGAGAAGTCTTTTACAGAACAGTGAGCCCATCAACAAATAAGTTTAGAAAAGAAAGTATCATGATTCATGAGATAACACCCTCTGAACTTGAAAAATGTCCAAGGATAGAACCAATTCTCAGGGAATTTATGAGATTTTCTAAGAATTGCATTTTTGTAGGACATTGCCTTGACGTAGACTTAGTTTTTCTAAAGAAGGAAATTAGAAGTAATCTGAGAGAAACTTTTGATCCAGATGGTTTAGATACTCTACTAATCTACAAATGGCTTATCAAAAAGGGAGTTTTACCATCTCATTTTGAAAATAAAAATTCTCTTGAAGATATTGCTTTATCACTGGGAGTTGAGGCAAGAGAACTACACGATGCTCTTTCAGATGCCTTTATTACAGCGCAGATATTTCAAAAATTACTCTCCTATCTTGGAGAGTTTAAAATATTCACCGTCGGTGAACTATTAAAAATAGGCTCAATTCATACAAAAAGCCTAACAGACATGATGAAAAAAGAAGCCTATCAACTTTAAGAAGGAGGTTTGATATGAAAGAAAAAATTTTAAATTCAGAAGAATTCAAGAGACTTGTAAAAAGTAAGAATTCTATTTCTCTTATTCTAACAGTATTAGAATTGTTTATCTATTTTGGTTTTATTTTACTAATCGCCTATAACAAAGAATTTCTAGGGCAGAAAATTTTCGGTCCTGTAACTGTAGGCATACCCCTCGGCATAGGCGTAATTGTTTTAAGCTGGGTTTTTACTGGAATTTATGTAGCATGGTCAAACAAAGTTTACGATGAAAAGGTTTCGCAAATTAGAGAAAAAATAGGAGGAGAGTGATGCAAACAGTTTTAGGACAACCAACATTAACAGGTATATTTTTCTTTCTACTTTTTGTGGCAGCAACACTTTATATAACATATTGGGCAGCTAAAAGAACTAGAACAACAGCAGAGTTTTATGCAGCTGGAAGAAGTATAACAGGACTGCAGAATGGACTTGCCCTTGCAGGAGACTATATGTCTGCAGCAAGCTTTTTAGGAATTGCCGGTCTGGTGTCACTTAAAGGTTATGATGGACTAATTTACGCAGTTGGATGGCTTGTTGGATGGCCTATAGTTATGTTTTTAATTGCAGAGCCATTAAGAAATCTTGGTAAATATACCTTTGCAGATGTTGTTGCATACAGACTAAAGCAAAGACCAATCAGAACAGCTGCAGCAACAGGCGCTTTAATTACTGTTTTGTTTTATCTTATTGCTCAGATGGTTGGTGCAGGCTCGTTAATAAAACTTATGTTCGGACTTCCCTATGAAGTAGCAATAATTATAGTAGGATGCCTTATGATAGCCTATGTTCTATTCGGCGGAATGCTTGCAACAACATGGGTTCAAATTATAAAAGCCTGTCTTCTTCTTGGTGGTGCAACAATTTTAGTTTTTCTTACACTTTATAAATTTGGCTTTAATTATATTGAACTTTTTTCAAGTGTTACCTCAAAGTATGGTGACAAATTTGTTCAGCCAGGTGGTTTAATAAAGAATCCTATTGATGCAATCTCCTTAGGACTTGCCTTAATGTTTGGAACTGCGGGACTACCTCATATACTTATGAGATTTTATACTGTGCCCGATGCAAAAGAAGCAAGAAAATCTGTATTTTATGCAACAGGCTTTATAGGATATTTTTATATACTTACATTTACAATTGGATTTGGTGCTGCAGCTCTTGTAGGTCATGAGATAATAAGTAAAATTGACAAGGGTGGTAATATGGCAGCACCTCTGCTTGCTGAAGCCCTTGGTGGTGAGATATTTTTAGGATTTTTAGCAGCGGTTGCCTTTGCAACCATCTTAGCAGTTGTTGCAGGATTAACTTTAGCTGGTGCATCTGCTGTTTCACACGATATTTATGTGGGAGTTGTTAAAAGAGGAAAGGCAGATGAAAAGCAAGAGGTAAAAGCAGCTAAAATATCTACTCTTTGTCTTGGATTACTTGCAATAATTCTTGGAATCGTATTTAAGGGGCAAAATGTTGCATTTATGGTTGGTTTAGCCTTTGCAGTTGCTGCATCAGCCAATTTTCCTGCTCTTTTTATGTCCATATTCTGGAAAAAATTTACTACACAGGGAGCATTGGCGAGCATATATACAGGACTTATTTTAAGCGTTGTTTTAATAATTTTAAGTCCTACTGTGTGGGTTGATATATTTAAGAATCCTCAAGCCATATTCCCTTTGAAAAATCCCGGAATAATCTCATTTTTTGGTTCTTTTATAGCAGGGATTGTAACTTCATTGCTTACAAGAGAAAAGGAAGCAGAAGAAAAGTTTGAATCTGAAAAAATAAGATCCTATGTTGGTATTGGTGCTGAATAAATGTTAAAATCAATAGAAAAAAAGGAGGTAAAACTATGACACAGGGAATTGATGTATTACTAAAAGAACAGAGGGTATTCCCTCCACCAAAGGAGATTTCTGAGAAAGCCTATATCAAAAGCATGGCTGAATATGAAGAAATGTATAAGCGTTCTGTAGAAGACCCTGAAGGTTTTTGGGGTGAGATTGCAGAAAAGAACATTACATGGTATAAAAAGTGGGAAAAAGTCTTAGATTATGATTTCAATAAACCCTATATAAAGTGGTTTATAGGTGGAAAACTTAATGCATCTTATAACTGCCTTGATCGAAATCTTGCCACCTTAGGTAATAAAGCAGCATTGATATGGGAAGCAGATGATGGTGAAGTTAGAACATATACGTACTGGCAACTCTATAGAGAAGTAAATCGATTTGCCAATGTCTTAAAAAAGCTCGGTATTAAAAAGGGCGATAGAGTTGCTGTCTATCTACCCATGATCCCTGAACTTCCCATAACCCTTCTTGCCTGTGCAAGAATAGGTGCAATTCATAGTGTTGTATTTGCTGGCTTTTCAGCTCAATCCCTTAGAGACAGAATAAATGACTGTGGTGCAAAGCTACTTATTACAGCAAATCAGGGAGTAAGAGGTGGTAGGCTTGTACCATTAAAAGCAAATGCTGACCAGGCTTTAGATGGAGCTCCATCTGTTGAAAAAGTAATAGTTGTAAAAAGAACTCCCAATTTTGTTGATATGGATCCTGAAAGAGATTTCTGGTGGCACGATCTTATGAGTGATCCAGAGATAAGCAATTATTGTGAGCCAGAGGTAATGGATGCCGAAGACCCACTGTTCATTCTCTACACATCAGGCTCAACAGGAAAGCCAAAGGGAGTGCTTCACACAACTGGTGGATACATGGTTTATGTAAATTTGACATTTAAATTGGTATTTGATTACAAACCTGAGGAAATATTTTTCTGCACAGCAGATATAGGATGGGTAACAGGTCACAGTTATATAGTTTATGGACCTCTTAGCGCTGGTGCTACTTCTTTGATGTTTGAAGGAGTTCCAACATATCCAAATCCTGGAAGATTCTGGGAAATAGTTGAAAAACACAGAGTTAATATTTTTTATACAGCTCCAACTGCCATAAGAGCACTAATGAGAGAAGGAGAAAAATGGCCCTATAAATATGATCTTTCAAGTCTTAGAATTCTTGGTACAGTTGGTGAACCAATTAATCCTGAGGCATGGATTTGGTATTACAAGCATGTAGGCAGAGAACGCTGTCCAATAGTTGATACATGGTGGCAGACAGAAACAGGTGGATTTATGATCACTCCTTTGCCGGGAGCAATGACATTAAAACCAGGTTCTGCAACAAAACCTTTCTTTGGAGTTGTTCCGAAAGTTCTTAAAGAAGATGGTTCTCCTGCAGGAGTAAATGAGGGAGGATACCTTGTTATCGAAAAACCCTGGCCCGGAATGTTAAGAGGAACATGGGGAGATCCAGAAAACAAAAGAATTAAGGAAGTTTACTTTTCTCGTTTCCCTGGAAAATACTTTACAGGTGATGGGGCAAGAGTGGATGAAGACGGTGATTACTGGTTAATGGGAAGAATTGATGATGTTATAAATGTCTCTGGACACAGAATCGGAACAGCAGAGGTTGAATCAGCTCTTGTAGCTCATCCTGCAGTTGCAAAGGCAGCGGTTGTTGGTTTCCCTCATGATATTAAGGGTGAAGGTATCTATGTTTATGTTGTTTTAAAGGAAGGATATGAGCCTTCCAAAGATTTAGAGAAATTACTAATCTCTCATATAAGACAGATGATAGGTCCTATTGCAACACCTGATAAAATACAGTTTGCTGGAGGACTTCCAAAGACAAGAAGTGGTAAGATAATGAGAAGAATTTTAAGAAAAATTGCCTCAGGTGCTTTAGAAGATCTTGGTGACACTTCAACTCTTGCTGATCCATCTGTAGTTGAAGAGCTTGTTTCAGGAAGAAAATAATAAAATAACATTTAAGGGGGATGATAAACCCTATTCATCCCCCTTAAATAAAACTTTCATCAGTTATCAAAAAATTTTTCTATGTTTAAATTTCCCTTTATTGGAAAGTATCGTATAAGCGCAAAATAGATGATGTGCCTTGTAGACTTCAGATGTATGTCTACTAATGATTTATATACCAATTCATGGCTATTACCTGATTTTCAATTTTTTTCGTAAAAATTTTTGGGCTTCTATTGAAATTTTTTTTATAATTATATAAAATTTTTTTATGCAAGAGAGCATTATTATAATTTTTGGGCTTTCTATTCTATCTTTTATCTCAGGTATGCTCGGGCTTGGTGTAGCCTTTGCTGCCATTCCATTTCTAGGCTTTTTCATGCAAGATTTAGTTCATCAGGTTCAACCTTTAAGTCTTTTGCTAAATGGTGTTACAGCTTTGCTTTCTTCATTTGGTTTTGCAAGAAGTGGCTTTATTGACTGGAAAAAAGCAATACTTCTGTCGGTCATTACAACAGTTTCTGCTCCTATCGGTGCATACATTGTTCAATTTATCAATCAAAAATATGTATGGATTATTTATTTTATCTCGGTATTTTATCTTGCCTATAGACTTTTTAAACCTGTAAAGAGTTCTCATAATGTTGAAAATTTCAAGCTTGCAGCTCTGTTAGCAATACCTATTTCAATACTTGCTGGCTTTCTTGGAGTGGGACCTGGTTTTCTGCTTATGCCAACACTTATTATTGCAGGCTTTGAACCCAAGAAAGCTGCAGGAATAAATTCCTTTGCAGTTTGCCCTCCTTCATTTTCTGCTTTAATACCCCATTTAAGCACAGCTCAGTGGAATTTCTCTCTAACCATTGCTTTAGTAGTTGTTGGAGCTTTATTTTCCTTCTTTGGTGCAAGAACAACGAGCAGGTTTGTCCCCGGTTCACAGGTAAAACAGATATTTGCAATTTTAATTCTTGTTGTTACAGGATACAAAATTTATACGCTATTTATGAATTGAGAAAAAGATGATGAAAAATGAAAAACTTATAATCAAATGGCAAAGACTTGTTGAAAATAATACTACCTGTCCACGATGCTCAGAAACAGAAAAGGAAATTGAAAAGGCTTTCAAAAAACTAAAAGAAGCTTTAAAAGTCTTAAATATAGAGGTTATACTGAAAAAGTACGAGTTAAATAAATCGGAGTTCAGTAAAAATCCTTTAAGTTCCAATCTTATATTAATCAATGATAAACCTCTTGAGGAATGGCTTGGTGCAGAGGCAGGGCAATCTAAATGTTGTAGTGTTTGTGGAGATAATGACTGCAGAACAGTTCAGTTTAATGGAACAATTTATGAATCTGTCCCTGAAAATTTAATAATTAAAGCCTGTCTGCTTGCAGCATCTGAACTGATTTCAGGCGAAAGAAAAGTTAAAGTTTTGAATTTTAAGTAATGGAGGAGTTTATGAGAAAATTTCTTGAAAAACTGCATAATTTTAAACTTCTACCTTTTTTCGTTATTGTTAGCATGATTATTGGAATTGCAATTGGAAAATAGATTTGCACCATGTATTGCAATGGTAATTGTTTTTACCTATCTTGCAGGAGGAAATGGTCCACTTGCAATAATACTTGTTGCTTTTAATTCAATTGTTCAGATGCTTTCAATCCTCCTGTTGCTCTTGCTACTGTAATCGGTCCACTGATTGAAGTACCTTTTAAGTTTGCTCTTGTTACGAACTTGATTTTGCCAGAACTTTGTCCGAATTTGGTAGTACAGAATGCCGAAGGCGGGACTCGAACCCGCACGGGTTTCCCCACACGCCCCTCAAACGTGCGTGTCTACCAGTTCCACCACTTCGGCTATTTTTAATAATAGCAAGAACCATAAATTTGTTTCAAGCTCTTTGTAGAAGTATTTGACTAAAAGCACTTAAATGTATTAGAAAAAACTATGATAAAGCGTTATTATTCTTTTGGAGAATATCTTAAAGAAATTTTTGGGAAAAAAGTCTATAAAGTAAATGTGGACGCCGGGTTCACATGCCCGAATAGAGACGGCACTCTTGGTTATGGTGGATGTATTTACTGCAACAATGCATCATTCAGACCTCCAAGCTGTGTCCCAGAAATCTCTTTAACAGAGCAGATTTCAAGAGGAATAGAGCATGTTAAAAAAAGATATAAAGCAGAGGCTTTTCTTGTTTATTTTCAGCCCTATACGAATACTTATGCGCCAGTAGAAAAACTTGAAAAGCTTTACAGAGAGGCTCTTTCTTTCCCAGAGGTTATCGGTCTTGCTATAGGAACAAGGCCTGATTGTGTTGATGAGGAAAAACTTGAACTTTTACGAGATTTATCAAAAACTCATTTAATAATTATTGAGTATGGGTTACAATCAATATATGACAAATCTCTTAAGTTTATTAAAAGAGGGCATGACTATTCCACTTTTCTTAAGGCTGTTTATGATACACATGAAAGGGGCATTTTAGTTGGAGCACACATCATAGTTGGACTTCCAACTGAAACTCGTGAAGAATCCCTTGCAATGGCAGATGAGATAAATCGCCATCCCATAAAGTTTCTGAAGATTCATCAACTTCAGGTTGTAAAAGATACTGTTCTTGCCCGTATATATGAGAGAGAGCCTTTTAAGGTTTTTGAGTATGAAGAGTATCTTGATTTTGTGGTAGATTTTCTTGAGAGACTCAGTCCAGATATTGTAATTCAGAGACTTTTTGCAACCTCACCTGATGAGATTTTAATTGCCCCTAAATGGAACCGCTCAAAACAGCAGATTTTGAATGACATAAATAAAAGGCTTGAGGAGAGAAATGCTCGCCAGGGTTCAAAGTGCTCATTTAATAGGCATAGAGCCCTATGCTGTTGATGTAGAGGTTGACATAGCTCAAAGAGGGCTGCCTCATTTTAATATTGTGGGACTTCCAGACACAGCAGTTAAAGAGTCTCGGGATAGAATAAAAGCTGCTTTTAAAAACACAGGATTTCCCTTTCCCATCAAGCAGATTACAGTAAATCTTGCTCCAGCAGACCTAAAAAAAGAGGGCTCTTCCTTTGACCTTCCCATTGCTGTAGGAATCTTGGCTGCAGAAGGGCATATTCCCAAAGATGTTCTCAAGGATTTTTTAATTGTTGGAGAACTCGCACTTGAAGGCAGACTTAGACCTGTAAAAGGGACACTCTGTATTGCTTCAAAGCTTAATGAACTGGGAGTAAAAAAATTAATTGTTCCCATGAAAAATGCTTCTGAAGCAGCTGTTGTAAAAGGTGTGGAAGTTTATGCTGTGGAAGATTTATCAGAGGTGGTAGAGTTTCTTAGAGGACAGAAGAATATTAAGCCATTTACTTCGGAGATTGATTGTTCTGAATCCAGCATCTATGAAGACCTTGCAGATGTAAAAGGACAGTTTCAGGCAAAAAGAGCACTTGAGATATCTGCAGCAGGTGGACACAATATTTTATTCATTGGACCACCGGGAAGTGGTAAAAGTATGCTTGCCCGTAGGCTTCCAGGGATACTTCCCCCCATGACAGTTGATGAGGCAATAGAGACAACAAAGATATACAGTGTGGCAGGACTGCTTCCTGATGGGAAAGGACTTATTACCAGTCGCCCATTTCGTAGCCCCCATCACTCATCCAGTGATGTAAGTTTGATAGGTGGTGGACAGATTCCTAAACCCGGTGAAGTATCACTTGCTCATAATGGAGTGCTTTTTCTTGATGAACTACCTGAGTTTAAAAGAAATGTTTTAGAGGTGCTTAGACAACCTCTTGAAGACGGCTTTGTAACAGTTGCTCGCAGTTATGCTACAGTTCAATTTCCTTCAAGATTTTTGCTGGTTGCAGCAATGAACCCATGTCCTTGCGGACATTCTGGAGACAGTCTTAAACCCTGCACCTGTACACCCCAGATGATAATTCGTTATCGTTCAAGGGTATCAGGTCCTCTTCTTGACAGGATTGACATACATATTGAAGTTCCAAGAGTTAACTATCAGGAACTCAAAGATGATACACCATCAGAAAGCTCAAAAATTGTTCGTGAGAGAGTGATAAGAGCAAGACAGATTCAGTTAAAAAGATTTAAGGACGAAGGAATATACTGCAATGCTCACATGAAAACGAAGCATTTAAAAAAATTCTGCAAAATTGATGAGGACTGCCACAGCCTGCTACAGTCTGCTATGGAAAAATTGGGCTTGTCTGCAAGGGCGCACTCAAAGATAATTAAAGTTGCAAGGACAATAGCTGACCTTGAAGGCTCTGAAAACATCAAAGCCTCCCATATAGCAGAGGCAATTCAGTATCGCAGTCTTGAAAGGTTAAGTTTTTAATGTTTAAAGTCCTTTTTATTGGAATTTCATCCTTTATCATAGCTCTATCAGGTGCAATGATGCCAGGACCTCTTTTTGCAGTAACAGTATCAGAAACACCTCGTAGAGGCTGGATTACAGGACCTGTTTTGGTAGCAGGTCATGGAGTTCTTGAGCTTTCTCTTTTACTTTTGATTGTTTCTGGTCTTGGAAGTTTTTTACAGATGAATGAAACTTTTATTGCTGTTGCACTGGTTGGTGGTATATTTTTATTTTTTATGGGGCTTTCAATGTTTCGTTCACTGCCAAAACTTAGCCTGCAAAATGAATTTAACAGGCAGGCAAAGGGCTCTCTTTTTTTATCAGGAATTTTGTTAAGTCTGGCAAACCCTTACTGGTCTTTCTGGTGGGCAACAATAGGACTTGGATATCTGGTTCAATCAATGGAAATTGGCATATTAGGAATTGTGGCATTTTTCACAGGACATATTCTTGGAGATTTAGCCTGGTATTCAGGTGTTTCATTGGGAGTGCATAAAGGCAAGAAAATTCTCAATGACAGCCTTTACAGAAAAATAGTCTTTTTCTGTGCCTTAATCCTTATAGGCTTTTCCTTTTACTTCATCTGGAAAGGGATTGAGAGGGTAAAATATTTTTTTAAACTATACTTATGATAAAGTGGCGAGAAATTTTTGATAAGATTGAACCTCTTATTTTTTCTCCCGAAGCCATTGTTATCACAAGAATGAGAAGAACGGGCAAAACAAAGGAATATACCAGACTTGAAAATACAGTATTCTGTTTTCAGATTTAAATATATATCGATTCCTCTTTTATTATTGAGAAAGGAAAAGAAGCAGACTGTGCTGTTTCAATCAGAGTTCCGACAGACTCTCTAAGACTCTCTGCAAGAATGATGCTTCTTCTTTCAATTTTAGGTGCATTTGCTTAAAATGTTATAATTTCATATGGATTTGCATCTTATTTTTCTCTATCTTGCTATTTTGCTCTTTTTTGCAAGACTTACAGGCGACATCTTTGCAAAATTTGGAATTCCATCTGTTCTTGGGGAGATATTCGTAGGAGTATTGCTCGGACAAAGTGTCCTTGGAATAATACCTCTCAACGATGTAATGAGACTTCTTGCAGAACTAGGGATAATACTTCTTCTTTTCCATATTGGACTTGAAGCTGATTTAAAACAACTAAAAGAAGTCGGTTTTTCTGCTGCAGCCGTTGCAATAACAGGTGCATTAGCTCCTATGGTTGCTGGATTTCTTGTCTCCTACTATGTTTTTAATTTCCCGGTAATAACCTCTCTTTTCATAGGGGGAACTCTTACTGCCACAAGCATTGGTATTACTGTAAGAGTGCTTGAAGATCTTGGAAAAATGAGAGAGCGATTCGCTCAAATTGTGCTTGGTGCAGCAGTGCTTGATGATATATTTGGTGTTGTCGTTCTTGCTGCGCTTTTTGAGTTTTCAAAAACTCAGGAAATCAATGTTAATGCTACATTGCTTCTAATACTCTATATTGGAACTTTCTTTTTGTTTGCTCCTATAATAGGTAAATTTTTTGCTTATTTTATAAGTACTCTTTCAAGACGGCTAAATACCCTTGATTTTGTTCCTCCTGTTGTTGTTGCCATAATTCTGCTGTTTGCCTTTGCTGCCCATGAGATAGGGTCTCCTGAAATACTCGGTGCTTTCACAGCTGGGATAGCTTTTTCAAGAAGGTTTACAATTCCTTTTGCAGCAGCCTTTCAGGCAGACAGACAGATTATTCATAAAATTGAAGAATCCTTGAATCCATTAATATGGCTTTTTACTCCCATATTTTTTGTTTATGTGGGACTACAGCTTAATCTGAAAGCAATAGATTTCTCTTCCTTGAATTTCTGGCTTTTAAGTGCTGTTTTGTTCCTGGTTGCTCTTACAACGAAATTATTGGCTGGTTTATTTATCAAAGGAACAAAGAAGGAAAAATTAAGCGTGGGATTTTCTATGCTTCCAAGAGGTGAAGTGGGTCTCATTTTTGCCGAATTTGGTAGAATAAGCGGAGTTTATGATAGCACTCTTTATGCAGTTATTATATTTGTGGTTGCCCTTACTACTCTGCTTTCTCCTATTGTGTTGAAAACTCTTTTAAAAGAGAAAGGAGGAGACAGCTATGGTTAGGCATGATGTAAGTCTTTTTACTGATTTTGATATTTATCTTTTTAAAGAGGGGAATCATTTCAATGCCTATGATAAGCTTGGTGCTCATATCATAGAAGTTGATGGTCAGAGGGGAACTTACTTTGCCGTATGGGCACCAAATGCAGAGCAGGTTTATGTTATAGGTGATTTTAATAGATGGAAACTCTCACATCCTCTTGGGATAAGATGGGATGGCTCTGGCATATGGGAAGGTTTTATCCCAGGTGTTGAGAAAGGAACAAAGTACAAATACTACATAATTTCAAAATATGGTTATCATTTAGAAAAAGGTGATCCCTATGCTTTCCTTTGGGAGACACCACCTAAGACAGCATCAATAGTCTGGGATCTTGAGTATCAGTGGAATGATGAAGAGTGGATGAAAAACAGAGCTAAAAGCAACTCTCTTTATTCACCCATATCAATATATGAAGTTCATCTTGGCTCGTGGAGGAGAGTTCCTGAAGAAGGAAACAGACCTCTTTCATACAGAGAACTTGCTTATTGGTTGCCTGAATATGTAAAAGAGATGGGATTCACTCATGTGGAATTCCTTCCAGTTATGGAGCATCCTTTTTATGGTTCCTGGGGATATCAGGTAACAGGATATTTTGCACCTACAAGCAGATACGGAACACCTCAGGATTTTATGTATTTGATTGACAGGCTTCATCAAAATGGCATTGGTGTAATTCTTGACTGGGTACCCTCTCATTTTCCTGATGATGGACATGGACTCAGCTTCTTTGATGGAACATATCTTTATGAGCATCAGGATCCAAAAAAAGGATATCATCCTCATTGGCACAGTTATATTTTCAATCATGGGAGAAATGAGATCAGAAACTTTCTTATAAGTTCAGCAGTATTCTGGCTTGAAAAGTATCATGTCGATGGATTAAGAGTGGATGCGGTTGCTTCAATGCTTTATCTTGATTATGGAAGACAGCCCGGAGAGTGGATTCCCAATAAATATGGAGGCAAGGAAAACCTGGAGGCAATAGAATTCATAAGAAGGCTTAATGAAACAGTTTACGAAAAATTTCCTGATACACAAACCATTGCTGAGGAATCTACTGCATGGCCCCTTGTTACCCGGCCTACTTATCTTGGTGGATTGGGATTTGGCATGAAGTGGAATATGGGCTGGATGCATGACACCCTATTTTATTTTTCAAGAGATCCAATTTACAGAAAATATCATCACAATCAACTTACTTTCAGCATCTGGTATGCTTTCAGTGAGAATTATGTTTTGCCTCTTTCCCATGATGAAGTTGTTTATGGAAAAGGGGCTTTGATAAACAAAATGCCCGGTGATTACTGGCAGAAATTTGCTAATCTAAGGCTTCTTTATGGATACATGTATGCCCATCCTGGTAAAAAACTTCTCTTTATGGGAGGAGAGTTTGCTCAATGGAATGAGTGGTATCACGAAGAGAGCTTGCACTGGCATCTTCTAAACTATCCTCATCATCAGGGTATTCAAAGGTTGGTGAAAGATTTAAACAATCTTTACAAAAATGAGCCAGCCCTTTATGAACTTGACTTTGACCCATCAGGTTTTGAATGGATTGATTTCAGTGACGCAGACCAGAGCATTATAAGTTTTTTAAGAAAAACTAAAAATCCTGATGATACAATTTTAATAGTATGTAATTTTACTCCGGTGCCAAGACTTAATTACCGTGTAGGTGTTCCTGTGAGAGGTTTCTGGAAAGAGATTTTTAACAGTGATTCAGAGCTCTATGGCGGAAGCAACTGTGGAAACATGGGTGGAGTTTATGCAGATGATATACCTATGCATGGAAGAGCATATTCTTTAAATTTAACATTGCCTCCTTTGGGCATTCTTTTTTTAAAAAGGCAAAAGTAATAATCTGTAATTCATAATTATTATAAATTATTTTCCTTCCTGTGAATTTGTTGAAAGTTGAATACATGATTTTCCCTCAAATTTCCCTCCCTCTTCAATTGAGAGTTTGAGAGTATAGATTTCGCCTGTTACACTGCCCTTGTGAGTTATTGTAATTATCTCTGAAGCATTTATAATTCCATTTACATTTCCACCTATCACTATTCCTCTACATGTGATCTTCCCTGTAATTTTTCCTGAATCTCCCACTGAAATCCAATCTGCTCTTATTGTACCCTCTACTGTCCCGTCAATTCTTAAACCACTATTTGATGTGATCTCTCCATTTATAAAAGTTTCTGCTCCGATTACTGTTTCCATCTTTTGTTGTTTTTTAAAAAACATTAGGGTCCTCCTTAAGATAGGATAAGGGATTAACAGGCGAGTTATTTTTCCATACTTCATAATGCAGATGAGGTCCTGTAGTTGAACCAGTATTTCCTGAAATAGCTATTATCTCTCCCCTTTTTACTCTTTGCCCTACTGTTACGAGATTTTGTTTATTATGGGCATAAACAGTGGTAAAACCGTAACCATGTTTTATCATTACCACATTTCCATTACGAGCCTGATATCCTGAAAAAACCACTATTCCATCTGCTGTTGCTTTGATTTCTGTACCAGAGGGTACTGAAATATCAATGCCTGTGTGGAGTTCTTCATATCCGTATTTTGGATGCTCTCTTTTCCCAAAATAAGATGTTATTTCTCCATTAACAGGCCAGCCAAGAGGTGTTGATCTATATATGTCATGTTGTTGTGATAGAAAACTTTTTATTTCGCTTACTGATTCTATGGCTTTTTCACTAATTTTTTTTAGTTCTTCTATATTAATGTCACCTGATGGATTAAAAGTTAAAGATTCAAGAATTTCCTTTTTTGATTTCAAAGAAAAAATTCTGCTAAGCTCTGCTTCAGCATGTTTTAAAGTAACAATTGTAGATTTAAGTTCATTAAACTTGGTCATTATATATGAAAACTCTTGCTTCATTCGATAATATTCAATTGTGTTAACAGCTTTTGATAAAACATAAACATTAAAAGCAAATGTTAAAGAAATAAGTAGAAAAATTGATAAAAAAGGAAGTTTTACACCATAAACCTTTGTTCTTCCATGGGGTATAAACATGATTGTGACAGGAGAAAAAAGTTTTAAAATAAGTTTTCTTACTTTATACACTTCTCCACCTCCTTACTTTACCCATTGGATAAATTATTATTTCAAATTTCTAATCAATATTCAAGTTTTTTTATCTCAAGAACTTGTTTAAATTTCTGTAAGATTAATATAATAAAAACATGATTAGAAACACATTTATACTTCTTGATGGAATAGGTGAAAAAAGAGAAAAGAGACTGTGGGGAGAGGGGATTCTTACATGGGAGGATTTTTTCCAAAGTAAAGAGGTTCTTGATATAGATTACGATAAAAAAAGGGTTTACGACGAATTTCTATATAGAGCCTGTGATGCATTAGCCTCTAAAAATTGCTACTTCTTTGCTGAAAAACTGAAAAAAAGAGAGCACTGGAGACTATTTGAGGAATTTTTAAATGACGCTTTATGCCTTGATATAGAAACCAATGGATTAACTCCAGAAAAAGGTGGATATATAACAGTTGTAGGATTGTACTCAATAAAAGGATACAAAGCTTTAGTTAAAGGAGAAAATCTCACTGAAGAATCGCTTCAGCAAATTCTTGATGAACATAAGTATTTAATTACCTTCTATGGATGCATTTTTGATATCCCCTTTCTTAAAAAAGAATTCCCCAATTTGAGGATAGAACACCTCCCCCATTTCGATCTTTTTTTTGCAGGGAAAAGACTTGGAATTCAGGGTGGACTTAAAAAGCTTGAAACCTTATTTTTAATTGAGAGAGATGATGAACTTAAAGGACTTAACGGATATGATGCTGTAAAACTATGGAAGGCTTATTTAAATGGAAGCATTGAGAGTCTTGAAAAATTAATTTCTTATAATCGGGCAGACACAGAGAATTTATTTCAACTTGGAAAGATTTTTTATGAGATGTTGCGTTCACAGGTAGGCATTGAAGAGTTTATGGATAATGGAACAAAGAGAACTTCTCAAAAGGTTTCTTAACTACTGCCTTACTGAAAAAGCCCTGTCTATAAATACAGTAAAATCTTATGAAAGTGATTTGAAAGGCTTTTTAAGATGGATTGAGGAGCAAAATATATTGATTCTCGAATGTAAAAAGGACGACATATTACACTATCTTTTAGAATTAAAAGAAAAAGGTTTCAATTCTTCCTCCATTGCAAGAAATATATCTTCTTTAAAGCAGTTTTTCCGATTCTTGATTATTGAAGATTTAATAAAACATGACCCAACAGAAGGACTCAAATCTCCAAAGCTGTGGCTGAGACTTCCAAAGGCTCTTGAACTTGATGAGGTAAAAAAGCTTCTTTCAGTAATGCTTGAAAGCAAGTACTATTTAAGAGATATTACTATGCTCGAGTTAATGTATGCTTCGGGATTAAGGGTTAGTGAACTTGTCAATTTAAAGTTGAGCGATATAAATTTTGAAGCAGGATTTATAAGAGTCAGAGGTAAGGGAGACAAAGAAAGAGTTGTTCCCATAGCTCATCGTTCAATGGAAAAGCTTAAAAAGTATCTTGTAGAACTAAGACCAAAGCTTCTCAAAAGAAATGCCTCAGATTATGTTTTCCTCAACAATCGTGGGCAGGCAATGACAAGGCAGAGATTCTGGCAAAATCTAAAAGCGATGGGAAAGATTGCTGGAGTGAATGTAACACCTCATATGATTAGGCATAGCTTTGCAACACATCTTCTTGAAGGCGGTGCAGATTTAAGGTCATTACAGAAAATGCTTGGACACAGTGACATCTCTACCACACAGATTTATACCAAAGTTTCAATGGACAGGCTTCGCAAAGAGTATCTTAAACACCACCCAAGAGCTAAGTAGATGAACTTTCATTTTTAAGCCAGACAACTCTCTGAGGGAAGGGTATTTCAATGCCTTCTTCTTGAAAGCGTTTAAATATTCTTTTTCTTAGTTCATGCTGTATGGGAAACTGATAGGATATATCCTCAATATGACAAACGAGGGTAAAATCAAGGGAACTTTCCCCAAAACCAGGGATAAATCTTACCATGGGTTCAGGTTCCCTTAGCAGACCTGGGATTTCTTCAACAGCTTTTTTAACTTCTTCAAGTAATAATTTCTCAACCTTTTCAGGGTCTGCTGAATAGCTTACACTTATAGGAATCTGCAGAGACATTCTTTTTTCAGGAAGAAAGTAGTTTACCACAATGCTCTGGGCAAGCTTGCTGTTTGGTATTATTATCATGTTATTTGGAAGCATCCGTATTCTTGTTGTTCTCCACGAGATATCCTCTACATATCCTTCCTGTCCTGTCTCAAGACGAACGAAATCTCCAACTCTTATTGTTTTTTCTGCCATGATGTGTATTCCAGCAAAGAGATTTTCAAGGGTGTCTTTAAGTGCCAGAGCAACCGCAAGACCTCCTATACCAAGTGCGGTTATCAAGGGTGCAATAGAAATACCGAAGATGTTAAGAATTATTATAAAACCGATTAAATAAACAGCACCTTTTATTATTGTATTTAAAAGACCTGTTGATTGAACAGAAACAGTTGAACGTTCCACATACTGAATAAAGAGTCTGTTAACGAGATTGGCAGCAGCTACAGTGATTGATAGAATTATCAGAACATGAATTGCTTTAATTACATACAAAGTATACTTTGAGGGAATTTCTGAGCTTTCAATTCCAATGTAAAGGGCTATTCCAATGCACCAAAATATGGAAGGAAGCTTGATTGTGTTGATTATTACATCATCTATGCCTGTTTTTGTCCTTTTAGCCCACTGATGAAGTATTTTAAACAGAAAAAATCTTGCAAACAGTAAAACCCCTGCTGAAGCTAATACTACAGCAGAGGAAATCGCTAGTTTTTCAATATTCATGAGTTATTTTACAGTTACATAAACTTTTTCACTAACTGTATATTTAGCAAGAGCATCATAGACATCTTCTGCTGTTACTATGCTTCCTCCAGGTCTTCCGTAGAGATAAACTTCTGCCATTCCATTTACTGCAAGCTTTACATCTTCAACCATCTGCCCTACATTGAACTCAACAACAATAAATCTCTCTATTTCCTGAGCAAGCTGTCTTACTGGCTCTTCAGGAAATGGAAAAAGAGTTATAGGTCTTAGAAGTCCGATTTTTAAACCTTCCTGTCTCAGTCTTCTGATTGCAGAGAGAGTGATTCTTGCAGCAGAACCAAAGGCTACAACCACAACCTCTGCGTCATCAAGAAAGTAAGTCTCATACCTAACTTCCTTTTCTTTCCATCTCTGATACTTTTCCTGAAGTTTCCAGTTATGTTTTTCAAGCTCTCCCTCAGCCATTAAAAGAGTTCTTATAAATCTCGAAGGTCTTCCTTTTGCACCTGTTAACGCCCATGAAGTTTTATCAAAGAATTTTAACTCAGGAACTTTTGGTATTACAGGTTCCATCATCTGTGCAATAACACCATCTCCAAGAATCATAACAGGATTTCTCCATTCATCAGCTTTTTCAAAGGCAAGTATTGTGTAGTCCCAGAGTTCCTGAACACTGAAAGGTGCGTAAACAAGAAGCCTGTAATCTCCATGCCCGCCACCTTTTACTGCCTGAAAGTAGTCTGCCTGACTTCCTGAAATATTGCCAAGCCCTGGTCCACCACGCATCATATTAACAATAACTGCAGGCAGTTCTGCTGAAGCCATATATGATATTGCCTCTTGTTTTAAGCTAATACCGGGTGAACTTGAAGAAGTCATTACTCTTACGCCGCAGGCAGATGCACCATAAATCATGTTTGCCGCTGCAATCTCGCTTTCAGCCTGAATAAATACCCCTCCTACCTCTGGTAGTCTTTTTGATAAGTATTCTGGAATTTCATTTTGAGGGGTAATTGGATATCCTGCATAAAATTTTAAACCAGCCTTAATTGCAGCCTCTGCTACAGCTTCGTTTCCTTTCATCAGAACTTTATTCATAGGAACTCCTTTCAAAGTGTTTTAACAATATTATATTTTATACTCGTTTATAAAATACACTGTCAAGAAAAGTTTTATGCTATAATTTAGAAACTTTTTGCAAGGAGGTCAAAATGAAAGCAATAATGAAGGCATTCAAAAAAGCTGTTGCATTAGACAGTACGGTTCATAGAGATCTAAAAGTAAAAATGCCTGAAAACTATTCATATATGGCAGATGTTGAAGTGGTTCCTCTTACTTACTCAGAGATTTTATCTGCCACCATGTATTATCCTGTCATGTTCGGCACTCAGGATAGAGAAGTTTTTCCATTTGCTGTTACAGGGATTAATGGCAAAAACGTATATTTAAAGAAAGACGGAACATGGAAGGTTGATGTAGTGCCAAATGTTTGTAAACATTATCCTTTCGGAGTTTTTAAAGAAGGTGATGAATACACCATTATTTTTGATGAGGTTTACTCCTCCGATTACGGAGAGAGAATCTTTGATGATGAAGGCAGTGATACAGAGTTTTTCTCAAAAATTAAGCAGGGACTTACAGAACTTGCAAGAGATTTTCATGATGCAGAGGAGTGTTCAAAAGAACTTCTTGAGCTTGGATTGTTGAAACAGTTTGACCTTGATGTCGATACAAAGCTTGGGAAAATGCAGTTTCGCAATATGTTAATGGCAAATGTTGAGAATTTATCAAAAATTCTACCTGAAAAACTCTATAATATCAACTCAAAAGGTTATCTATTGATTCTTTATGCCCATTATTTGAGCTTGAGAAACTTCAAGCTTTTTGACATATTTGCAGAACTCTGAGATTAAAAAATCCGGGTTTAGGCATCTTCTATCTTCACATACATTAGGAAAACAGGGTTTGCAGCCTTCATAACGAATTATTATATAATTCTCACCAATTGGATGCCACACTTCAGGGTCTGTTGGTCCGAAGATAATAATTGAAGGAACTCCGAGATAGCTACTTAGATGACTTACTCCGCTGTCAAGTCCGATATAAAGATTTGCTTTAAGAAGAGTATTTGCAATTTCCAGAGAGTCTTCAATGTAAACTGAGTTTTTGAATATATTTGTGAATTCTACTTCTGCTGGTCCGACAATATAGAGAACATCAAAGCCCGATTTTTTTAAAAATTTTTCTAACTCAAAGAAAAAAGTCAAATCAGTATTTTTCTTTTTTGAACCACTGCCCGGATGAACAATGCATAACTTTCCATCTTGAACCTTGAACTTTGAACCTTGAATCGCCGAAGGCTGATGGGCTAATGGAAGAGTTTTAGAAAACTTTTCATTTTCAAGTCCAAGTTTTTTCAAATAGTAATCCACTACCCAGATTTTCTCTTCAGGAATTGGATTAATATGGATTGAGCTATTACTGTTGAGAAGTTCTCTGTTTTTTGAAAAAACTATTTTCAAATCAAAATCTTCTTTTGGTTGATAAAATATTACCCTTTTACAGAAACCAGCCCTCACCGCGAGCTTGAAGTATTCAGGATTTCCCCAGACAGTTAGTTCATATCCCTTATTTGTTAGAATCTCAAGCACCGGATAGACAAGAAGACTGTCTCCCAATCCTCCCATGCGATAAACAAGAGCTTTCATGATATAATTTTAAAATCATGTATAAAATAAGAACAAATCGTGGTGAAGTCTTTGAAGGAAAAGATGAAAGCCTTCTTCAGATTTTACAGAATCATTCAGTATATGTTCCTGCATCCTGTGGTGGAAAAGGAAGTTGTGGAAGGTGTAAGATTAAAATTTTAGAGGGAAAAGTAAAATCAACTTCCTTCTTTGGTATATCAGAAAATGAAAAATCTGAAGGTTTTGTTCTTGCCTGCCAGAGTTTTCCTCAAAGCGACATCTTCATTGAATTGCCACATCAGTTAATCACAGTTTCTGAAAGAATAGCCCTTGCAAATGAAAAAATTATAGAAAAGATATTCAAAACCATTGAGCTTAATCCATTGGTAAAAAGAGTAAACTTAAAAATACAACCACCTGATATTGATTCTCAGGCAGACTTTGAAAGACTAAAACAGGCAGCTGGCAAAGATTTATCAATATCAAGGAAACTTGCCTGTCAACTTTCAGATTTTTTAAGACAAAACAACTGGCATGTCAGTTTAGCCATAACAGATGATGAAATTATCGACTTTGTCTCAGATTCAAAAAAGATCTACGGAGTTGCTGTAGATATTGGAACTACTACAGTAGCACTGGCTTTGGTGGATCTTGAAGAAGGAAGAATTGTTGATGTTGCTACATGTTATAACTCTCAGATTAATTACGGAGATGATGTAATTACGAGAATTGTTTATGCAGAGGAAAAACCTGAAGGACTTAATATTTTAAGAAAGTGTATTGTTGACGATATAAATGCTCTCTTAAATACTGTTTCAATGAGGAATAAAGAAGGCAGAATTTATTATGTTACACTGTCTGGCAATACTACAATGTGTCATCTTTTCTGGGGAATTAATCCAAAGTATATAAGGCAGGAGCCTTACATCCCTACACTGAATCATTATCCAGTATGGAGAGTTTCTGATGCCAGACTTTCAGCAGATTCGCAGATACCTGTATACACAATTCCCTCTGTTGCTGGTTATGTAGGAGGAGATATTGTTGCAGGAGTGCTTGCATCAGGGCTTTATGAAAATGAAGAGTTATCTTTGTTTATTGACATAGGAACAAATGGTGAAATTGTGGTTGGTAATAGAGATTTTCTTGTTACAGCATCAACATCTGCAGGACCATGTTTTGAAGGAAGTGGAATAAGCTGTGGAATGAGAGCAACTGAGGGAGCAGTAGAGGTTTTTAGATATCAACGGGAAAACGATAGTTTTGAATTTAAAGTTATAGGTAATGTGCCTCCAAGAGGAATATGCGGAAGTGGGATGATAGATATTTTATCAGAACTTTTCATGAGCGGAGTTGTTGATCAGAAAGGAAAGCTAATTGTTGATAAGTCCAAACATATAAAGTTCAAAGTGCAACCGCCTTACGGCGATTCAACCGCCCGCAACCCTGCGGGTGATTCAACCGCCCTTCGGGCGATTCAAGGTTCAGGGTTCAAAGAAGAGGATGAGGAGATAAGATTCGTTATTTCTTCGGATTGCTACATAACCCAATCAGATATTGACAACATTATAAGAGCAAAGGCTGCTATTTATGCTGGGATTTCAACTCTTCTTGAAGAGCTGGGGATACAGGAAAAAGAATTAAAAAAAGTTTATATTGCAGGAGGATTTGGAGAGTTTCTTGATGTGAAAAAGGCTGTAAAAATAGGTATGCTTCCAAATCTTGCTGAGGAAAGATTCGTATTTTTAGGTAACACTTCCCTGACAGGCGCTATTTTGTGTCTCTTAAGCAGACAACTAAGAGAAACTGCAGAGGAGATTGCTAAAAAGATGACATACATTGATCTTTCAAGGTCAAAGAGATTTATGGATGAATATGTTTCAGCGCTCTTTTTACCCCACACTGATTGGGAAAGATTTAAGGAATTAAGTTAAAATTAGGCAATAAACTAAGTGCTGGAGGAAAGGATGAAAGTTTTTAATACTCTAACTGGCAGAGTTGAAGAGTTTGAACCTCTTAATAACAGGCAAGTTGGTATTTATGCCTGTGGAGTTACTGTTTATGACCTCTGCCACATTGGTCATGCAAGAAGTGCTGTTGTTTTTGATGTAATTGTTAGATATTTAAGATACAAAGGCTATGAAGTCACATTTGTGAGAAATTTTACTGATATTGATGACAAAATCATAAACAGAGCAAATAAAGAAGGATTAAGCTGGAAGGAAGTTGCTGAGAAATATACTGAAGAATACTACAAAGATATGGATCGTCTTGGAATATTAAGAGCTGACATAGAGCCAAAGGCAACAGAACACATAAAAGAGATGATAGAGATAATTCAAAAATTAGTTGAAAAAGGATATGCCTATGAAGTAGATGAAGGTGAGGCAAAGAGTGTTTATTTTTCAGTTGAAAAGTTTCCGCAGTACGGAAAACTTTCAAAGAAAAAGATTGATGAATTGATGAGCGGTGCAAGAGTTGAGGTAGATGAAAGGAAAAAAAGTCCCCTTGATTTTGCTCTATGGAAAGCATCAAAACCGGGTGAACCCTGGTGGGATTCACCCTGGGGCAAAGGAAGACCTGGATGGCACATAGAATGTTCTGCCATGTCAATAAAATATCTCGGTGAAACCTTTGACATTCATGGTGGTGGTGCGGACTTAATATTTCCCCATCACGAAAATGAGATTGCCCAGTCTGAGGCATTTACCGGTAAACCCTTTGCCAAATACTGGATTCATAATGGCTTTGTTACAATAAACAAAGAAAAGATGTCAAAATCACTTGGAAATGTTCTCAACATCAGGGATCTGCTTGAGCTTTACGATGCTGAAGCTCTGAGGCTTTTTCTTCTTTCCAGTCATTACCGCAGCCCCATAGAGTTTTCCCATGAGTATCTTAAAGAAGCTGAAGCAACTCTTGATAGAGTTTATAGCACAATAATGAGAATTGAAGATTTTGAAAAAGTTGAGCCAAAAGACAAGAGCAGTTTAGATTTGAGCAAAATCAGTTCAGAACTTAAAAGCCTCAGACCAGAGTTTGAAAAAGCAATGGATGATGACTTCAATACAGCAAAAGCATTAGGAATAATATTCGAATTCGTTAAAGAACTTAATCGCTTTATGGATAAAAAGCCATCGAGCAAAGAAGAGCTGAATTTGCTTTTTACTTCAAAAGAAACAATCCAGAAACTCGGCAGTATTTTAAATCTTTTTCAACGCACGCCGATACAGTGGTATCGTGATTTGCTTAAAACTAAAAAAATAGAGATTACAGAGGAAGATATCAACAGATTGATTGATGAAAGAACTCAGGCAAGAAAAAACAAAGATTGGCAAAAAGCTGATAGCATCAGGCAGGAACTTCTCTCAAAAGGAATTATTCTTGAGGATAAACCTGAAAGAACAATATGGAAAGTAAAAGTATAATTATCTATGGCGTAAATCCTGTCCGTGAAGCTTTCAAGATACCGGAAGCTTTAAAGGAAATTTACATATCGAAAAACAGAGTCTCAAAGCTTAAAGAAATAATTGAGCTTGCTGAGAAAAACTCAATCCCTGTTAAATTAGTGGATGAAAGCTTTATTGAAAAAAATGCAAAGGGAGTTCATCAGGGAATAGTTGCCAGAGTTAAACCGAAAAGAACTATCACCCTTGAGGAAGCTCTTAAGATACCATCACAAAAACAGGAACCTGCCTTTTTCTTAATTCTTGATCTGGTTGAAGACCCTCAAAATTTTGGAAGCATTTGCAGAGTGGCTGATGCTGCGGGTATTCATGCAGTAGTTTATCAGGAGCGACGCTCTGTAGGAGTTGTCCCTTCTGCATGGAAAGCCTCTGCCGGAGCTCTCTGGCATGTTAATCTTGTAGAAATTAACAACATCAAATACGCAATCAGAACTCTTAAAGAGCATGATATTAAAATCTACGGTGCTGAAGCTCAGGGCGAGGATGTTTTCTGGGAATGCGATTTCAGATGTCCTACAGCTCTGGTAGTTGGCTCTGAAGGAAAAGGAATAAGGCAGACAGTGCTTTCTTTGTGTGATGAAATCGTAAAAATTCCAATGAAAGGAAAAGTAAACTCCCTGAATGTTTCTAACTCTGTTAGCATAATTGCCTTTGAAGTTTTAAGACAAAGAAAGAGTTTATGACGAAAACCGTTGAAATCCCTATCAAAGGAATGACATGTGCTGCCTGTGCTCAGGCTGTAGGTAGAGCTCTAAAAAAGGTTGAAGGAGTCATTGATGCAGAGGTAAATCTTCTCACTGAAAAAGCAAAGATTGAGGTAAGCGATAGGGTTGATATTCACAGATTAATAAGCATTGTAAGAGCAACAGGATATGACATAGGAAAGACCAGTCTTTATTTACAGATAACCGAGCTTGACAGTGATACTGCAAGACTTATTGAAGAAAAACTATCTCAAACTGAAGGAATCATAGAGGTAAAAACTGATGTGGTTAGTAAAAATGCTGTTTTATCATATATTCCTACAATCATTGATGAGGCTAAGATACTGTCCGCTCTAAAAAATCTTAGTATAAAGGCAAAGAAGATTGCTGATACTGTATCTGCCTTTGAAGAAAAAAAGAGAGAGTTTGAAAAGCTTAAAAGAGACCTTATTATAAGTTTTATCTTTACACTGCCTGTTTTTCTTGGAAGCATGTTTCATATACCTTTTCTGCGAGAGGGTTTTGTTCAGCTTGTGCTTACCACTCCTGTTCAATTTATTACAGGATGGAGATTTCACAGGCTTGCATTCACTGCCCTCAAGCATGGGCAGGCAAATATGAACAGTCTTGTCAGTCTTGGAACAAATGCAGCCTATTTTTACAGCCTTGCAATGCTACTTTTCGGACATGAAGGCAGTCACTTTTACTTTGAAACCTCTGCAGTTATAATTACCCTAATACTTTTTGGAAGGACTCTTGAAGAAAGAGCAAAGGCAAAAACATCTGATGCAATTCAAAGGCTTATTCAGATGCAACCAAAGACTGCACTGGTATTTAGAGATGGCAGGGAGATGGAGATACCAATTGATGAGGTAAAGATTGGTGATATAGTGATTGTCAGGCAGTCAGAAAAAATCCCTGTTGATGGTGTTATTATTGATGGTACATGCTCAATAGATGAGTCAATGATAACAGGAGAACCAATCCCGGTTGATAAAACATCAGGAGACAGAGTAATAGGTGGCACAATAGTTCTTTCAGGATTTGTAAGGATTGAGGCAAGGGCAGTAGGAAAAGAATCGCTGCTCAGTCAGATTATTAAACTGATTCAGGAGGCACAGACAGGAAAACCACCTGTTCAGAGGCTTGCAGATAAAATCTCGGCAATATTTGTTCCTACAGTTCTAACTATAGCAGTATTAACCTTTTTACTGTGGATGATTTTCGGCGGAAATCTTTCAATTGCTCTTTCAAATGCCATCGCTGTATTAATCATTGCCTGCCCCTGTGCTTTGGGACTTGCAACACCAACAGCAATAATGGTTGCTACAGGAAGAGCTGCCAGGGAGGGAATTCTTTTAAGAAATGTGGAAAAACTTGAAGAACTAAACAGGATAGAGATTCTTTTTACAGATAAAACAGGCACACTGACTCAGGGAAAACCTGAAGTTAACAGGGTTCAATACTTTGATATGCCTGAAAAGGAAGTTTTAAGACTTGTAGGCAGTGCTGAAAAATACTCTGAACATCCTCTTGCAAGAGCAATTTTAAGACACTGCATGAGAGAGGGAGTTAATCTGGAGGAGCCAGTGCAGTTTCAGGTAATTGCAGGAGGTGGCGTGAGAGCAAAGGTAAGAGATTCACAGGGCATTGAAAGAGATATATTAATTGGAAGCGGCAAATTAATAGAAAAGAATAAAATTAACTTACCAGAAATATTTTCCGATATAGCTACCACTGTTTATGCCTCAATTGATGGTAAGGTGCAGGCAGTTTTTTACATCATCGATCCAATAAGACAAGAGACACCCGAAACAATAGAGGAACTCAAAAAAATGGGTATTGAAATAACCATTCTTACAGGAGATAATCCACTGACAGCCAGAGCAATTGCTGAAAAATTAGGAATAAAACAATACTTCGCAGGAGTTCTTCCCAATGAAAAGGCAAAAATAGTGAGAAAATATAGAGTTGAAGAGAGAAAAATCGTTGGCATGATAGGAGATGGAATAAACGATGCTCCAGCTCTTGCAGAGGCAAACATAGGTATTGCAATGGGAAGTGGAACAGATATAGCAATACATACAGCAGATGTAACACTTATGAAAGGTGGCTTAAAAGGTGTGCCATCTTTGATAAAATTGAGCAAACTCACCTTAAAAACTATCAAAGAAAACCTCTTCTGGGCTTTCATCTATAACATAATTGGCATTCCGATAGCAGCAGGAGTTTTGTATTTATTGGGTGGACCACTTCTTAATCCAATGATAGCCTCTCTTGCCATGTCCCTGAGTTCAGTGTCCGTTGTAAGTAATTCGCTTAGATTGAAGAGAAGAAAAATTTAGAGAATTGACAATAAAGGTAAGAAAAAATTTATAATTCATCAAATGGGCGATTAGCTCAGTGGGAGAGCGCTTCCTTCACACGGAAGAGGTCGTGGGTTCAAATCCCTCATCGCCCATTGATTTTTAAGGATTTTTTAGCCTGCCTATTTAGCTTGCAATGAAATTGTGATAAAATTGTGATAAAGTTTGTTCTCCAATGTCCTTACAGCTTCTCTTTTATGAGCTTCTGATAGATGAGCATATCTAAGAGTCATTGTAATTGTCTTGTGTCCAAGTAGCTCCTGAACGGTTCTCAGGTCAATTCCAGCCATCACAAGCTGACTTGCAAAAGTATGTCTTAAATCGTGAAAAGTAAAATCCCTTATGCCAGCTTTCTTAAGTGCAGTGGCAAAGCTTCTTTTAAATTCAGTTAGTCTTGTTCCTGTTTTTGGATTGATGAATACGTAATCAGTGTCAAGCCTTCTTTGTGTGTAAAGTTGTCTAAACAGTGTCTTTAAGCTCTCATTCATCGGGATCTCTCTTCGCTCACCGTTTTTGGTTTTTTCAAGAAGTATTAGTCCATTTTTCAGGTCAATGTTCTCCCATTTAAGATTAAGTATCTCTCCTCTCCGCATTCCTGTATTAAGTGCGGTAAAAACGATTGGATAAAGATAATTATCACAGTGTGATAAAAGCCTTTGGATTTCCTCTTGATTAAGATATCTGAGCCTTTTTGTCTCTCCCTTAAGTGGTTTAACCTTGTCAATCTTTTTAAAGGTAGCCTCATCTATCAGTTCCCAATCAAGAGCCTTTCTAAATGCGTGCTTCACAATGTGAAGGAGTTTGTTAACAGTAGCTGGTTTTCTTGTTGTTGCAAGTTCGCTAACAAACAGGTCAATATGTCTCGTATTGAAATCCATCAAAGGAGTTGACTTAAACCATTCAGGAATCATATTTAGTGAGTATCGTTTTGTATTATATGAACTTTGTTTTTTACAGAAAGGCAGATACTGCTCAACAAAAAACTGATTGAATGTTATCTTTTCCTTTTTCTCTGGTTGGATTACTGCTACCTTGCCAATTTTAAGCTCAAGAAGTATCTTGGCATAAACAGCCTCAGCTTCCTTTTTATCTCTGCACTTTGTAGAAAATCTAATCTGTTCACCGTTGTGAGTTAGAGAAGCCCAATAAATTTTTCCTCTCCTGTATAAGCCCATAGTTACCTCCTAACTATGGCTCAAATACAGGGTTTCCCTTGTCAAAGACCTTTGTCCTTAACATAATTTACCCCCTCTTTAAGATTTTTTCAAGCACTCTCTTGGCTATAAAATCTGTTTTTTCACTTGGCTCATATGTGATTGTTCTTTCAGAGATAAGCTTCATTAAATCTGTCTCTTTAAACCTCAATGCCCTATTTGAAAGCTTCACACAGGGAAGCTTTCCTTCTTTCACATAGTTATAAACTGTTCTTTTTGATATCCCAAGAATCTTAGAAACTTCAGAAATCTTCAGCAACCTTAAACTATTCTCAGCCACCTCTGATTCATTTCTTTTTATATTCCACTTAACCTTATATTTCCTTTCTTGTGAATTATCCATCTCATATAAAAAATAAAAATCTCTCTAAAAGTTGGACTGAAAATTATTTTTTTAGGCTTTAAAAAAATTTGATTATGTTAAGTGATAATTTTTTTTGATAAAAGGACGTTTTCTCTGTTTTCATATATAACAGGCGATAGAATTTCTCATGATTGTTTTAATAAAATTGAAAATGAAGTAATAGATAATCTTTTTTATTTTTTTAGTATTATTTTATAGAAATCCTTCCAACGTAGATGCTGCGGCGCAGCAGCATCTACCATAAATCATTAAGCCACTCTTTGCTCATTTTTTAAATAAATAGAAATTAAGTTATTGAATGTATAAAATTTAATTTTAATCGTATGAAGGAAATTTTCATTGTTGCGAAAAAGTTTGATATAACATATTGAATTATAATTAAAAATTTTAGAAAATTAAGGATGTTTAATGACAGTTTACTCTAAAGATAAAATAGAGGAACCGCTACAGTCTATTAAAATTACACCATCCCTCTTTGCCAAATCTTTGACCCTATCAGTAAATCCATTTTTGCTAAATAAAATGTATTTGTTTTTCTGCCTTTTACCATAGTAAGAGATTTTTTTTGATTTTTCAACGAGCTCATGATAGACATTTTCGCCTACTTTTTTGTTACTCCACTTACATTCTCCGAAATAAACCGTCTTAGTTTCATCATCTAATGCAACTATGTCTATTTCACTGTCTTTTGTCCACCATTTACCAATTTGGCTAAACCTTATTAGCCCTTTCTGCATTAATATTTCACATATTTCTATACAGGCATCTTCGAAAACAGAGGATACATGATGTTCAAACTGCTCTTTTATGTAATTCAATAATACATCTCCTCTTCCAATCTCTATCCATCTTCTGTTTGGAAAGATGAATTTAAACCAAAAGTTAAAATATCTATCAAAAATCCGATACAAACCTAATTTACTTTTCTCAGGGTTTTTCTCTGTTATGGGAATTTCTTTCTTAACATATCTTAGTGATTTAAGTATATCAAGATATCTTGACACCATGCTTTTTTCAAAACCTGTTTCATTTATGATTTCTGAAAGTTTGTGTTTTCCCTGTGCAATTGCCTTCAAAATTACAAAGTAGTTTCTTGGCTCTCTTAATTCTTCTCTTACGATAAACTCTACTTCGTTGTATAAAAAAGAGCTTTTATCTAAAACAAGGTCTTCTATGTTTGAAAATATGTCTTTTTTAGTATCAATTTTTTCAAGATATGCGGGAATTGTTCCAAAGACAGAATAAATTTTTACTATATCAGAGATTTTTTTGTTTGGAAAAAGTTCAAAAAGGGCTGATATGTTCATTTCCTTAATTTCTAAGGAAGCGGTTCTTCTTCCATAAAGAGGTGCTTTATAATGGAGGACTTCCTTTTCCATCATACCAATACTTGAACCCATAAGAATTAAAAATGTCTGAGTTTCTTTTAGATATTGGTCTATACCCTTTTGAAATATTGATGATATGGCAGAATTAGAGTTAACAAGATAGGGGAATTCATCTATTACCAGTATTAATCTATCCTTTGATTTATCTTTCAAATATCTAAAAAGCTGATACCAATCTTTAAACCCAGCCTCAGTGAGTATCTGGTCTCTGAAAAACTCACCGACTTCTTTACCTAAATTTTTGAGTTGTTCTCTCTCTGAAACTGAATCAGCAAGATAATATATAGCGGGTTTGTCCTTTATGAACTCTTGAATTAGCCTTGTTTTGCCAACTCTTCTTCTTCCATATATGGGAACGAACTGAAAGCCTTCTTTAGAGTATAATCTGTTAAGTGATTCTAATTCATTTTTTCTGTTGATAAATTTCAATTCTCCCATAGTATAATCCAGTTTAGTATAATTATAATTATACTTAAAAGATGGTTAAAACGCAAGAAATTTTAATATTTCAATTTAGTAAAAAAATAAAAATTTCATAAAAAAGAGATTTTGTAAGTGTTTAGGTCATATTTAGTAAGATAAAAATGCAGCGGCGCCGCTGCATTTTTATATTCTGAAAATGGCTTGACATACTTTTTAAACTAACTTTATAAAATTTCAAAAGATAAAAATGTCATGCTTCAATCTCATTTACAAGTTTTATTATTTTTTCAGTTATTTCTTGATACTTTTTGAACCACTCAGAATCATCAGGAATTAAGTTTTTATCAAAATATTTATCTATTGCATTTTCAGCTAAAGATAAAATTAGCTCTGGTTCAAGAGCATCAAGTTCGTAGCATTCTGTAAGTTTAAGTTCTTCCAGAAATCCATTTATTCTCGTGTCTTTTTCTTTTAAAGGCATGGGTATAAGCCCTTCTGTCTGGTCTGGGTTTACTGCTATTCTTTCAATTGTTACGGGTAAGTCTGAAAACTTTTTCTGTATCACTTCGTAAATGTTCCATCCTGAAGGGTCAAGGTCTCCAAAGTATAGAATGACGCATTCTTTGCCTTTTCTTATCTGTTCTTTAAATCTCTCTTTTGCTTCATGAATTTTGGTAAGTGAAGAGTATCCCCTGCTTGGATAAAGATTAAGTTGATGCTTATCTGCAATTTTTTTGAAAAGCTTAAGTAAAGCATCTTTTTCAATCCAAAGCTCTAAGTGGTAGTCTTGATTTTCCCATATATCAATCTCTGGTGGCTTAAGTGAAGATATTACGGCATCTTTAACTATATCTTTTGGATTTGTTTTTATTGAGATAGTTTTTGGCTTTAAAAGATATCGTGAACGATCTTCAAAAGCAAAATAATCAATTATCCCCATCTCTCTTGCATCGGTAAGCTGAGCCACTAAATTTGAATAGCTGTTCTCAGCATTGCTTATGTATCCTTTACTTACAAGCTGATAATAAACCTGTCTTATGGTTACAGCACCGTATTTTGAATTAAGTTCATCAATTATATTTTTGCAAAGTAGAAGAAAAACATATCTCCAGGGTTTCATTGATTTTCCATATTCTTTTAAAATATTTTCTTTGGTGATATTCTTTTTTTCAGCTATTTTTTGACACTTTTCTTTTATTAGAATCCAGTCCTTTTCACCAGCAGCTGATTTTATGGAGATGTTTTTGTAGAAGTTTTTTATGTATCTTGAAATTTTGTATGGTATTTTAACTCTTTCTTTATTTTTGTCAGCATAACGAATGTTCGGAGAGTGATATATAAAAAGGCATTTAATTGGCTTCTTTTTCTGAGGCTCATTAAGAAAGGATGTTAAATTTACAACATAACCATCCTCATCGGAGCTATAAAAGATCGAATGAACTAAACTTCCATTCACGCATAGAACATTATCTTTAAGCTCTCTGCTTGCTATGATCTCTATGGTTTCATTACTTGAAAGAGAAATCTTTTTATAGCTAAGAACCTCAATTCTCTCAGATATTGCATTTTTACCATACCAGAACGCTTTAACTGGTTTTGCAACTTTTTTCAAAAATTTAGAAAATTCGGAAAATCTGTCTTGCTCAATCTTGAACTGTTTTTGATTGGAGTTAATTATTACTGGATGGTTATCTATATCTGAGAGCATTATTGCAATCATAAGCCCCTGTCCAATAGCTCCTCTTTGATATGATTTTTTGAGGTATTTGCTTGTTATCCTTTCAGAAAAGTCTGAAATAACCTGTAGCTGGTCTTCTGTAAAGATACCTTTGTTTTTAACAGTGAGAGTTATATCTTTTAAACTAACTTCAACTATGTAATCTTTCTTTTCAGCCTCATCACATGCATTATCGAGAATCTCTTTCACAACTACCAATGAACGATTAAAACTTGGAGGTATGAATCTCTTTAGTTCTTCTAAATCTGTAAACTGTCTAAAAACTGGAATTTTTAAAAGCATTGTAAACCTCCTTCTATTTTTTATTTTCCGATTAAATTATACCCAAATAAATTTTTCACTAAATTTTCTCCTTACAATAAAAAAATAAAAAACATAGAAAATTTTTAATAAAAAGTTGAAAATTTTGAATTTTCTTTTTTAAATAATGAAAGACCAAACCTTATCAGTTTTATCAATTATTTCTTCCTGCAAATAAATTAGTTAAAAAATCTCACAATAATTGCCACTACCTTTTCATGAAATTTCATGAAGCCCCAAAAAAGTATGGAAAGTTCAGATCTGTCAATTTTGTAGGATTAGGTAACATTAAAAAATTGATTCTATAGCATATGCTATTATTCATAAAATTATTATTTTTCCAACTTCAAACTCCCTCATATCCATTTCAAGGTATTTTGATGGAGAGATTTCTTACCTGCACTTTTATCATTTCTTTCTTTAGGTGATTTATTATGTTCGTATTTTGAGCAAATCAGATTCATCCGAATTAGATTGATCATTTCTTGAAAATTTTCTCAACAATCTCTGGGAATTTCCTCTTTTTTACAAAAAATTCTGCAAAAATCACACCGTATTCATTTACATTGAACCCTTTTTTCTCTATTTTCTTACCATCATATTGCAAAAACATTCTCATAGCTGATGACTTAAACCTCTTGAATAGTTTTATCAGACTAAATTTTCCAAAATCTTTTAAGACTGCTGTTTCTATCTCCTGAGAAATGTAATATATGAGAAACGTGGTTCTTGCTAAACCATATTTATTAAGGAAGGATATAAGATATTTAAAATCGTTTTGGCTTAATTTTCTCTCAAGGGAGGGATTTTTGTTCTTGTTCGTGAAAAAACATGCAATAAGCTTCTCTGTTGTATCAATTAAGTCTCCATATTTTTCAACATAATAGTCTGTCTTTTGAGTATAAAAGTTAGTGTAAACTTCCAAAGAGAGCTTTTCTCTGTTTATTTTTAAATCTAAAATTTCGTAATATGTTCCAGATAGATTTTCTTTAAAATATTTATAGTATCTCTTTATTCCCATTATTTCACTTTTTGTGAAGTATTTGTTTAAATCAATGTTCTTGATTGAAAGAATCTGATTTTTAACCCTTTTATGATAGGGTATCATTATCGTATCAAGAACAAATAGGAATTTCTGTATTATTTTTGGCTGATTCCAATTGATTTTTTTCCAAACTACTATCCCTGACTTCAGGTTTTTGTATAGGTAAGAATTTAGTGTTAATTGGAAGTAATTTTTTTCTTTAACTATATCAATTGGCTTGAACTTGATACTTTTTATTTTCTTTTTCTTTTTATCCTTTTCAGACCAGAAGCAATAATTTTTGAACTCTATCTCTCTTGCAAAAAAATTTATTGAGTCTTCAATTTTCTTGTATGAACTTTTATCTTTCCCCCATCTTAGTAGCGAGATAATTTTTCTACAGCTGAAAGTTATTGTCTGTTGTCTTTGAGTGTTAAACAACTTCATTAAGCCAAACCAAAATTGTATGTGTCTCCAGTATACTTTGTTGTATACGAGATATTTATTAATATTACTCTCTATACAGATTTCCTCTACAGAATCATCTGATGCCTTTTCCCTCTTTTTTGTTTCAGGTTGTTTCAAAGTCTCTCTTTTATAAATTTTGTCGTATTTTTGTTTTGTGTTTTCAGGTTCAATTTCTTGCTCACTATTTTTAACATTATCATGAATAGAGACATTTGCAAAGAGATCGGCAAAATCTACATAATCTTCATAAAAATCCTTCTCGGTGATTTGTTCTGGTTTGTCATTTTTTTCATTCAGAATTCTCTCTTCAGACTCAATATTTTTTGTTTCTTTCATTTTAACCCTCCATATTGTTTTTATTAAAAAATAAAAATCCTCATGAAATTGAAAATTATTCAAGCAGATAGGGGTAGAGAGAGGGAAATAGTTTTTTTAAACTTAGAAAATTAACGTATCAGATTATTTATTGAATTAAACAGTAAGAAAGTAGAACTTTTAATTTCAGATTACATAACTCCAAAGTAAAGAGCTTTTGGATTTATCCTGATTTTTGAATGAAATGTCCTGATTTTTATTGAAAGTGTCCTGACTTTTATAAGACTTGTCCTATTTTTTTATAAGTTGTCCTGTTTTTGATTGATTTTTATTGTAAAGTGATTGATATTTTTAGATTTTTTCATGATATAACCAGAAAAAAAATAACATTGCTAAAATTAAAAACACAAAAAATTAAGGTAAAAAAAGAAAATATATATTTAAACAATAGTTAATTAATTAAATTATATTTATTTAAATTAGAAATAAAATAACATTGCTAAATTCAAAAAATTTCCAGAGAAATTTTTTGAATAGTTTTAAAAATTTCAAAACTTAAAATATAAATAAAAAAATTATTATTTAAAACAGTAAAGTTATAGGGTCTCAAAATTTTAATAAAAATCAGAAGAATTTAGAAAAATCTTTTAAATTACTTATGTTTATTAATTTCCTATTCAGCCAAAAATTACCAAAACTGATCTAATTATAAATTTTTAAATACATTTCAAGGTTTAAATGATGCGATTCCACAGAATTGTATTGGAATTATAAAGGACTCAAAATTGTTATTCATTTTTTCATGAGTAAAAAAATATGAAAATAAATAGCTTAATTTGAAATTTATCATTACTCAATCCTTTATGCTGATCAACTTTACTCTGTTTTATAAATCATTTAATATTAGGGGAGGATCAGTTTTATTGAGAATTTTCACAAATAATACGTCTTATCGAGGCTTTAGTATATTAAGCAAATGCTAATTTACCCTTTGGTTGAGGGATTTCTCTGCCTAAAGATTTTGCAGTTTCTATCCATTCCTCAATTACTACCTTAACATTATTAACTGCTTCTTCATAGGTTTTGCTATCAGCCATGCATCCTGGAAGTTCTGGCACTTCAGCGATGAAAGCCTCATCTTCCTCAGACCAATAGATTATTATTTCATACCTATACATCTTTTACCCCTTGTGAAGCTTGTATTTTAATATCAAACTTCTCACTTGTTTTACTTGATAGGGTTTTGCTTTTCCATCAATCAACGGTTGCAAATTTATTATTTCCTCAATTTATTCCCTAAAAATATATGATGACTTCCCTTTATTCTCTCCTTAAAGCCAAAATCTATTAACAGTTTTCTTAGATCTTCAAACCTTAAATTTTTATCTGATAATCCAGACAACAATTTATCAAGAAATTTTTTGTCTACGCTCATTAATATATTTTATCACAGACTTTTCTTTTATCTAAAAACTATTTAATTATGGAAATTACGGTAACGAATAGTGCCAAAGCCTTGAAGTTAAAATTTACCATCACAGAATTTGAATTTCTATAGACAGTATTAATATTTTCTAAAGTGTAAATAAATTTTTGAGTAAAGGCACTAACGGTCATTAATGGCTACAGATAAAATTTATATGAAAAAGGCAGAAGAGTTCTTTTTATCTATTAAAGATTTTTATCGATGCATTACAAAGATGTCGGGACGTCCCGACATCTTTTCTGAATTTTAATTGTTTTAAACATAAGACTTTTGAATGATAAGAGAGAGAGAGAAACATACCTTATTATAATTTTTTTGATGTTATTATGAAATCAGATGCAGCGGCGCCGCTGCACGACTTTCCTCGTTAGACCTCATGAAATTTTCTCTGACTTTTTACATGACTGCCTGATTGACAAGAAGATGAAAGACATAGGGGTTTATTTTTTTAAATAAATAATAACTCAAAATTTTATTTTTATTACTCATGTGTTCTAGTTAAGAATGTTTTTTATTTTTTTATTAATAAATCAGAAAGAGAGGTAAAAAGATGTCAATTAAAAATAATTTAGAAAAATATTTTATGAAAAAATTCAAAAGAGCAAGAAAATCAGTTTTAATTGCATTAAACACTCTTAAATTTTATGTTAACAGAGGAACTCATGAAATGAAGTTAATTACATTAACATTTTCTGATATAATACAGTTTAAAAATTTTATTGATAACAATGGGTTAAACACATATTTAACTAATTTAAGGATACATATAGAAAGACAATTATCAGGTAGAAAGGATTTCTTTTATATCTGGGTATTAGAAGCTCAAGAAAGAGGAGTACCACATTATCATTTAATTTTAGTTTTACCAAAAGGTGTTTCAATAAAATTTCCTGACAAGTCTAATTGGCATTGGGGAAGCAGTAACATAAGAACTGTTAGTTATCATACATTTAACGTAATAGTTTCTTACTTAAGTAAGAGTTTTAAATATAAAAAACATTTTAAAAAGATTATATTAAATAGGTTTTCAAAGGCATTATTTAATTTTTTAACAACTGCACCATATCTTTTGAATTTAAAGAGAAAAATAAGAATTTTTGGTATTTGTCAAAAATTAAAGACTGATCTGTTTTTTGAATCTTTAAATTTTAAAGATTATTTAAAAATACTGTTTAAGAGAAAATATGGCTATAATCTTATTGTTTTAATTACCAGGGACATAGGAAAATTTATCTTAGATATAATAGTCTACGACGAACTGCATAATGTAGTTGATTATTCTCTTGAAAATGAATTCAGAAACGGCTTTGAGTATTTAGTGATAATTAAAAAATTTGCCAAAAGATTCATTTAAATCTTAGTCACTTTTTGAAAAAAATACAATCTTCTGAAGCACGACTTACAGCAGTATAAAGCAGATTCAAATGATATTGATCATAGTTTTTATTTAATCTTAAGTCTTTAAGCAGAAATACTTCTTTGTATTCTTTACCTTTGCAACTGTGAACTGTTCCCATATAGAGTTCTTTATTTTCCTTTTTATATGAATTGTATTTATCAATAATTTTTAAAATTCTATCTGGTGAAAGCTCTTGAGCTAAGCGATAGGCAGTGATTAGGTCTGACTCTTGAGAGAAATTTTTTCCATACAATAGCAGATTCTTTAAATACCCAAAAAATTCTGTATTAGAGCTGTTTTTAAGGTTATGGTATACAAATTCAATTAAAACTTTTTCTTTTTTGATTTTATATTTATGACATAGAATTTCTGGATTAATTTGATGAATAATGCAACTCAGCGTAAAGTGAAGCTTAAGTATTTCTTCAATTTTTCTTTCAAATTTAACCATTTTCTCCAATTCCTCAGGCAGATTAAGATAAAATTTTATCAATTCTTCATTAGTTCTGCTTATTATTGCTTTTGATTTTTCTGGTGTATTAATTTGCTTTGACTTTATTAAGTTTTTTTCACCTTTTAGCTTTAAAATTTCATTTGCTATTTTTGTAACTTTTTCATTTAATCTAAATGACACTGTAAGATATGCTTCCTCTGTATTATTTAAATAATCTATCAGATTTACTCTCCCTGTAAAGTTGTAAATAGCCTGATGCTTGTCTCCAAAAAGAATTAAATGTCTTATGCATAAGTGCTTTGCAAAACTGAAAATTGAGAGATTTATATCTTGGGCTTCATCAATTATGACCATGTCATAGTTAAGCTTAATTTCACCTCTTGCAAGAAGAGTTAAACACTTTTTGAGATAATAGTCAAATCCGCAGGGAAGCTGATTATATTCAATTTTTCTAATTATCATATTTAAATGTTCTGGAGTGATTTTACGGTCACTAATGATTTTATATAAATCTTTGTCATTTGATATAATTTCAAAAAACTGCTCAGTCTCATCTAAGAGATATTCACTCCATAGGAAACTGTTAAAAACTGAAATAATGCCCAATGCTGAATCAAAATCTTTTGTAATATTAGACTCCATGAGATTTAAAGCTTTAAGATTGTTAATTGTTCTATATTTAAAATATCCAATTTTTGCAAGCATATCGTAAGCTAATCCGTGGGCAGTAGAAATCTTTAGATTATTACTTTTTATAAAGTATTTTTTTGATAGGTCTTTTGCCTCATTCTTCATGGACCTGTTAAAAACAAGATAAAGGGTACTGTAATTTCTCTTTAATGCTTCATCAATAAGACCGAAACAGGCGGTAGTTTTTCCAGTACCCGCGAGTGCATTAATTTTAAGAGATTGAACATTAAAGGCTTTATTGATTACGAATTTTTGTTCTTCTGTAAATTCTTTTATCATAGATTCCTCCATTTAATTATTTTTTTATAAAAAATAAAAAACTAAATGAATCTGATGAAAAAGAGATTTTGATAGCATAAGGGTGGTAGCAGATGTTGCGACGTCGCAGCATCTGCACACCTATTACTATCTTCTCCTGAAACTTTCCTTTTGCTTAATAATTCCAGCTTTTTCAATTACTTTTAAGATTTAACCATTTCTCTCTTAAAGTAAAATTGAAATATAATAAGAAAAATGATACTCATAGGTAATGCCCTTGAAGAACTAAAAAAGATTGACTCTAATTCCGTTGACTGTATAATTACTTCTCCCCCTTATTATTACTCAAGAAACTACGGTAGTGAATGTGAAATACTCTGGGATGGTGACAAAAGATGCAAGCATATATGGGATAAATACAATTTCTGCACAAAATGTGGTGGCTGGTATGGACAGCTTGGTTTAGAACCAGATGTGGATTTATATGTAAAACACCTTGCAGACATATTTGACCAGTGCATGAGAGTATTAAAAAACACAGGCAATGTCTTCTTAAATATCGGTGATACCTATGCCAATAGCTTAAGAAGAAATCTCTCCTTCCATAATTCTTCTTTAATAAGTGATTCTCATACAGATAGAAAAAATGGAGGACCCATTCCAATATACAGGTTTAAAAAACACAAACACTGGGTTAAACCAAAACAACTTCTACTTGTACCATACAGACTGGCAATACAGATGCAAAGTAGGGGATGGATAATAAGAGACATGATAGTATGGAGCAAAAAGGTCTATGACGTGAAACAGAAAAGACAGATAGGTTCAGGAATGCCTGAAAGTGCAATGGACAGATTAAGCAAAAGTTATGAAGTAGTAATCCATGCAGTAAAATCAGAAAGATACTACTTCAAAAAGCCAAAGACAAATCCTTTACATATTAAAAGTAAAAACAGTAAAAATTTAACAAATAAAAATAACCATACCAATCATAACACGAATCAAGAAAAAGTAAGCATAAGTAAGCTTATAGAGGCAAGTCCTATCAACTCAAAATACATAAAATCAGAATCAATCTCACTCAGTGCCTCCTATGCAGCAAGAAGAATACTTAAATTTCGAAATCCTGACAATTCATTCATAGAGCTTTATGAAGAAGCAGTAAACAATGTTAATGGATTCCTAAAGAGAAAACTCAAACAGTCGGGTCTTTCCTTAAGAGAACTTTCCCTTATAACAGGTATAAGTAAAGGAACACTTTGTCATTTTTTCAGAACAGACCTAACAGGAGCAGCAATACCCTCGTGGGAGGCATGGGAAATAATAAAACCAGTGCTTGACTTGCCTGAGTATGAAGAGATAGTAAAAGACGAATACAAAAAAGCAGTCTTGGTAATATCACCTTTAGCCTATGTTGGGAATGTTTGGTTTGTAAATCCTGAAAGGATAAACGTAGCTCACTTTTCAATCATGCCACAGAGACTTGTAGAGGCTCTTTTAGAGATGGGCTGTCCTGAAGAAGGAGTAGTGTTAGACCCATTCTTAGGTTCAGGAACAGTGGCATTAGTTGCAGAGAGAATAGGAAGAAAATGGATAGGAATAGAGATAACTGAAAAGTATGTCCAGATAACAGAAGAAAGATTAAAGGCTCAGCGGGAAAATTTAATGCTTAATAACAAAAACAGTCAGTAATACTCTCCTAACTCAAATTTTCGGGGCGCTCTGAAAGAAATCTTTAAATTTAACCAAACAAAAATTCTATTTTTTCCAAATAGCTTTTTTATAATCCACCGATAATATAAACCCTTATCAGTCTTATGTCCAAAATAAATCTTACCACCTCCAAAATTAGGGTATAACTAAGTAGAAATAAAAAATTTTAAAAAGGAGGAAAAAGCCATGATAACAAGCGTTACAACTTTAAAGAAGGAGCTTACAAACCCGATGGATTTGACCGAGAATCTGAAAACATGCCTTACCAACGAACAGGAGAACAAATGGAATTTGTGTTCAATTTGCCATGAAATTATCCTTGAAAAAGAGTGGGAAAACAAAGGATTTCAGAATCTGAGGCAGTATCTCAATGAACTTAATGCTTATGGATACCACATTAAGCTTAAGACCTTTTATGACTATGTAAATGTAAATAGGCTAATTCTTAAGTTTGGAATCAAGAAAAGTGATTTTATGAAAGTAGGTTTTTACAAACTAAGAGAGCTATGTTACTTAGTAGAAAAAGTTAATGAAGAGAAAATCGCAGAACTGCTATCCAAACTTCCATATCTAAGTGTAAAACAGATAAAGAGGATAAAAAATGAGATCCTCAATCCTGAAAGAAGTGTTAAGAATGAAGACAGTCGCTTTGAGGTTTCTGAAGGAGATATAAGAGAATTAGAAAGGATGCATGAAGAGGAAAATGACAGTTCAGGACAAAACGTAAAACATGAAAAATTTTATTACCTGTCCTATCCTCATGAAAATGAGGCAGAAACAGTTGAGAAAGCCTTAAACATAGCAAGAGAATTAACTGGAAATGATTATGACAGTGCCTTATTCCTATATATCTGTGAGAAATTCATCTACTTTTATGAGAAAGGGCTTTTAGGGGCTTAAGTCGGGACGTCCCGAAAAGAAGGGGTGGCTTAAGGGTAATAAGTCACCTCCTCGTTAAGCTTTTTATGAAATGAGTTTTGTCCACATTTTAGTAGCTCTCTTTTCTTTTAAGGCGACTGATAAGTTTTAATGAGTTTTAGAGTTCAATAGAGTAACTGCAGAGGGTAGATTTCGATGAGACGGCACCGCGGCATTTTTGAAGGTATACTAAGGTTCTTTAGTATAATTGGAATTTCATACTTTTTTATAATATAATGTTTTATGCTTAAAGAAATATCCCAGATCAAAAGAGTTGTTTTTGCGATTTTTGTAAGAGAACTCAAAACTCGTTTTGGTAAATATCGTCTTGGATATCTATGGGCATTGATAGAGCCTTTTTTGCATATTGCCATGTTTGTAGGAATAAGAGGAATTCTGGCAGGTTCTCTTCGTGGAGCAGCTGATAAAATAATATATCATGTTGACTACCCTTTGTTTTTAGCAGCAGGTCTTGTCCCTTTTTTTATGTTTAGGCATATAGTAAGCCAGGTTATGAACTCAATTGATGCAAACAGAGGGCTTTTTGCCTATCAGCCTGTTAAACCAATAGATGCGATGCTTTCAAGATGGATTCTTGAGGGTGTTATTTTCATGATTTTATGGGTCATAGTTTTTATTATTCTTGATTTTATTGGTTTTAGAACAGAAATAAAAGACCCGCTTGGTTTAATAGGTATTTATTTTCTTTTCTATCTTTTTTCCTTCGGAGTTGGAATGATATTTTGCATGATTGTAAATATTTATGAAGAGGCAAGAAACGTCATTCCTCCAATTATGATGTTTTTATTTTTTACATCTGGTCTTTTTTTCTCCATAAACATGATTCCCAAGAAATTTCAGATATATCTTCTCTGGAATCCTTGTCTTCATTTCATAGAGCTTAGCAGAGCAAGTTTTTTTCCCCTTTACAAAGCTGATATGTGTAGTTTAAACTTTATAATAATTTGCACAATAAGTGCTTTATTTTTAGGCTTAGTTTTATACAGACTTAAAATAAGAGAGGTGCTTGCTTCAGAATGATTGAACTAAGAAATGTTACAAAATCATATATAACAAAATATGGCAGACATTATGTATACAGAAATGTAAATGCTTTATTTCCTGAAGGCAAAAATATTGGAATAATTGGTCCAAATGGTGCTGGCAAATCAACTCTTTTAAGGCTGATAGGAAAGATTGATTATCCAGACAGTGGAGAAATCATCACAAATAAGTCTGTCTCATGGCCTGTAGCCTTTTCAGGTGGTTTTCAGGGGAGTCTTACAGGCTTTGAAATAGTTAAATTTGTATGTATGATTTATGGAGCAAACGGAGATATGGCTGATAAAATAGCTTTTGTTAAGGAATTCACTGAGCTTGGAGAATACTTTGAAATGCCTATAAAAACATACTCTGCAGGAATGAGAGCAAGACTTGCCTTCGCATTGAGCATGGCTTTTGATTTTGACTACTATCTTATAGATGAAGTTACAGCAGTAGGAGATATAAATTTTAGGAAAAAATGTAATCAAATCTTAAGAGAAAAACTAAAAAAATCAAATGTAATAATGACATCCCATGATATAAGCAAACTTAATAAATTTTGTGATATATTCGCTATTCCTTATAAGGGTGATCTTATTGTGTTTGAAAACTTCAAGGAGGCTACCAAATTCTATGCAGATATCTCAAAGACTACAGCAATTCCAGAACTGGCTAAAACAGATTGATAAAAAAGAGTTTTTAAAAAAACATTATCTTTTCATTTCTATAGTAGTTTTTCCAATTTCTATTCTTACTTTTTATTATGTTCTTATAGCCTCAGACAAATTCATAAGTGAGTCAAAAATTACAATAAAAGAAACAGGACAGCAACCCACTTCATTTAATTTAAGCCTCTTTTCTTTCGGAAATCCTACAGTAAGAGAAGATGCTATGTATTTTCAAGAGTACATACTTTCTTATGACATGCTTGATTATCTTGAAAGGAAACTCAGTCTAAAAAAAATCTATCAAAATAAAAAAATAGATTTTGTACAAAGGCTTTCTTCTGATGCAACTCATGAAGAATTTTTAAAATACTATCAAAAACATATTGTGGATGTGAAGTATGATGATATATCCTCAATTCTTACAATTAAAGTTTATGCTTTCACACCTGAAGATGCAAAAAAAATAAATGAGGCAATACTTGAGCAGTGTGAAAAATACATAAATGGAGTATCCCATAAAATAGCAAAGGAGCAGATGAATTTTATAGAGCAAGAGCTTTCCTATGCCAATCAAAAAATGCAATCAGCAAAAAATACCTTGATTAAATTTCAAAACACTTACAAAGTAATAGATCCTACCCAGGAAGCACAGGCAGCAGTTAGTCTTGTTGCACAACTTGAAACTCAGCTTGCCTCACAGGAAGCTCAACTTAAAAATTTGCTTACCTATCTAAGTGAAGACTCTTTTCAGGTGCAGGCATTAAAAAGCCAAATCAAAGCTTTAAAAGAACAGAGAGAGATAGAAAAATCAAAAATTGTTGGAGGAGGAGACTCAAAACTTAACAAAATTGCTGCTGAGTATCTTAATCATAAACTTGAGCTTGATTTCTCAACAGATGTATATAAAGCAACGCTCAGTGCTCTTGAGACAACAAGGGTGGAAGCCTCGAGAAAGCTAAAAAATCTTGTAATTATAGCATCACCTAATTTGCCTGATGAAGCCCTTTATCCAAAGAAAACTTATAATTTAGCTCTTGCAACTTTGCTACTTTTAATTTTCTATGGAATATTAAAAATTATAATAGGAGTTATCAAGGAGCATAGACTATGAAAATTTTTATATGGTTTTTTATCACTTTTTTATTAATCTGTCCTGCTTTTGCGCAACAGACATCCCAGCCTTTGCCAGTCCAAGCTGTTCAGCAGATTTTACCTTTTCAACAAGCCCAACAAACTCAAGCACAACCAATAATTACGCCACAGCCTGCTCAAATTCAACCTCCGCAGCCGCCACAGCCAGTACAAATTACCGTATTTGGGGAGCAACTCTTTTTAGGAAAATTTGCATCAGAGCAATACACAGGCTTTAATCCTGACTATCAAGTAGCAATAGGAGACAGAATCACTATAAGAATGTGGGGAGCAGTTCAGTTTGAAAGTACACTCACAGTTGACCCTCAGGGTAATATCTTTATTCCTCAGGTAGGACCTGTTTATATGTTAGGTGTTAGAAACGCAGAATTAAACAGTGTAGTTGAGTCAGCAGTGAGAAAAGTATTCAAAAACATAGTAGGAGTCTATGCTTCCTTAGAAACAGCAGTACCAGTTAAAGTATTTGTTACAGGTTTTGTAAAAAATCCAGGGCTTTATGGCGGTCTTTCATCAAACTCTGTACTTTACTACCTTGATAGAGCAGGAGGAGTTGACTCACAGAGAGGGAGTTTCATAGATATTACTGTTTTAAGGGCTCAACAGATAAGAAAAAAGGTCAATCTTTATGATTTTTTACTAAATGGAAAGCTGGAACTCATTCAGATGGTTGATGGAGACACTATTTTTGTAGCACCGAAAAAGAGCACTTTCACAGTCACTGGAGAGGTATTTAACCCCTTTCAGTTTGAGTTTGAAGGAGAATACATAAGTGGAAAAAATGCTATGGCACTTGCTAAACCTAAGCCCGGAGCCACTCATCTAACAGTAACAAGAAAGCAAGGATTGGAGAAATATACTGAATATTATGCTCTTACAGAGCTTGAGAAAGTAAAAATTTACAATGGAGATGAGGTAACAGTTCTTTCAGATAGATATCCAGGAACAATACTTGTTAGAGTTGAAGGAGCTCATATGGGTTCTCATGCTTTAGTGCTTCCCTATGGAGCAACAATGAAAGATGTTTTACCTAAGATTGTGCCAAATGTAAGGTCAAATCTTGAGGCAATCCAACTTTTTAGAAAATCAGTTGCTCAGAGACAGAAAGAGATGCTTCTTACATCACTTCAGCAGCTTCAAAACTATGCACTTACAGGCAGATCAGAAACACAGGAAGAAGCCAATTTAAGGGCAAAGGAAGCAGAACTGATCATGAAATTTATTGACCTTGCAAAAAATATTGAACCAAAGGGTCAGATAACATTAGGCTCATTAGAAGAAGCAAAAGTCACTTTGCTTGAAGATGGCGATGTAATAACAATACCTGAGAAAACCTCTGTTGTAATGGTTCATGGTGAGGTTAGATTTCCAAATGCAATACTTTATGCTCCAGATAAGGATATAGACTACTATATTGAGCAGTCAGGTGGTTTTACACAAAGAGCAAACAAAAATGTTATAGTAGTTTTGCATCAAAATGGAAAATTTGAGGATGGAGATAAAGCAAAAATACAGCCTGGAGATGAAATATTCGTGCTACCAAAGATTGAAGCAAAAAGCATAGAGATTGTAAGAGGAATTACACAGATACTCTATCAAATTGCGGTAACGGCGAGAGTTTTATTGTTAGCATGGTAGGAAATTTTTTTACTTATTTAAAAATTTTTCTTTTTAAATTTTCATTTTTGAATACTATTGTTTTTTATGAAAAAAATTTATCAAAATTATTGAGTATCTCAAAAGATAATGAAAAACATATCATAAAATTTAAAAGAATTTTGTTACGTAATTTAAAGGAAGGAAAGTATTTATTAAAAGTAACACCTTTGTATGCATTAAATAATATGGCAATTGATATTTTCATAGAATACAAAGACAATTCAGATATTTATAGACTAAATTTAAATCAATATAGTCGGTTTGATGTTGAAATTAATCTAAAAAATATTCCTTCAAATATAAAAATCAAGCCTATTATTGGAGTTGGAAATGATTTTTTTATAAAAAGAATGGTGATAAAGAGATTGCAAAAAATAGGAGGAGAAAAAATGTTAAATAGAATTAAGAAAAAAGATATAGAAGGAAATTTTGATGTAGTTACAAATGATTTTATTGCATGTGGATGGGTATGGGATAAAGCTAAACCTGAAAATAGATTGAAGGTTCAAATTTTAGACGATTACGGAAATATTTTAGGAGAAGGCTACGCAAATAACTACAGAGAGGATTTGAAAAATGCAGGCATTGGAGACGGTAAATACGGATTTGCAATAGATATAGATTTAGAGCCCTCAAAATATGAAAACAAAAAAGAAATTAAAGTTAAAGCATATGTTGAAGAATATAAATTAATATTAGGAACTCATAAGATGAAAGTCAAGAGAATTAATAAAACGGTTTATAAAGCATTTGATATAAATACATTGAAAAACTTTATTACCAAAGAATGGAAATCAATATTAGAGTTAAATAAAAAAAGGGGATTGTTCATTGAAATAAAAAATAGTAATGAACTTTTAAATACAATTATTTCAACCAATCTTCCTTTATTTATTTTTGATTCAAATAGATTAAATAGCATCTTATATAAAACTTTAGCACATGAAAAACTCCTTAATAAAGATTTTATTTTAGCTGAAAAGTTTCTTTTTTATTCTTTATATTTTGATGAATTCCCTCATTCATTAGAATTATTAGGCAACATAACTTTTGAATTAAAACAAGTGGATAATCAATACTATAAAGTGGCTAAAAATAAAGATGTCACCTTTTGGGTCTATCTTAATTTATATAAAATGTATAAAAATAGTTTTGATCCGGAAAACATATCAAAAGCTATATTACTATTACTTGAGGGACACGATAGATTTCCATTTTATTCTTTTTATTTCAAGAGTAGATTAATAGAAATTTTAAATACTTTCTGGAATAAAGTCCAACAAGAAACTTCTATGTTTGTAAAACTAATACACGAAAAAACTATAGCAAAAAAAATGTTATTTGAAATGGTATATGAAGCTTTTATAAAAATATATAACTCTTTCCAAAAAATATATGGACTTTCGGATTCTCCTGTAGTAAATGTAAAAAATACAAATAAAGTATTAATTATTGCTGGAAGTTTGGATCTTCCTCAATGTAAAAGATACAGAATTGAGCAAAAAGTCAAACAGTTTGAAACAGTGAATATTAAAGTAGATGTTATTCCATATGATAAGTTACAAAATATTTTTGAATATATTTTCGACTACGACATTTTCATATTCTATAGATTACCTCCAACCATTGAAATAATAAAATTTTTAGCTTTCATCAACGCATTAGGTAAGGTCTCTATTTATGAGATAGATGACCTGATATTTGATCTGGACAATTATCCTCCACTACTTGAAAATTTTGGAGGTTACGTAGATTTACCAATGTATCATGGATTAATTTTTAGTTCAATTCTTTTTAATGTAATTGCAAGATTTTGTAGATATGGATTAGCTTCAACCACTCCCCTCAGTGAAAAATTAAAAGAATTGGTTTTTTCAAAAACCTGTTTTATTCATAGAAATGCACTTGATGATTATAATTTAATCGTCAAAAAAAACCTTAAAGACTTTCAGCAAAAGAAAGAAATTATAATCTTTTATGGTAGTGGAACTTTATCTCATAATCAGGATTTCTGTGAATTGGCTTTACCAGCTTTAGAAAGAATTTTAACAGAGTATGATAATGTTAAATTATGGATTGGTGGATATTTAAGATTACCGCAAGAATTTATAAACAAATTTGAAAACAAAATTGTTTTATTAGGGTTTACAAAAAATTTAAAAGAATATTATAAAATTTTATCCTTTGCTGATATAAATCTTGCTGTTCTTTATGATGGTGTATTTGAAGGCTGTAAAAGCGAACTTAAGTGGGTTGAAGCAGCATGTGTTTTTGTACCTTCTATTGTAAGTTCAACTGAAACATATAGAGAGATTGTTAAGCATGGAATAGATGGATTTATAGCCAAAAACTCTGATGAATTTTATAACTATATGAAAATGCTAATAGAAAATCCAGAGCTAAGATATGAGATAGCTAAAAACGCTCATGAGAGAGTTTTTAAAGAGTATTCTTTAGATAATATGGGACAGAATCTGCAAAAGATTATTCAAAAGATAGAGGAAGATAGCTATAAAAATCTTACGACAATAAAATCAAATAATAAGAAAAAAATAGCTCTTGTTAATGTCTATTTCCCACCAGAAGAGATAGGAGGAGGTACAGTTGTTGCAGTGGATAATTTTTATGACATTAAGAGGCTTTATCCTGATGACTACGAATTTGTAGTTTTTACTACACAACCCCATTCCAACGAAAATAATCCATATTCATTAGAAATTTATAAATATAACGATTCCAATGTTTACAAGGTAAATCCAAATTTTAAGACTGATAATATAGATTGGATTTATAATGATGAAGAAATGAAAAAAGTTTTTATGAAATTTTTGGATATTGAAAAGCCAGATTTAGTTCACTTTCATGCTATTCAAAGACTAACTGCATCAATTGCAGAAGCCGCTTATGAGAAAGGAATTCCATACATTATAACTGTTCATGATGCTTGGTGGATTTCGGATTGGATGTTTCTGACAGATGATGAGGGCAATGTTTATCCTGAAGGTTTTCCTGATATTTTTTCAACCAGAAGTTTACCAAAAGGGATTTCATTAACTCAATCTGTTGGGAGAATTTCTTTCTTAAAAACTATCTTACAGAATGCTTCTTTCGTATATGCTCCAAGTCCAGAATTTGCAGAGATTTATAAAAAAAATGGAATTACTTGGATTAAAGCTATTCCAAATGGTATTTCCACAAGAATAAATTGGATTCTAAAGAATACCAATTATACTGATAAAGTTGTATTAGGATTTTCTTCTGCTTTTGCAATTCATAAAGGTTATTATATTTTTGAAAAGGCGTTAAGAAAAGTAAAACCCAAAAATATAGAGGTTTTATTGATAGATTACAGTAAATTGGAAAATTATGTAGAATTAGGACTTATAGAGAATATTCCTGTAACAGTTACTGGAATGATAAATAGATATAAAATGCCTGAAAAATTCTATAGCAAAATTGATGTTTTATTTCATCCATCAATATGGCCAGAGAGTTATGGATTAACCCCAAGAGAGGCTATGAAATGTGGATGTGCTGTAGTAGTATCTCAAAATACAGGATGTATTAATGATTTTATCGGTAAGGAGGGATGCTATATAGTTGAACCTACAGTAGATAATTTGGCAGAAATAATTAAAAAAATAGATGAAAATCCTGATTATTTCAAGAAAGTGTTTGAATATAATGGAATAAGAACTTCTGAAGAACAGGCAAAAGAAATAGTTAATGTCTACAGGGAGGTTATTAAATTATGATGCCAAAGTTCGTTATTGGTGGAGTTGAACACTCAGGAACCACTCTGTTGTCAGATATATTTAGACAAGTCCCTGGATTGGATAGTGGTTTTGAGGTGGGTGTTTTATTGTGTAATACACCAAAAGAATTTAGAACATTTAAACCTTTTATAGATCAAATGCCTGCGGGGTGGGGTCTAACGGAAGAGGACCTAGACTACATCTGTGATACAGATTCTTTTCAAGATTTTTACGAAAGACTTTATGAAAAATCACAAATTATTAAAAAACCTTGTGAAATTTTTGATAAAACTCCACGTTATGCTTGGGGAATTGAAAAGTGTATTTCCAATTATCCAGATGGAAAATACATCTTAACCTACAAAGACCCGAGGGCTCTTTTTTATTCAAACTATAAGAGGTATGGGGAAAATGTGAATTTTAAAGATTTTATAGAAAATAATTTGCCAAAATCCATAAAATATTGGTTAAAAATTTACGAAAATTATCAAAAAATAAAAAAAGAAGAAATTAAAGGAAATTTTTTGATTGTTTCTCTTGAAGAGATAACTTTTGATTGTAGAAAAACACTTGAAAAAATTTTTGAATTTGTGGGATTAGAATTTAACTTGGATTATCTATTATTAAGAAACCTTAGATATCGTCATACAAGAGCAGATTACATAAGTGCGAAAATAGCTTTGGAATATAGATTTAAATTAAAAAAGGAAGAGATTAAAATTATTACACAAGAATTAGGAGGTATATTAAATGAGTGGTTCTATGAATAGGATAATAATTTATTCAATATTATTAATTATTTTAGCCTTTTTAAATCCATTAACTTTAGAAGCAAAAACTATATATTGTGAATTTGGAAAAAATCAACAAATAGAAATTAAAGATAATACTATACCTTTAGACAGTTTAGATTTACAAACTATCAATATTTCTAATATATCCATTCAAATTAGTAATTGCATGAAAAAAGTTTTAGATTCTGAGAGTAATGTCATTTTAAAGTTACCAGCTAAATCTATAAACCTTAGAAACCCAATAGTAATACAACAAACTAAGGATTCTCTCTCATGGAAAGCCATAAAAATAATTGGTTCAGGAATAGAGCAAACAAAGATTTATGCTTCAAATGGCTTTATAAGAGCAAATTTTCTAACAAGAGATATTCTTATAGAAATTTCAGATTTTACAATAATTCCAGCCCAAATCAATTCAGGAAATGGTATTCAAATTTGGATACCTCCAGGTGGTAATAGACATAATAGAAGTATTATTCTAAAAAATCTCTTAATACGAGGTGAAAATGCAAATGATAAAAATGTTTTCGAAACTTCAATAAATGTAACAGGTGCTTGGCGTATTCTCATTTCCAATGTATTTATAACCGGGCCATTTGGACCGAATGTTGAACAGCCATCTCCTGGGAAATGTTTTGTCCTCAGCGAATGCTATTCTCCAGAAGTAGCAAACAGTGCTTGTTGGTCAATGGATACAGGGCTTGAGGTTCTATCAGAAACTAATCCAGGTCCGGAGGGAATACAAGTAATCTCTTCGAAATTTGTAGATGTAAATATTGGAATAAAAATTGAAAATTCAAGAGCTATTGAGCCAGAGGGAGTTATTTCAAATAATCATATTAATGCTAAAAAAATAGGTCTTTATCTCAAAGGAAAGAAATACATTATGATTAATAACAACCTATTTTACACCACAGGAAAAGAGTTTATTCATATGCTATTAGATGGAAATGAGAAAGTCATCATAACGAATAATATTTTCCATTATCCTAACCGAGACAAACCAAAAAGTGGAATTTCTATTAAAGTTCAAAATTCGGATGATATCTTTATAAACAATAATATATTTAGTTCACCTGGTATTGGAATTTATCAGGGATTAAATAATAAAAATTTAATTATTAAGGATAATAACTTTTCAAGTATAAATCCAATAACGAAAATGATTTTGAATGAAATTGAAATTTACAAAGAGGTTGCAAAATGACATTGCAAGAATTGTTAGAGAGAAATTTTATTGCTTTATCTAAAATTCAAGAATTCAGAGAAAAGTCTAAAGAAACATTTGGGCAGTTTACTCAATTATTCCATGAATACAAAAATAAATTTCCTTACTACGGTTTTATTCCTATAGTTATTCAAGATATTGAATTTGTAATGTTCAGTGGAAATGATGATCTAAGTGCTATGGCATATTTTTGGTATGGTCCTTCAAGTTATGAACGTAAGAGCATGGCACTATGGTTAGAGATGGTCAAAGAGGCTGATATAATATATGATATTGGTGCTTACACAGGTTTATATTCTCTAAGTGCTTCTGTTAAAAATCCATCAGCTAAAGTGTATTCTTTCGAGCCAGTTAGGAGAACATACGGAAGATTACTTCTAAATATAGAGATAAACAGATTAAAGAAAAGAATTATTCCTATAAATAAAGCTATATTGAATAAATCTTGTTCTCTCACAATTAAAAATTATAGAGGAGGGGGAATTCTTGATGCAGGAGCTTCAGTGGTAGATAAAGGTATTCCAATTTTTAAAGAGGAGGAATTAATCTCCGCAGTTTCATTGGATGAATTTATTGAAGAGGTGAAAGAAATTCCCCATACTGTCAAGATTGATGTTGAAGGAGCTGAGTGTTTAGTATTTGAAGGTATGAAAAAAATCTTAGAATTAAGACCATATATTATTATAGAATTATGGCCAAAAACTTATAATATTATCAAAAATACTTTGGAATATTATAATTATCAATGTTATATAATAGATGATAAAAACAACAGAATTTCTACTGCACCTGAAAAAATAAATAGTGTTCAGAATTTTTTTTGTGAACCTAAAGGAGGTAAATAATTATATGCAATTCAAAAGTGATAAAGCCTTAGCAAATGCACTGAAAAATAAATTCAGAAAATACCCTTCAAAAAATGATAATAAAAGATTTAGTAATGGCATTATTTTCCCGAATATTAATCCAAAATTTAAAATTAGTCGTGGAAAAGTTTTTACAATTGGATCTTGTTTTGCAAGACATATAGAAGAAATTTTAACAACCTACGAAGGATTTTATCTCCCAACATTAAAATTTAAAGTTCCAAAAGAAAGAATGGTCTCATAGACCTAACGGATTGTTGAACGAATATACCCCAGGTTGTATTTATCAGAGAATTTTGAATGCGTTTTCACAATTAGATTTTGGAGAAAAAGCTATTATTGAAAAATCAAAAGATTTATTTATTGATTTATTATTACCAGCTGGTTCTCCTGTTACATTTACTCGTGCATTGGAAAGAAGAAAAGAAATAGAAAAAATATATGAAGAAATAAAAGATGCTGATTTAATTATTATAACTCTTGGTTACATAGAATGTTGGTATGATAGTGAATCTGGACTTTTTTTAAATCGTATGCCAGAACCATCAGAAATTAAAAAATTTCCCAAAAGGTATATATTTAAAAGACTGACTTGTTCTGAATCTATTGAACTTTTACAAAAAGCAATTCAAATTTTAAGCAATAGAAAGATATTATTAACAGTATCACCTGTTCCTATTCAAACAACTTTTATACCGAACACAGACGCTGTACTAAGTAATAGTTATTCAAAAAGCGTTTTAAGAGTGGTTGTAGAACATCTATATAGGAAATTTCCAAATGTGGATTATTTCCCAAGTTATGAAATAATTTTATCTTTAGGAACTAAAGCCTTTATGGAAGATAATGTCCATGTAAAAGATGAAGTGGTAAGAAAGGTTTCGTATTTTATTGAAAATTATGTTGAAAATATATAACAATAGCAAACTGAATAGCTTAATCCCTAACTCCGCTAATTTTACGTAATATGATTTAATAAAAACTAAGTATGTATTGACATTTCTGAATTATTTTTTATATTTTAAATATTACGTATATACGTAATATTTATGAAACATCCTGAATGGGCATTAAAATATAAAACAAAAGGCACTGAACTTAGACTCATACGAGGGACTTATTATCTTTACGAAGTAAGCAGTAAATGGAATCCCCATAAAAAACGAGCTCAAAAGATTACTGGAAGATTATTAGGGAAAATCACTCCAGAAGGATTTATTCAATCCCCTAAATATGCATTGGCACAAAAACCAATACACTCAGTGATTGTCAAAGAATATGGTGCAACTCATTTCCTTCAGCAACTTGCCTCTGATGTAGTTGTTGCTCTGAAGGACTCCTTTCCTTCGTTGTGGAGAGAAATTTTTATTATTTCTTGTATGCGATTATTGTATCAGTCTCCTATGAAAAATATAGATTTCCATTTTCAACATAGTTATCTCTCTACAGTGTATCCTGATGTATCTGTCACTGATAAGAAAATCAGTTCATTATTGAGGGTCATTGGTGAGGGACGTCAAAAAATCTCTGAATTTTTAAAGAAATACATTGATAACAGTCGGAATGATTATATGATAATAGATGCAACCCACTTACTTTCTTATTCAGAGGAAATGGAGATTGCCAAACCTGGATACAATCATCAGCAAGAGTTTGCCTCTAAAGTAAACTTGCTTTTTATTTATTCATCCACCCTGAATATTCCTGTCTATTACAGGTGTGTTGCTGGCAATATAAGAGAAGTCAAGGCATTTAAACTAACCCTGCAGGATAGTGGTATCAAAGATGCGGTAGTTATTGCAGATAAAGGTTTTTATTCAGAAGAAAATGTTGCCCAATTGGAAAGTGAGCAGTTGCAATATATTATTCCTTTAAGAAGAAGTAGCACTTTAATTGACTATAGTCCTTTTGAAAAATCAAATAAACAGGGGTTTCAGGGATATTTCAAATTCAATAATCGATACATTTGGTATTACTCATATCCGATAAACAGAAGAATGATACACCTATATCTTGATGAGAATCTAAGAAGCAAAGAAGAGCATGACTATTTAAGACGAATAGAAACACATCCTGAGAGACATACAATCAGTGAGTTTCATTCTATAAGTGCACGTTTTGGAACACTGGCAATATTAACAAATATTACTCATGCAACTTCTGAACAGATATATACGAATTACAAAAGTCGTAACAGTATTGAAATAATGATTGATGCAATGAAAAATGTTCTGAAAGCTGACAGTTCATATATGAGAAATCAAACAGCATTGGAAGGATGGATGTTTATTACATTTATCGCATTACAGTTATATTATCGCATTTACAGGTTGTTATCTGAGAGACAACTTTTATCAAAATTTTCTCCACAGGATTTACTTATGCGTCTGAGAGAAATAAATAAGGTCAGGATCAATGATTCATGGCATACATCTGAAATAACCAGCAAAACTAAAAAAACTTATAGAGAAATTGAATATACATATTACGTAAATCAGGCAGAGTTACGGTTTAAAAATTTTATGAACTCTATGGAAGAATTCCTCCATAGAGGACAATATCCGAGTCTCACCATTCTTATGGAGGGTATGTTGAATTATCTTATGCAGAAAGAAAGGGAAATCTACTTAAAGAACAATCCTCAGGAGCATGCAAATGGAAACTACAGAAGAAGTCTTGTAGCACACTTTGGAGAACTTCATCTGAGGATTCCTCGGGTAAGAATATCAAACACCTTCAGACCTGCACTACTTCCTGCAAGATGGAGAAGATTTAACAAAGACTATGAAGAATTCTTACTTGCCTGTTTGGTAAACGGATACTCTAAAGCAAGAATTGAAAAACTCTGTAAGAGTTTAGGTATTCCCTATTCAGAAGATGCTCTTGTGATACTTGAGGAATTCATTGAGGAAAAGCTTGACTATCTAAGGAATAGACCACTTCCAGAGGAAATGTTTTCTGTATTTATTGATGCCTATCATACGGAGTTAAGAGAAGAAGGGAAGATGCAGAGTATCAGTATATTTGTCTCAACAGGGATAGACCTAAAGGGATATACTGAACCCCTTAAAAAGTGGACACGGTCAATTAGTAGAGGTTAAACTTTCTGCATAAGCAGAAAGAAAAGACTTTATAGGGGGGCAGTATAAATGAAACAAAGGAAGTGGACAGCAGAAGAAAAAATGGCGATAGTTTTGGAAGGAATTAAAGGAGTCAAATCAGTAGCTGACATATACTGAACCCCTTAAAAAGTGGACACGGTCAATTAGTAGAGGTTAAACTTTCTGCATAAGCAGAAAGAAAAGACTTTATAGGGGGGCAGTACAATGCCATTTGAATTTTTTAAGCTTGAGATACCAGAGGTTATTATCATTAAACCAAAAATATTTGAAGATGAAAGAGGTTTTTTTCTTGAAAGCTTCAAACACTCTGAGTTTGCTAAAGCAGATATAAGTTTTAACTTTGTTCAGGATAATCACTCAAGGTCAAAAAAGGGTATTTTAAGAGGACTGCACTATCAGCTTAACCCAAAAGCGCAAGGAAAGCTGATTAGATGCATAAGAGGTAAAATATGGGATGCGGCAGTTGATATAAGAAAAGATTCTCCAACCTTTGCTAAATGGGTAGCCGTTGAGCTTTCTGAGGAAAATAAATTCATGCTCTGGATTCCACCAGGTTTTGCTCATGGTTTTGTTGCTTTAGAGGATTGTGAAATACTTTATAAATGCACCGCAGAGTATGATCCAGCTTTGGATAGAGGAATAGTATGGAATGATCCCTTAATCGGTATAAAGTGGCCCATTGAAAATCCTATACTTTCAGAGAAAGATAAAAAATTACCTCTCTTAAAAGATGCAGAAAATAACTTTTTTTATGGAGACAGCAGATGAAACTCCTTGTTACAGGTGGAGCAGGATTTATAGGAAGCGAGTTTGTAAGACAGGCAGTGAAGAAAGGATACAATGTTACAGTTTTAGATAAACTTACTTATGCAGGAGATTTGAAGAGAGTAGAGGAAGTAAGGGAGAAAATAAAATTTTACAAGGTTGATATATGTAATAGGAAGCATGTTGAAGAAATATTTTCAACAGAAAAACCCGAGATTGTCGCCCATTTTGCAGCAGAAACCCATGTAGACAGAAGTATTCTAAATCCACAGGCTTTTTTGAAAACCAATATTGAAGGAACTCATAACCTACTTGAGTTGTCAAAAAAATATAACATTTCAAAATTTATAAATATTATTACAGATGAGGTCTATGGAGAGATAAGAGAGGGAAAATTTACTGAAAGTTCACCACTCATACCAAACTCACCTTACTCAGTAAGTAAAGCTGCTCAGGATATGCTTGGAAGGGCATATTTTAGAACCTATGGTCTGCCTGTAATAACAGTAAGACCTTCAAATAACTATGGACCTTGGCAGTATCCTGAAAAATTGATTCCTGTAGTGATAATTAAAGCATTAAATGATGAGCCTGTTCCTGTTTATGGAGATGGTTCAAATGTTAGGGAGTGGCTTTATGTTGAGGATTGTGCAGAGGCAGTCTTGGAGATTGTTGAAAAGGGTGCAGTTGGTGAGATTTATAATGTAGGAAGTGGAATTGAGAGGAAAAACATTGAGGTAGTGAAAGCCATACTTTCCTTGCTTTGCAAACCTGAAAGTCTAATTCAGTTTATAAAGGACAGACCAGGACATGACTATAGATACTCTGTAAGCACAGAAAAGATAGAGAGTGATATAGGTTGGCAGCCAAAGACAAGCTTTGAGGATGGACTTGAAAGAACAGTTAGTTGGTATGTGGCACATTTAAATTGGGTAAAAACTAAGTTAAGACAGTTAAAAAGATATTGGAATAGGGTTTATGAGCTAAGATGAAATGTTTAATAACTGGAGCAAAGGGACAGCTTGGAAGAGAGTTTGTTAGAGCCTTAGAAAACTTGAAAGCTGAATTTTTAGCCCTCGGCAGAGAGGAGCTTGACATAAGGGATTTTCACAAGGTTTTAGATATATTTAAACAATTTAAACCTCAGGTGGTAATAAACTGCTCTGCTTACAATCAGGTTGACAAAGCTGAGGATGAGTTTGATAAGGCTCTGTCAGTAAACTGTATCGGAGTTTCAAACTTAGCAACAGCTTGCAGAGAAACAGGAGCTTTTCTTGTACATTATTCAACAGATTATGTTTTTGACGGAGAAAAAAAGGGATTATATACAGAAGATGACACTCCTAATCCACTTAGTAAGTATGCTTTAAGCAAATATCTTGGAGAGAAGCAAATAGAAGCAGTGCTTGAAAACTATCTTATTTTCCGTACAAGCTGGGTTTACGGAGAAGGAACTCAGAATTTTCTTTATAAGCTAACTCAATGGATAAATACTCAGGAATATCTCAAGATAGCTTGCGATGAATTCTCTGTTCCCACATCCACTAAAATCATAGTTGATGTAACTTTAAAGGCGTTGAAGAAGGGATTTAAGGGGCTTTTTCATCTCGTCTGCTCTGGCTATGCATCTCGTTATGAATGGGCAAAGGAGTATCTTAAAATTAAGGGATTAAAAAAATTCATCTATCCTGCTTATATGGCTGAATTTAATCTTCCAGCGAAGAGACCTCGTTTTTCAGCGATGAGCAATGAAAAAATAAGCAGAGTATTGAATATTTCCATCCCTAATTGGGATGATGAGTTAAAAAAGTTTTTAGGGGGATAAAAATGAAAGGAATAATACTTGCGGGAGGCTCTGGCACAAGGCTTTATCCGGCAACATTACCAATTAATAAACACCTACTTGCTATATATGATAAACCAATGATTTACTATCCTCTGTCTATTCTTTTACTTGCTGGTTGTAAAGATATTTTAATAATATCAACCCCAAGGGATATTAAAAGATTTGAGGAATTACTTGGCGATGGCTCTCATTTGGGTATTAAGTTTTTCTATAAGACTCAAGCTAAGGCAAATGGAATTGCTGAGGCATTAATATTAGGGGAGGATTTCATAGGAGAAGATAGAGTATGGGTTATCTTAGGTGATAACATCTTCTTTGGACACGGACTTCATCAATTACTTAAAGAGGCTTTAGCCGAACATGATGGAGCTACAGTGTTTGCCTATCCTGTTTCTGACCCTCAAAGATTTGGAGTTGTTGAGTTTGACAAAGAAGGAAAAGTTCTCTCTCTTGAAGAAAAGCCAGCAAAACCAAAATCAACTTATGCAGTAACTGGATTATATCTTTACGATGGTGACGCACCAAAACTTGCAAAAACAATTAAACCATCTCATAGAGGAGAGCTTGAGATAACCGACTTAAACAGACTTTATCTTGAACAAGGACGATTGAAAGTAAAAAAATTAGGCAGAGGTTATACATGGATTGATGCAGGCACTTTTGACTCTTTACATCAGGCATCAGAGTTTGTAAGAATCATTGAAAAGAGGCAGAGTTTTAAAATAGCTTGTATTGAAGAGATAGTATATAGACTTGGTTACATTACAAAGGAGCAACTTCTTGAAATAGCAAAACCGCTCAAAAACAGTGGATACGGGAAATATCTTGTTAAAATAGCTGAGGAGATAGATTGATATAAATTTTATAATTTATGAAGTTAAGGATAATTCTTGAAGAAAATATATTTTTTGACAAGGAAAATAGAACTTGCATAGTCAAAAACTTACCCGCAAGAATTAAACTTGTGGCTGACAGAGATGGTTATTTACCCAAAGGATGGTGTCTAATCAAAGGAGCTTTAAAAAGAAGAGGGAAGAACTTAAAGGCAAAATTAATCATTAACGATGAAAAATATGTGTTCCCTGTTAATTGCAAGGGAACTATGCTTGAGCTTATTAAAATTCCCTCTAAAACAAAAGAAATAATCTTTGAACCGATGAATTCAATTGGTGAGTTTGAAATTATTGAAGATTTTACTCTTAAGCCTGTGAGAAATATTGAAAGAATATATAGGATGCTGAAAAGAGTTCTTTTTTTCTTTCAAAAACGTTTTAAACATAAGAGAAAAATTTTGGGATTATCTTATTACACCCCTTTTTTCAATCTAAAGCGAGCCTATGAATTAGCAAATAAAATAAGAGATTGTGATTCAACCTTAGATTATTCAAAATGGACAGAATCTTTTGATAGATTAACCGACGAAGACACCAAGAGGATAAAAAAAGATATCAAAAAATCTAATCTTGATGTGGTCTTTAATATTTTAATCCATAATCAAGATGAGGAAGAGTTAGAAAAAACTATTCAGTCTCTTGAGGATCAAATATATAAATCATTCACTGTTAATATCTTAAAAAACAGGATGGATATGCAGTTTAATGAATTCTTAACTCAAGGCAATACAAAAAAGACATATTTTTTATTTTTAAAATCTGGCACAGTTTTATCTTCCCATGCATTATACCGGATAGCAAAGGAGGCAAGGATATCTAACGCAGATTTAATTTATACTGATCATGATTACATAACAGCTGAAAATGAAAGAGTAAATCCATGTTTTAAGCCAGATTTTTCTTTAGAATATTTAAGGGCAACAAATTATATTGATTCTACATTTGCTGTTAAAGCTGAAGTATTATCAAAAATTGAAGGCTTAGATATGGCAGAAATATCATGGAATTTGCATAGTTTACTGCTTAAAATAGCAGAAAAAACTTCCAAAATAAAGCATATCCCCGCTGTGCTTTTTCATCTACCCTTGATAAGTATAACTAATAATGATCTTTCCTCGGATTATAATCCAGTAAGAGAACATCTTGAAAGAATGCAAGTATCTGCAACAGTAGAAAAAATTGATTTTAAAAATTATAAAGTTATCTATCATGTTAAAAATAATCTTCTCATAAGCATCATAATACCTACTAAAAATCAACTTGCCATTCTTAAAAAATGTATTGAAAGCATAATTAGAAAAACTACATATGATAACTATGAAATTTTATTAGTTGATAATCAGAGCAATGACTTAGAGGCAATTGAATACTTAAAGAGTTTGACAAATAATGCAAAAATCAGAGTTTTTAGATATGATAAATCCTATAATTTTTCAGCAATTAATAATTTTGCAGTAAGCAAAGCTCAAGGTGAAGTTTTACTATTTTTGAACAATGATACAGAGGTTATAACCTCTCAATGGCTTGAGATAATGCTTGGCTGTCTTCAGCAACCTAATGTAGGTGCTGTTGGTGCAAAACTTTACTATCCCAATGGTAAGATTCAACATGCAGGGGTAGTGATAGGGACTGGTGGTTGTGCTGACCACGCATTTAAGTACCTTAATAAAGAAGAAAATGGATATATGGACAGGACAATACTACAACAAGAATATTCAGCAGTTACAGCTGCATGCATGATGACATGGAAAAATCTTTTTATTAAAATCGGTGGGTTTGATGAGGTGAATCTTCCAGTTAGTTTCAATGATGTTGATTACTGTTTAAAACTTAGAGAGGCAGGATACAGGATTGTATTCACTCCCTATGTTGAACTTTATCATTATGAGTCCCTAAGTAGAGGAAAAGATCTTTCACCGGAATCTCAAAAACGAGCAAAAAGAGAAGCTGATTTTATAAGAAAAAAGTGGCAAAAATATATTGAATATGACCCATTTTATAACCCAAACCTAAACTATAATAAGCCCGATTTTAATTTGAATTCATTTCCAAAAATAAAAAAACCCTGGAACAAAAATGGATTTTAAAAAGGACATATGGATTGTTGAAGAGCGTTCCAATCCTTCAACAGAATATTATATTTTACCAGCCTTAAAAATATCAGGACTTGAAGATAGAGTTAAATTATTAAATTTTCCTCCCAAAGAGCTACCGAAAATACAAATTACTATAATTTTTGTTCGCTACTTAAGCAAAAATTGGATTAATTTTATTGAGAAAAATAGAAAATCAATAAAAAAAATTATATATTTTATGGATGATGACCTCTTTGATTTGAGTAGCTGGAGAGGTCTTCCCCTGAGGTATGTAAAAAAAATCTATTTAAAAGCTTATAGATGGAAAGGGTGGTTAATTAAGAATGGAGCTGATTTTTTTGTCTCCACAGATTTTTTAGCTGAAAAGTATCAATACTTAAACCCCTCAATTATTCCTCCCTATCCAATTTTTAATAATTGGTCTTTAGAGAATAGAGAAAAATATATAAAAGTTTTCTACCACGGCACAGCTTCACATACACAGGAGATCAATTGGCTTTATGACATTGTAAAAGCTATCTTAAGTGAGAATGAAAAAATAATTTTTGAATTTGTGGGAGATAAAGAAGTTTATGATAAATTCAAAAATTTAAAAGGAGCTATAGTAGTTCATCCGATGAAATGGAAGCTCTATAAAAAATTTCTCTTAAAAGAAACACGCCATATAGGTTTAGTTCCTGTATTAGCTAAAAAATTTAATCTTGCAAGAAACTATACAAAGTTTTTTGAGATAGTGGCTTGTGGTGCGGTTGGAGTTTATTCGCAGGAGAGTTGCTACAGAAAAATAATATCTAATGAAAATGATGGTATTTTAGTCTCAAATGTTAAAGAAATATGGATAAAAAGCATTTTAAAACTTGCTGAGGAATCCTCTTATAGATTAAAATTGTATTTTAATTCATTAGAAAAATTGAGGACTCTTAGAGAATTTGCAGAAAAAATCTATAAAGAAAATCTGATTCGGAGGCTTGAATGAATAATAATATAGTCTGGCATAAACCTGAAGTAACAAGACAGATGAGAAATATACTCAATGGACATAAAAGCATCGCAATTTGGTTTACAGGGCTTCCAAGTTCTGGTAAATCAACTATTGCTCACGCATTGGAGAAAAAACTGTATGAAAGAGGCATAAGAACTTACACTTTTGATGGAGACAACATAAGACATGGACTTTGTTCTGATTTAGGTTTTTCAAAGGGAGATAGAGATGAAAATTTGCGAAGAATTGCAGAAGTGATAAAGCTTTTCGTTGATGCAGGAATAGTAGTTATAGCAGCCTTTGTCTCGCCTTTAAAGGAGCACAGAGAAAAAATAAAAAAAATAATAGGAGAGAGAGATTTTCTCGAGATATACTGTAGATGCCCTGTTGAAGTATGCGAGATGAGAGATCCAAAGGGAATGTATAAGAAGGCAAGAGCTGGCGAAATAAAGGAATACACAGGAGTCTCTGCTTCGTATGAAGAACCAGAAGCGCCAGATTTAGTGCTTGATACTCATCTATTGAGTTTAGAGGAATCTGTTGATATAGTTTTTAAACTGATTGAAGATAGAATTTCTTTCTCAAAAGGAAATCTTCCATAGAAACTTCCATTAAGCTGTGTTGTTTTAATCACATAGCTTCTAAATTTCTCAAAAAGTTTTCTGTCAATCTTGCCCGGATTTTGCCAAAATTTATCAAGACTCCCTTGAAATGTTAAACCAGGCATGTCATAAATAGCTTTTCCCATGACTTTTACTGGTCTATTATGATATAGTGCTTGTAATCCTACAGTGCTATTAACAACTATAACACCGATGCTTCCTTTTATTAAAGTGGGTAAATGTAAGTCGTGCACATAAAATACTTTTCGCTCTAAACCTAATCTCTGTGAGACCTTAGTTATATGTTTTTTATAGTTTTTAAATCCTCTGTCTTCAGGATGATGCTTAAAAACAAGATAATAGTCATCTTTACTATTTTTTGCGAAGGACTCCATCACTTCAGTAATAAAATCTTCTATTGAGGCATACTTACTGTGAATTGTAATCTGTGTGTCATTACGAACCTGAAGAGGGATGAGAAAATATTTATATTTAAGTTTAGTTGTAAATAATTCAAGAAACTTCTTTTCAGTGGATTTATAAATAACCTTTCTTACAAGACCCCTGAAATATTTAAAAAGCCAAGGTATATAGGGGAAGTATTTTTTACAGTGCGCATAATGAGGAAAATACCAGCGGAAAAATTCTAAGAAAAAATAATGATATACACAGCAAGTTACTCTTTTTAGATATTTGAAATTAACTGGTAGAGGTTCAGGTATTTTAATATCGGGAAGACTTTTATAAAATTCAGGATTTTGGGGGAGTGAACTCCAGCCGTTTATGCCATTTTTTTGAAGAGTTATATAAAAAGGACGAACATATCCCTCTTCAAATACATAAATTGGAATATTTAATTTTTTACATAAATTAACAGCTATCTTGTGATATGGTTTATAGTCACCATATAGAAGTATTACTTCTATATCCTTTGAGAAAATGAAATCTTTTAGATAACTTTCAAAATTTTCTATCTTACCTCTGTAGTTATAAATATTGCTAAAAATAGGGAAAGTTATTAAGTCTCCACCATTAAAATTAATTTTATAAACTCTTTTACCAAGTGTTTTCAAAAATTTAGCGATCTTATAGAAGAAAAATCCTTTAGGACCTTGAAGTAGGAGGTAATTATTATAAATAAGTACTTCCTCTCTTATCTCTGTTATCACTTATTTATATATTCCTTGTTAGAAAATTGAAATAGTTTACAATTTTTTTAAAAATTTTTGGAAGTTTGCTTTTAATTTTTAAATTAATATTTGTTCTTTCCTCAATTATTCTATTAATTACAGCCTCACAATCGACAAATCCTTTTAGTTTCCAATCATAGTAAACAGGATAGATCAATAAAACTCCAGCTATAAGTTGGTATAAATTAAGTTTTCTCTTTCTTCTTGGCAAATTTAATTCATCTTGCGTTAATCCCCATCCTCCGTAAAAAGCTGCTCCATAAGTAAATACCTTTTTACCCCTAATCAGTGCATCAAAACCAGAAAGAGAAGTTAAAGTATGAATTTCATCTGAAATAGCTATGCAACTTATGATATTAGCATCTGTTTCAATATGGTCAGAGAGTTCTCTTATCTTTTTAAAGGCTTTATCGCCTCTTCTATTTTTTGACAATACATCTGGATGGGGCTTGTAAATTATGAAACTATCAGGATTTTTAATCCTTACGGTCTCTAAAAGTTCAAGGTTACTCTTAATATTTTCTCCACCTAAAATAACGGCTTCGTCATCTTCCACCTGTCCTGGTATGAGAATTATTTTTTTTGTCTGTGAAGGTCTCACCAAGGGTTTCAAAATTTCTACATTATACTTAGTGACATTATTCTCAACGATAAGCTTTCTTATCATTTCAGCTTTACTTATTTCTTCTTCGTTAAACTCATAGTTGTTAAGAATGTATTCAAGCTCACTTTCTTCAGTTGGGTCATAGTAGATTCCACGTTTATCAATCACTATGCTCATGGGAGGAATGAACTCTGAGCCAAGACCTACTGAGCGAATAAAACCATCTTCTAATGTGTAAACAGGGGTATCTTTCTTTAGTTTTTCAAATAAATTTCTTCTTCCTTTACTTCCCCAAACAACCAAAACACTGTTTTTAGCAAGGACAATATCGCTTAGTGATTTAGATTCGACAAAATAGACATTGTTTTTCTCAGTTTTAAGATAGGGTTTGATAAATTTTTTCCTTGCCAAATGAAAATCTACACAGTAATAATTAAATTTACCAATTTTTTCAGCCATCTCTTTTTGTTTGAGAATAAAATTTATTACATCAAATATTGTTCCTTTTTTTCCTGTAACTGGATTTATATATATACAGTAGGCAATGTAAGCTGCATAAAAAATTTCAATCAATTCAGCTTTCTTAGTTCTTCTTGGACATTCGATTTTGTCCTCCGTTAGTCCCCATCCTGCATAAAAGGGCATGCCATAACATATAACATTTTTACCTAATATTAAAGCTTCAAATCCCATTTGGGAACTGACAGTGTATACTTTATCAAAGAATTTTAAAAGTGAAATCGGATTCACATCCTGGGTTATAAGATAAACATTTTCTTTTTCAATAACTATGTCACTGAGGTAGCCTTTCTTTTTCCCACATAAGACATCAGGGTGGATTTTAACATATATATCAGCATCAGGGTTTTCCATTAAAGCATCATTAAACATATTTAAAAAAGTTTTTTTATCAGCCATACCTAATAAAACAGAAAGGTCATTAAAAGTCTGATCAATTAACAGTACTCTTCTCTTTCTTCTTCCTTTCAATGACGAAATATCTGCATTTGGTTGATAGTTAAATTTGCTAATATTGTATTGAAGTAGAAGTTTTAATGCCTTTTCAGCTTCGTTTAACAATTTATTATTAAATTCTCCTCTGTTTATTAAGTTTTCTATCAATGAAGGTCTGGTTGCATCATAGTATATTCCTACAGGGTCTACAATAAGGGAAAGAGGAGGACAGCCCTTAACTCTTAGTCCATAGGAACATATAAAACCATCCTCAAGCGAGATGTATGGAATATTGTATTTTTGAGCAAATTTTCTTGCTTTTTCAGCAGTTTTCTTCTGTCCCCATCCAATAACTCCTTCAATTTCTGAAGGAAGGATATTTTTTGAGTAATAAACGACCTTTTTGTCAAGGAAAGAATCAATGAATGGAATATTTTTTATTTCTTTAGAAAAAGTAAGATACATTTCAAGATTTTACCTATTTTATTCATGCTGATTCAATTTATATACATTCAGCTTTTCGAAGGATAATTTTCAATAAGACTTTTTATTTTTTACAAATCAATGGAATCCACGTCAATGGCATAAAAAAACAAAAATAAAATGTATGAAAAAAAATTTATCTTTGGAACTTTGGAACAATGAATAAATTTTAATTTAGTGAACTTTAATTCACTGTGATAAAATTGTGATAAAAATGTAAAAAATTACATTTTTTTGCATTTAGGAAACCCTGTATTTAAGCCAATTTTTTGTTTTAAGTTCGCCTTCACACGGAAGAGGTCGCAGGTTCAATCCCTGCATCGCCCATAGTAAAATCCCAATTATATTTTCTCAACTTTTTCCTGTTTCATCACTTTTTTTGCAATTATAAATACAACAAAAGCTATAATCGCAAAATTTATGCATTCTCCTAAAAAAGCACCCCAGCCTATAACAAAAGGGCCAATAGAGAGTGTGGCTGTTTTCCAGCCTCCTCCTGGGACAAAAGGTGTAATCAAAGGCATGATAATGTTATCAACGAGAGATTTTACCAGCGCGGTTGAAGCTGTACCCATAATAAAGGCTACAGCTAATGCAATAACTTTGTATTCCTTTAAAAAATCTAAAAACTCTTTAATCATAGGCATTTTTTAACCTCCTGGAAAAATTTTTATAATTAAATAAGTTTAGGTCAATTTTACACCATTAGCCAGTAAAAAAACAAAATTTTATAAAAATTCTTTCTGCTGCTTTCTATGCATCCATTTTTAGTATATTCAGCCTAGTTAGGGATTTTTGTCTGTTTTTCAAAAAAAGCATTATCGCTACCTATCAGATGGCTTTTTCTATCTCTGTCTTTTTCAAAGCTTGCAAAATTGCTAAGAATGTGGAGTAATTTTAACTGTCAAAGTCAAGAAAAATTGGTATAATTTATTAAACAACTTTTTCAGGAGGTCATAGATGAAAAATTTTATGATTTTTATTCTGTTGAGCATTTTGATGGTTTCCTCTCCTTTTTATTCAGAGGCAGATGAAAAAGTAGTTAAAAAGGAAAATATAAAAAAACAGGATGCTCAGAGAGAGGTGATAAATGCCTTATATTCTATTGGTTTAGTCATGCCATCTTTTGGAAATGATCCCTGTCAGGGTATGGAAAAAACAATGGGTGGAATGAAAAAATACGGAAGTGGAGGTATTTCTCTAGGAGGTATACCCAAAAAACCTTCAACAAATATAGGTAAACAAAGACAGATAATGGAGGAAGAAAGCTTTTCTGCAGAAAATGTCTGTTATGAATCCTATGACTCTACGGGAAAAAAGTGTGCAGAGGCAATTTCAAATCCTGATGGAACAGTTACCTTTAAAAATGACTCAGAAAGGTGTGTTATAGTTATGGGTGAAGACTATACTATAATTTTATCACGGAAAACGGAAGTTACAATGAACATAGAACGCAAAGATTCCCACCCCATTCTTGAAATTTTAGGAAAAGCTCGTTCATGGCTTATAGATAAAACACCTGACTGGCCTAAGCCTTCACCTGTGAAGACAAAAGGGGGATCTGGAGGTGTTCGAGGAAACTGCGATCCTGAAGGAATTGCAGGCGGCTGCATAGTAAAGTCTGGTGACGGAGTTGTAATGAAAACTTTGCCTGAGTATCTTAATGCCATTGCAGAAGAAGAGAAAAAAGGAACTGTAGAGAGACTAAAATGGTCTCGCATAAATCCTTCACCGGATAGTTCAGCTCAATTTGGAGGTCCTGTTGCTTCAAAAACCTATACTGGTGAGGCAACAAAGTCTGGCTATGAAAGAGAAAAGAGCGCAAAGACTGAAAAAGGTGAAACTATCATTAATCCATCTGATTCATCTTCTCAGAGAGGTGAAAGAAAGATTGATTTCTGCGGAAGAGGTTTACCTTCTCCTGAAGAGGCTGCCTCTATGGGGTTTGACCCGGGGCGTATTACAGACCCTGTGAAAAGAGAATGGACAGGTAAAATTGAACAACAAAAGACAACAAGGACACTTACATGGACTAAGACAATTCATTCAAATGCTACCACTACTAGAATATCACACAGTTATAGAGATGGAGAGCTTGTTGGAATTATGTATGAGTTTTTTGATAAAAGGGGAAACAAAATCGGTTACGCTATTTATGATGGAAAAACAGGTTCTCTGGAGGCGAAGAGACTTACAAAATAAAAAATCTGTTTTCCCTGTTTAGGATCAATCAGTGTAAAAGCAAGCTTACCTCTTGGTTTTTTTATGAGATTTCCTTTCCCTGCAGTGCAATCTGTTGCAAATTGAACTCCATCTCCAAAGCATCCCGCTCCGTGATTATATCCTGTTTCAAGAACTGTAAGAAGTTCTTTCATATTTTATTGAAAAGAAAAATTTTGTAAAGTATAATTTATTGACATTGTCTTAAATTTTGCTGTAAATTTTAAGATAATGAACGAAAAAAAGCTGTATTATCGTTACCTATCGGATGTGCTTCCCCAGAAAGATTCAGGGAAAAGGATTGTCTTGATTACAGGTGCAAGACAAACTGGAAAAACTACTCTTGCAAAAATAAAATATCCTGAACTCAGATATATAAACCTTGATCTCATAGAAAACAGAGAAGTATTAAGGGATGTTTCAGTTTTAAACTGGCACAGAGATGTTGGGGAAGCTGTTATAGATGAAGCACAGAAGGAATCATCTATATTTGAAAAGATTAAGTATGCCTATGATGAAGATAAGATTTACTTTCAGGTTTTACTTGGTTCAAGTCAGATAATGTTACTCAAAAAAATTAGGGAATCATTGGCTGGTAGAGTCTGGATTTATGAGTTGTGGCCCCTTATGATGGCTGAAATAGCCGAAAGCAATACATATCCTCTTATTGATTCAGTGATAAAGTCAACTGAGCTGGATGAAGTTTTAGAAACAATACCTGCAGTTTTATTTGAAGAGGAGGCTTTAAAGCTCAAAAGCATTGAAGAATACATTCTCAAGTGGGGTGGTATGCCTGCTTTAATTCATATTGAAAAAGATGAAGAGAAAAAAAAGTGGCTTAAGGATTATCAATACACCTATCTTGAAAGAGACCTTTCAGACCTTGCAAGACTTGAGTATCTTGAGCCTTTTAGAAAATTTCAGAAACTTGTTGCCCTGAGATCAGGCAGTATTCTTAATTATTCAGACCTTGCAAAGAGATTGTGGTATTAGTGTTGATACAGCAAGAAGATATTTTGAGTATCTTAAGATAAGCTATCAGGCGATTTTTATTCAGCCCTATTATAGAAACATTACAAGTTCAGTTATCAAGAGTCCTAAGGTCTATATTTCAGATATTGGACTTCTCAGGTCTCTCACAGGAATATATGAAACTGTAACAGGTGAAATATACGAAACAATGGTGGTAATGGAGATTTATAAATGGATTAATACAATGCAGGCTTCATGTTCAATTTATTACTATAGAACCCGTTCAGGACTTGAGGTAGACCTTTTGATAGAAACAGAAAGAGGTTTGATAGCCTTTGAGATAAAGGGAAGACATGAAGTTGACTCTGTAGATGCAAGACCAATGAGAGCTCTATCAGAAAAACTCGGTAATCAATTGATTGGTGGGATGGTTATCTATAGAGGAAATAAAATAAAACGCCTTTCAGATAAGATCTGGGCAGTTCCTTCATGGAGACTTTTTGTTTGATTTTTAAACGAATTTTCTAAATGCTATAATAGTCTATGGATTTATTTTCAAAGAGAGTTTCCTATCTGCACATTCTTCATAATGATAAACCATTTAAATCAGAGCCTCAAACACTTTTTGATGGTAATTTTACTGAGCTAAGGGTTGTAACCTATGTTTCCTCACCTGAGTTTTTCTTTGATAGGGTGAAAAAGTTTAAAAAAGTTATAGCTATTCTTGGAGAGGAAGAATCGGCAAGAGAGTTTTATCAGCTTGATCCAGCCTTTGAAGAACGGTTTATTCTTTCTGCAGAATCAGACCCTCAGGTGCTTGAAGCCATTGCAAATGGGGTAATTGAATTAAGATACATGAAAGCAGGTGAACGAATACACTCAAAGATTTACATACTTTCAGATGTTCAGGGAAATACAAGGGTAATGGTTGGCTCTGCAAACTTTACCAGCTCTGCTTTCAGTAACAGAGGACAGTTTGAGGAATTGATCGTCTATGATAGTTCCTATAATCCGTCATTCTGTGATGCCTATATTAAAAGATTCAAAGAAATATACGAAAATTCAATGGATTTTCTCTCTGAAAAAACTAAAAAGAAGATTCAGAGCCTGATTTTACGGGCAGAAAATATTCTGATTTTTACACCCGATGATAGAGCAGAGGCTATTGTTGAAAAAGTGCAAAGACAGATTCAAGCTGGTGGAGATGCTGGAAGTCTTGTAATAGAGGTTATGAATGAAAAGGAAAGAACTGAAAAAAGAATAATGGAGATAGAGAGAGTTGAAAAAATCATCGAGAATGTAACAAAGAAAACAAAAGATGGCTATTCCTTCGAACCAAAGCAGAAGTTGATAACACTTAAGGAAAAGCTAAAAGAGATTGTGTCTTTTTCACATAAAAGAACGCAGGGTAGTGTAAAATTTTTTATGTGTAAAATTGACAGAGCAATAAAAGAGGGTGTATCCTCCATTAAATTACCCAAAAATCAAACAAAGAAAGGAGGAATACACCCATGAAAGAAAAACCTTTAACTAATTTAAGGTTACCAGATTTATGGAAAGAATTCAACAGAAATTTTAATGAATCTTTCTGGGAAGAACTTGAACAAAGAATGAAGTTAATGAAGAAAAAGTTTATTGAATTAGCATTACAAGAGGAGATAACAGCACTTACAGGGGCTCAAAAATATGAAAGAACCCC